>NZ_NTGZ01000470.1 GCF_002551245.1 Streptomyces sp. rh34
GGGTGCGGCCGGGCGCGGCGGCCGGACGTGCCGCGGGTTCCGTACCGGGAGCCTCGGCCGGGCCCGGGGCGGCTTCCCCGGCGCTGTGGGCGGCTTCCCCGGCTTCCCTGTCCGCGAGCCGGCCGGCGGTGTGCGTGCCGCCCTCCTCGGCAGGCTTCCCTCGGGTGTGCCCCGCCGCCTCGCCCAGGACCAGCGAACGCAGCGGCTCCGTGCGCCACCACAGCGCCGGATGCGGGTCCGCGGTGGCCCGCAGGACCTGGTCCACCGTCGGCCGGAGGCCGGGATCCTTCTCCAGGCAGGCCGTCACCACCTCCCGTACCGCGGCCGGTACGCCGGAGAGATCCGGGTCCTCGTGGACGGCCCGGTACAGCAGCACCGCCGGGGTCGCCGAGCCGAAGGGGCTGCCTCCGGTGGCGGCGAACACCAGCACAGCCCCGAGCGCGAACACGTCGGCCGCCCCGGTCACCACTCCCCGGGTCAGCGCTTCCCGGGCCGTCGCGGCACCGGTGACGACGGTTTCGGTGATCTGCTCCGGGGCGATGAACCCCGGGGTGCCGATGACGTCGCCCGCCCCGGTCAGCCCGTGGTCGCTGATCGCGCGGGCGATCCCGAAGTCGATGACCCGGGGCCCGTCGGCGCTGATCAGCACGTTCGACGGCTTGAGGTCGCGGTGGACGAGCCCCGCCCGGTGGACGGCCTCCAGCGCCTCGGCGAGGGCCGCGCCCAGGGACCGTACGGCGGAGGGCGCCAGCGGCCCGGCCGCCGCCACCGCGTGCCGCAACGTGACGCCCGGCAGATACGCGGTGGCGAGCCAGGGCCGGGAGGACTCCGGGTCCGCGTCGAGCACCGCCGCCGTGTGCGCCCCGGTCACCGCGCGGGCGGCGGCGGCCTCGCGGCGGAACCGTTCCCGGAAGTGCGGGTCGGCCGCCAGGTGTTCGTGCACCGTCTTCACCGCGACGGTCAGCCCGCCGGGCGTCCGGCCCAGGTAGACGGTGCCCATGCCGCCCGCCCCGAGCCGGCCCAGCAGCCGGATGGAGCCGAGCCGTTCGGGATCGCCGGGGAGCAGCGGGCCGGTCACGCGGAGTCCGGTCCGGTGAAGGTCTGCACGGTCCCGTCGGCGCAGACATGGAGGAGGCCCCCGCCGGCGGCGGCGAGGAGGGGCCCGTCCCCCTCGACGGGGACCGCCCACAGCCGGCGCTCGCGGACGGCGTCGAGGGCGTGCACCCCCCGGAACGACGCCTCCCCGGGCTTCTCCTCGCGGCCCGGCTCCGGCCCGGTGGCGTACACCGTGCCGTCCGCCACCAGCGGCGGCCCGTCGTCGACGCCGCCGTCGTCGGAGGCGAGCCGCCCGAGGCCCGGGCGCCTCCAGCGGACCCGCCCGCTCCGGGCGTCGAGCGCGGTGACCCCGTCCGGCGTCGCGGCGTGCACCACGCCACCGGTCGCCGTGGGCGTGACCGTGGGCGACCCTTCGAGCGTACGGTGCCAGGCGGTACGCCGGGCCGCCAGATCGACCGCGACGATCCGGCTGCCACGCGCGTAGTACCGGGTGCCGGAGGCGCCGGGGTGGGCGTGCGGATACGGGGCGCCGCCGGGTATCTCCGGCTCCGGCCGTGGCGCCGCGCCGGAGGTCCGCAGCACGACCAACGGCTCCTCGGCGGGGGCCCCGTGACGGGTGGGGAGGCGGAGCGCGACGGCCAGCCGCCCGCCCGCCGCGTCGATGCCGGTCACCGCGGCCCGCGTCCCCTCGTGGAACCAGAGAGCCTTTCCCGTACGGGAGTCGAAACCGTAGGCGCGCCAGGGGCGTTCGCCCACGGAGCGCTTCGCCCACAGGGAGGCGTCGGAGGCGTAGGAGACCAGGGCCGTCGTTCCGCTGTCGACGGTGAAGAACGCCGACTGGCCGTCGGGGACGGTGGACGTCCGGGCGTCGACCGGCCGGTCCGGCAGGGCCGACCAGCGCCGGTTGCCCGTACGGGCGTCGAGGGTGAGGAGCTCCGGTGCGAAGAGCAGTCCGGAGAGCAGCAGGTGCACCTGGTCCCCGAGCGGCCGGACGGCCGTGACATCCCGCGCCGGATGCCGCCAGCGCACGGCACCCGTGGCCGCGTCGAGCGCGGTCACCGCGGCCGCGTCCGTGATGAGGAGCGCGCTGCCGTGGCGCAGCACCCGGCCGGCGGGGCCGAGGTCGCCGACGGCCCGGGTCCACAGCAGGCGTCCCCGGGCCCAGCGGGCCTTCGGCGGTGGCGTGGGCCTCCGGGGGCCGGTCGGGTCGTTCTTCTCGGTGCGCCGGAGCAGGGCCGCACCGCCGAGGCCCCCTCCCGCCACGAGCGCGGCACCGCCGAACGCGAGCAGCCGCCGCCTGGTCGGGCCCCGGACCCCCAGCCCGTCGTACGGGACGGTGTCCTGCGGCGCGACCACGGGACGGGGCCGGGGCGGGACGGCGTCCGCCGGGGTGCGCGTGGCGCCGGTGGAGGCGGGTACGGCGTCGGCCGGGGCGGGACCGGCGTCCGCCGCGCAGGCCGGGTCCTGTCTCTTATACACATCT
>NZ_NTGZ01000471.1 GCF_002551245.1 Streptomyces sp. rh34
ACCGCCGCCCGCGGCGGGCCCGCCCTTCTCAACCACGCGTCCGCGCCGGGCCTCGATCCACGTCACGGCCCAGTCGGCCGGCTCGCCCGGCCGGACCGCGGTGTCGTCGGAGGCCCGCAGCAGCAACAGCCCCAGCGCGTGCTTGCACGGGAACTTCCGGCTCGGGCAACTGCAGGAGTAGGCCGGGCCGGTGGTGTCGACCACCGTCCGGTACGGCGTGCTCCCGCTCCCCTTGCACAGGCCCCACACCGCGCCCACGGCATCACGGCCCGTGCCGGTCCACGGTCCGGCCGCGCCGAGCCGTGTGCCCGCTCTGCGTGAAGCGTCGTCAGGAGCCAGTGCCAGCACCTGTTCCACCGTCCAGCGCGCCACCGGTCCACCGGTGGGCGAGGGCTCTCCCCCGTGAGATAGCAGCATGTCCCCGACGGTAGGGGGCGCCACTGACAATCCCCTCCGACCTGCGAAGCAGCCGCCCCGAGCGGGATTTGACTTTGCCATTCGCCTGCGTTTCTCTGCGATCTCCGCGTACGGAACAGATCCGTGCCCGGTCCGATCCAGGGGGGATCCCGGAATGAACCGCACCATCCGCACCGCACCCGCCTCCAGAACCACCCGCCCCGTGCGCGCCGCTGCCCACGCGCTCGCGATCGCCGGTCTCGTGCTCGGCCTCGGCGCCTGCTCGGCCGAGTCGGTCGACGAGGCGGTCGGCGAGGCGGTCGACACGACCGTGGATGAGAAGTACGAGGTCACGTACGAGGTCACCGGCAAGGGCGTCGACGAGATCACGTACCACGGGGGCGGCGGCAAGGCCATGGAGCCCGAGCTGGAGACCGTCACCGCGCCGACCCTGCCGTGGAAGAAGACCGTCGAGCTGCGCGGCATCATGCCGCCCGCCGTCATGCCGATGGCCGTGGACGCGGGCGGCGCCGACGTCACCTGCTCCATCACCTACAAGGGCAAGGTCATCAAGGAGGCGAAGGGGGAGGGCATGCTCACGGCCGGCGGCTGCGTCGCGGTGTCGCCGATCGTGGGCTGACCGGCTGACCGGCTGACCGGCTGACCGGCTGACCGGCCGAGTGGGGTCCGGCGGGGGCGACCCAGCCGGTTCCACGTGCTCACGGACGGGCTCTGACCAGCGGTCAGGGCCCGTTGTCAGTGGCATGGTGCACGGTGGGAACCACATCAGGTCGACCGATCTGGAGGGGGATCCATGACCGTGTCCGAAACCACCGCGGCCATCGCGTCGGAGGCGGGCGCCGAGGTGCTGCGCCCGCATGCCGAGGACGCGTTCGCCGACGAGCTGAAGGCGCTCGAAGCCGCCGACGACCGCCCGAGGCCCGCCCGTTGGCGGCTGTCGCCCTGGGCCGTCGCCACCTATCTGCAGGGCGGGACCCTGCCGGACGGCACGGTGATCACGCCGAAGTACGTGGGCCCGCGCCGCCTGGTCGAGGTGGCCGTGACCACGCTCGCCACCGACCGGGCGCTGCTCCTGCTCGGCGTTCCCGGTACGGCCAAGACCTGGGTGTCCGAACACCTCGCCGCCGCGGTCAGCGGTGACTCGACGCTGCTCGTGCAGGGCACGGCCGGGACGCCCGAGGAAGCCGTCCGCTACGGGTGGAACTACGCGCAGCTGCTCGCCCACGGCCCCAGCCGCGACGCCCTGGTCCCCAGCCCGCTGATGCGGGCGATGTCCGAGGGCATGACCGCCCGGGTCGAGGAGCTGACCCGCATCCCCGCCGACGTGCAGGACTCGCTGATCACGATCCTGTCCGAGAAGACGCTCCCCGTCCCCGAGCTGGGGCAGGAGGTCCAGGCCGTCCGCGGCTTCAACCTCATCGCCACGGCCAACGACCGGGACCGCGGCGTCAACGAGCTGTCCAGCGCGCTGCGACGCCGGTTCAACACCGTCGTGCTGCCCCTGCCCGCCACCCCGGACGCCGAGGTCGACATCGTGTCGCGGCGGGTCGACCAGATCGGCCGCTCGCTGGACCTGCCCGCGGCGCCGGAGGGCCTGACCGAGATCCGGCGCGTGGTGACGGTCTTCCGCGAGCTGCGCGACGGGGTGACCACCGACGGCCGGACCAAGCTCAAGTCCCCCTCCGGCACGCTCTCCACCGCGGAGGCGATCTCCGTCGTCACGAACGGCCTCGCGCTCGCGGCCCACTTCGGCGACGGCGTCCTGCGCCCCGGGGACGTCGCGGCCGGGATCCTCGGCGCGGTCGTCCGGGATCCGGCGGCGGACCGGGTGGTCTGGCAGGAGTATCTGGAGACCGTGGTCCGCGAGCGGGACGGCTGGAAGGACTTCTACCGCGCCTGCCGCGAGGTAACCGCATGACGAGCCCCGCCGGGACGGCGAGGGCGGCCGCGACCGGAGGAGCCACGGCGACCGAAAAGGCAACCGGGACGGCGACCGAAACGGCGACGGCGACCGGAACACCTGAGCCGGGGCCCCGCGCGGCCGCCGGTCCCTGGCTCCTGGGCGTGCGGCACCACGGCCCCGGGTCGGCCCGCGCGGTCCTCGCCCTGTCTCTTATACACATCTCTGAGCGGGCTGGCAAGG
>NZ_NTGZ01000472.1 GCF_002551245.1 Streptomyces sp. rh34
GTCGGTCCGCAGATAGACGTCGAGGTCTCCCGACGATGGAGGTTCCTACGCCATCCATCCGAAAGACCTCGACGTGTCCGACGCTACCCCGCCGGCCGGGTTCGGCCGCCCTGACCTGACCGCCTTCGCGGCTCATCCCAATCGACCCTGATCGGGTCTGCTGACCCCCTCGACGAGAACGCAGCGACATCACAGCCACCCAACCCCGACCGTCCGGGAAGCCGGGGCACGTCACATGGCCTGTGCTGCGGGCGTGTCGAGTGGGTCGTCCAGGGGCGACGCAGGAGCGTCGACGCGACGTGCTGAGAGGTGGTTCCAACCGAGCGCTAGGACACCGGCTACAGGCATGGCGATAGGTCAGGAACGGCGTCGCTCCCTGCGCAGGAGGGAGCGCAGAGTCTCGGCGTTCGCGTAGCCGACCCGTCGCGCGATCTCGGCGGAGGTGAGGTCCGTGGTTGCTGAGAGGTGCCGAGCTCGTTCGATGCGAAGCCGTTGGACGAAGCCGAGCGGAGTGAGGTTGAGCGCCGCACGGACTCGTCGTTCGAGGGTGCGCCGGCTGGTGCCGAGCGACTGCGCGACGACGGCGACGTTGAACGGTTCGTCCAGGCGGACGCGCACGAAGCGTTCGAACTCGACGACGATCGGGTCCTCGTGCCGGAGATGTTCGTAGGCGACGAAGGCCGCCTGCGACGGGCGCTCGTCGATGATGAGGAGCTTGGCGACATGTTGGGCCAGGTCGGGGCTGATCGATCGCACGAGTGAGAGCGCGAGGTCGATGTGGGCGAAGGCGGCGCCGGCGGTGACGAGGTTCCCGTCGACCACGACCATGGTGTCGAGATCGAGGGCGACGGTCGGATAGCGCTTCAGGAACTCCGGCCCCAGGAACCAGCTGGTCGTCGCCCGCCGATGATGCATCCGTCCGGTCTCGGCGACGGCGAACACGCCGGTGCACGCCGCGGCGATCCGGGTGGTCGCGTCGTCGAGGCGCCCGAGTGAGGCGATGACCGAACGAGCATCTCGGCTCTGGAGGGCGTCGTGGGTCGCGGCGGCCGTGAGGGTTCCAAGCGCAGGGACGACGACCACGTCGAACTCTCCGGACTCCGAAAGCGGGTGGTCCACCGACAGGGTCATCGATGCCGTCGTGGTCACTCGCCGTTTCGGTCCGAGGATGGCGAGTTCGATCGGGTCGATCCGCGGGTCGACATCGCCGCGGGCTCCGTCGGCCACCCGCACGATGTCGATGACCGACGCGACCGCCGAACCGAAGCAGCCGTCGATCGCGATCAGTCCGATACGCATGGCGCGAACAATAGCAATACTGCCGTATACGCCACTCCCCACCGGCCCTCGCTCGTCATACGCTGAACTCGCCCCACGAAGAACCCCGACTTCAAGGAGAACCCCTCATGTCCACACCCGCATCACTTCCGTATGCCTTCGTCGCCAAGATCGTCGCGGCCGATGGACAGCACGACGCGCTCGCCGATCTGCTCGCCGGCGCTGTCGCACTCGCCAACGAAGAAGTAGGAACGATTGTCTGGTTCGCGGCTAGGACCCACGCCGACACCTTCTGGATCTTCGATGCATTCCCCGACGAGGCCGCTCGCGACGCCCACGCCAACGGCGCCATCGTCGCAGCCCTGATGGCCAACCAGCACCTCCTCGGCGCAGCACCCGAGATCCTGGCGGCCGACGTCCTCGCGTCCAAGCTCCCGTAGTCCGCCAACGCACGAGACGATCGCGCCCCGCCGAGCCGTCGGACCCGACCGCCTCGACACCCGCACCACGTTGACGATCCCCGACGGGCCGATCACGAGGAGGCCAGGCAACACCAGGCGCAAGCCTGGAGCGGCACTGTTTCACCGGTGGTCATCGAGAGAGCCAGCGCGGTTCCATGGCAGCGCAACTGTGTCAACTTGCCCTCCGTCCCGCGAGGCGCCGTGGGCGGGTCGTGGTTGCGATCCGTTGCCGTGACGGGAGACGCGTTGCGCGTCGCAGCGATGACGGGTCGTTGGCGTTCCGGGGCGTTGCGTTCGTGCGCGCCGCGCGTGCGGCATGGAGCATCTCGCTGCGCACACAACGATCGCTGCGCCGACGCACCGTTGACACCTCGCACGTCCAGGTCGCGACACAACGCCACGCTGCGTTGCCGAGCGGAGCGAGGCATATCGGCACACGGACAGGATGCCGGCCGCGAGCGCTCAGCCGGCGAGGGGTCCGTCGCAGAGGAGAGCGACGTCGGTG
The DNA here is from genome assembly GCF_002551245.1 of Streptomyces sp. rh34. Classification (GTDB taxonomy): domain Bacteria; phylum Actinomycetota; class Actinomycetes; order Streptomycetales; family Streptomycetaceae; genus Streptomyces. The sequence continues at coordinate 2,245 of NZ_NTGZ01000472.1, forward strand.
TCGGGCAGAGCCGTGAGGCCAGCGCATTGCGCGACCACCAGAACCGAACCGCCCCTGCCCTGCGTTTGCGCAGGTCAGGGGCTGTTCGCCGGAGCCGCCTGTCGGAATCGAACCGACGACCTAATCACGTCGGCTTTGCGGGCTCTTCCCAGATGAGGGTGTAGGTCGGCCGGGCGCGTCGGTCCGCAGATAGACGTCGAGGTCTCCCGACGATGGAGGTTCCTACGCCATCCATCCGA
>NZ_NTGZ01000473.1 GCF_002551245.1 Streptomyces sp. rh34
CCCTGAGCGGGCCGCTCAGCGCCTCGGCCCCGGCCGCCACCGCGTGGCGCAGCACGGCGGAGGTGAGCGCGGTCGCGAGGCAGGGGCCGGGCAGCGAGGCGTACGCGGCCTCCTCCAGGACGACGGCGAGGTCGAGGAGGTCCCCGCCGCCACCTCCGTACGCCTCGGGCAGATGGATGCCGGTGAGCCCCTGCGCTGCGAGCGCCTCCCAGTGGGCCGGGCGCACGCCGGGGGCGGCCGGGCCCCCCGCGTCGAGGAGTTCGCGCACCGCGCCGGGTGGTACGGCGCGGGCGAACCAGCCCCGTACGGAGTGCGCCAGCGCGCGGTGCTCCTCGGTGATCCCGATGCCGGTGCCGATGCGTGTGCCTGTGCCTGTGCCGATGCCCATGCGGGTCCTCGCCGGTCGGGGCCACTGGAACGGCGCAAGAGTAGAACACGTTTCAATCTGACGGAAGGTCAGGAGACTGCCGGATCCGAACCGGAATAGAGCGCCACCGGGAAGCGTTCACCATGCACGCACTTGGGGGGAGCCCGGGTGATCGACGCTGCCCGGAGGCCCCACGTATGCGACGGACGAACCAGATACGGCACGCCGGGGAGCCCTCCGGGCCGCGACCGGCGCGCTCCAGCCCCATCGTGCCCGTCCTCGCCTTCGCGGGCATCACCGTCGCGGTCATGCAGACCCTGCTCGTCCCGGTCATCAAGGACCTGCCCGTCCTGCTGAGCACCGACCCGGCCAACGCCACCTGGGTGATGACCGCCACCCTGCTCGCGGGCGCCGTCTCGACGCCGATCATGGGGCGGCTCGGCGACCTGTACGGCAAGCGGCGGATGCTGCTCGCCTCCCTCGCCGTCATGGTCATCGGCTCGCTGATCTGCGCGTCCACCGACGACCTGGTCGTGATGATCACCGGCCGCGCGCTCCAGGGCTTCGCGATGGGCGCCATCCCGCTCGGCATCGGCATCATGCGCGACGAGCTGCCGCGCGAGAGGCTCGGCTCGGCGATGGCCCTGATGAGCTCCTCGATCGGGGTGGGCGGCGGCCTCGCGCTGCCCGCCGCCGCGCTGGTCGCCCAGCACGCCGACTGGCACGCGCTGTTCCTCGGCTCGGCCGGGCTCGGACTGCTCGCGATGGCGCTCACGTACACGCTCGTCCCGGAGCCGCCGCTGCGCGCGCCCGGCACCTTCGACGTGATCGGCGCCCTCGGACTCTCGCTCGGCCTGGTCCTTCTCCTCCTTCCGGTCACCAAGGGCAGCGACTGGGGCTGGACGTCGGCCCCGACCCTCGGGCTGCTCGCCGCGTCCGTCGCCACCCTGGTGCTGTGGGGCCTGTTCGAACTGCGCACCCCGGCGCCGCTCGTCGATCTGCGCACCACCGCCCGCCGCGAGGTGCTGCTGACCAACCTCGCCTCGATCATGGTCGGGGTCGCCTTCTACGCGGTCTCCCTGGTTCTGCCGCAACTGCTCCAGCTGCCCACGTCCACCGGCTACGGCCTCGGGCAGTCCATGGTGGTCGCCGGGCTCTGCGTGGCCCCGCTCGGCGTGACGATGATGTTCGTCGCCCCGCTCTACGCCCGGATCTCGGCCCGTAGAGGCCCCAAGGTCACGCTGATGCTCGGCATGCTGGTCATCGCGGTCGGTTACGGGGCCGGGCTCGGCCTGCTCAGCGCCGCCTGGCAGACCGTGCTGATCGCGGTGGTGCTCGGTGCCGGGATCGGCCTCGCCTACTCCTCGCTGCCCGCCCTGATCATCGGGGCCGTCGACCCGTCGGAGACCGGCGCGGCCAACGGCCTCAACACCCTGATGCGGTCCATCGGCACCTCGGTGTCGAGCGCCGTCATCGGCATGGTGCTGGCCAACACCTCCGTGACGATGGGCTCGGTCCAGGTGCCGTCCATGGAGGGCTTCCGGATCTCGTTCCTGATCGCCACAGGGGCGGTGCTGATCGGCCTGGTGCTGGCGGCGTTCCTGCCCTCGCAGCGGCCCTCCGCGCACCCGGTGCTCCTGGCGAGCAGCGCGGACGACGCGCCGACCGCGCCCGGGCCGGGGCCGGTCAGCGCACCGGAGCGTCGAACCGCGGCACGGTCGTGAGCAGCCGGGACACGTCGGACCCCGGCGGGAGCTCCTGAGGCTCGGCCGCGCGGGAGAACAGCCGGGCGGGGCGGGCGCCCCGGACATGGGCCCGGTCCCCGTCGACGCGGAGCCAGGAGCCCTCGCGCAGCCCGAGCACCGGTACGTCGTTCTCCTCCAGGAACTCGGTGAGCCGCTCCTCGCGGGTCTCGCCCTTGTGGGTGCTGGCCGGGTCCGGGTCCAGATAGTGCGGGTTGATCTGGAACGGGACCAGGCCCAGCGTCTCGAAGGACGGCGGCTGCACGATGGGCATGTCGTTGGACGTGCGCAGGGTCGGGGCGGCCATGTTGGTCCCGGCGCTCGCGCCCATGTAGGGCAGCCCGCCCCGTACCGCGT
>NZ_NTGZ01000474.1 GCF_002551245.1 Streptomyces sp. rh34
GGCGAGCTCTCCGGCCGCGGCCGGCGGTTCACCCGCCGCACCGCCCAAGCCTCCGTCACCGCCCAAGCCTCCGTCACCGCCCGGGACTTCCGCCCGGGGCGCGAAGCCCGCAGTGGCCGTCGCGTCCGGCCCGACGACCGCCAAGGGGGCTGTCGCGGGGCCCGCCGGAGCCCCGAAGTCCGCGGCGGCGAGTGCATCCGTACCCGGGCAGCGCCCGCCGTCCTCGGCCGCGTCCACGCGTGCCTCGATCACCGACGTGGTGCCCCGCCGCACCCTCGCGATCATCGCGGCCGTCGTCGCGCTGGCCATTCTCGGCACGGTCCTCGCGCTCACTCTCGGCGGTGACGACGCGGACAAGGGCGGCGGCAAGGGCGACAGCGCCGCGTCGGCCGGATCCTCGGCCGGCGGCGCCGACGACAAGGGCGACGACACCGGCGGCGGTTCGGCCGGCGAGAAGGGCGGCGGTCAGAAGGAGGGCCAGGGCTCGGACGACGGCCGGGCCTCCGAGGACCCGTCCGGCGACGACGCCGACGACTCCGGGACCGACGACCCCCAGGACGACGGGGCGGACCCGGGCGACGCCCTGCCCGCCGGGTACGAGAAGGTCACCGACAGCCGCTTCCACTTCACCATGGCGATGCCCAAGGGCTTCAAGCGCACCGCCATCGCGGGCAGCAACTCCGGCGGCATCTACAACGACAAGAAGGGCAGCTTCCCCCGCGTCCAGGTCGACTTCAACAGCTCGCCCAAGGACGACGCGGTGGCCGCCTGGCGCGGGGCCGTCGGAAGCGCCAAGGTCCTCAGCGACGGCTACAAGCACGGCAGCATCAAGAAGGTCGAGTACAACGGCTACCCGACCGTCGCGGACTGGACGTTCGAGCGCAACCACGGCGGCGTCCGGGTCAAGGTGCTCAACCGCGGCTTCAAGGTGGACGCCAAGCGCGGCTACTCCATCATGATCAGCTGCAAGGTGGACGAGTGGGAGGGCGACGAGTGCCGGACGCTGCGCGAAACGGCGTTCGCCACGTTCACGCCCACGGGCTGACCGTCCGGTACATCCGGGGCTGAGCGTCCGGAACGCCCGGGTACCGACCGGCCGGCCCGCCCGTGGGCCGGCCGGGAACGCCCCGGGCCGGGCGCTGGGAAACGTTTGTGCGGGCCGGGTTGGCACGACCCGGCCCGTCGGCCCGCGTTGCCACGTATCGTAAGAGGCCGGAGACCGTGCGCAGCCGGAACGGCGGGTCAACTGCCCGCCTGGCGACCGTGACCGACGGATACGTGCACCTCCGATGGCCGGGGGGAAGAGCGCGCTCTGGGGAGGCGTCGTGGACGACTACGCGGGTCGGGTGCTTGCCGACCGCTACCGCCTTCCGCTGCCCCCGTCCGATGGGTACGAACTGGCCGAGACCCGGGCGTTTGATACGTACAGCGGACAGGAAGTCCTGGTCCGCCAAGTGCCGTTGCCGGAGATCGTGGACGCGGAGGTGCTCGACGCCGACGGGCGGCCCTCCGCGTCCGGACGCGCCACCGGGCGAGCGGTCCGCAGCGGCACGGACCCGGCGGTCCGGAGGGCGATCGAGGCCGCGCAGGCCGCCGCCCAGGTGCCCGATCACCCCCGGCTCGACCAGGTCTTCGACGTGTTCGCCGAAGCGGGCTCGCTGTGGATAGTGAGCGAGTTCGTCGCGGCCCGCTCGCTCGCCGCCCTCCTCGCCGAACGCCCCCTCACCCCGTACCGGGCGGCCGAGATCGGCTCCGACGTGCTCACCGCCCTGCGGGTGCTGCACGCCCACGGCTGGACCCACCGCAACATCACCGTGCGCACGGTCCTGGTGTGTGACGACGGCCGCGTCATGCTCACCGGTCTCGCGGCGGGCGCCGCCGAGGAGGCGCTCTGCGGGTACGCCCCCGGGCCGGCGCCCGACACCGACCCGGTGGCCGGCCCCACGACGTACGGCATCCCGGCCGTCGAGCATGCCGCGCCGAGCGAGTTCGGCGGCGTCCATGCGCTCCCGCCGGCCAGGAGCGAAGCGGAACACGCGGCCGTCCAGAGCTACGGATCCGACGAGGGCTACGCGGACGACGAGGGGTACGCGGACGTCGAGGAGTACGCCGACGTTCAGGAGTACGCCGATGACGGCGGCGGCGAGGGCAGGGAGGACGACGGGGGCAGGGCGGGCCGAGGGCTTTCCGTCCCGTCGTTGCCGGAGGGATACGCGCCGCGCCGGAACGACGACCGGAACGACGACCGGAACGACGACCGGGACGACGACCGGGACGGTGGCCGGTTCGGGGGGCCGTACGACCTGCCGCCGGGCCGGGAAGCCGAGCCCTTCGCGTCGCACGCCGGTCAGGAGATCGTCCCGCGCCCCGCCGCCCCCACCGTCCCGTACACCGCCGTGCCGCCCCCCGCCGAGCCGGGCGCCGCGAGCGCCGCCCAGCTGCGGGC
>NZ_NTGZ01000475.1 GCF_002551245.1 Streptomyces sp. rh34
AGATGTGTATAAGAGACAGGCCGTAGGCCCCCTGCGCCTGCTGGTCCGGCTGCGACGGCGCGGCGGACTGCGGCCCCCACTGCCCGCCCCACGGCTGACCGCCCGCGGGCGCCGCCTGCTCGCCCTGTCCGGCACCGGGCGCCCCAGGGGTCCAGGGGGCTCCTCCGTCGGCAGGCAGCACGACACCCTCGTGCGCGGGTCGTGCGGCGGGGAGCTCGTGCTCGCCGCCCTGTCCGCTCTGCGTCACCAGGACTCCTACGTGTGAACCTACGGAACCGTCGGCTCACGCTATCGGGTGGTCGCCCGCCTCCGCCAAGCGCGTGGTGCCCCTCACGACCCCTTCACAGGGCGGGTAACATCACGCCGCCCCGCGACGCTGTTAACGGCCGGACCGCCGCGAACACGGCCCGGACCGCATCGGCGACCCCGCGTCCTCAGGCCGCCTGGAGCTCCAGGCGCTCGCCGAACTCCCGCACCGCGGGCTCCTCGCCGTAGGGCGTGAGCCGCTGCTGGAGGTCGTCGAGATACTCGGCGCCCCGGCTGGAACGCACCGTCGACAGCAGCTCCATCGCCCGGGTCCCCGTGTGGCACGCCCGCTCCACCTCCCGCTGCTGCACCTGGGCCGAGGCCAGCAGCACCAGCGCGATACCCCGGCGCCGGGCCCGGGTCTCCGGCAGCGCGGCCAGCGCCTCCTTGGCCCGCCGGGCCGCCGCCTCCGGCTGCCCCAGGTCCCGGTGGCAGTGCGCCAGTTCGTCCGCGAGGTAGCCCGCGTCGAAGTGCGCGATCCAGACGGGGTCGTCGCCGGACTCCGGGCCCGCCTGCTCCAGCGCGGCGACCGCCCGCCCCGCCACCGCGTGGCAGGTCCGGGCGTCCCCGAGCAGCGCGTGCCCCCGGGCCTCCGCCGCGTAGAACATCGCCTGGGCGCGGGGGGTGACGTGCCCCCGGGCCCCTTCCTGTGCGGCGCGCGCCAGTTGGGCGATCTCGCGGGGATTGCCGAGCTGGGCGGCGAGGTGGCTCATCGACGCGGCGAGCACATACCCGCCGTACGCCCGGTCGCCCGCCGCCTGTGCGAGCCGCAGCGCCTGGATGTAGTAGCGCTGGGCGAGGCCGGGCTGGCCGGTGTCGACCGCCATGTAGCCGCCGAGCTCGGCGAGCCGGGCCACCGCGCCGAACAGCTGCCGCCCCACCTGTTCGCGGTACGCCCCCGAAAGCAGCCCGGAGACCACGCTGTTGAGGTAGTGCACGAGCACCGGCCGCACGTGTCCGCTGCCGAAACGGTGGTCGAGGTCGGTCAGCGCGGCGGTCATCGCCCGCACCGCCTCGACGTCGGACATCCCGACCCGGGCCCCCGCCGTCCGCTCGACCTGCGCGTCCGGGCCCGAGATCAGCCAGTCCCGGCTGGGCTCGACCAGCGCGGACGCGGCGACCGCCGACCCGGCGAGCAGATCGCGGCGGCCCACATCGCTGCGCCACAACTCGCAGACCTGCTCGACGGCCCCGGCGACGGTCGGCGCGTACTGGAGGCCGACGCCGGAGGCCAGGTTCTTGCCGTTGGCCATGCCGATCTCGTCGATCGTGACCGTACGGCCGAGCTTGCGGCCCAGCGCCTCGGCGATGATCCCCGGGGCCCGGCCCCGGGGCTGCTGTCCCCGAAGCCACCGGGCCACGGAGGTCTTGTCGTAGCGCAGATCGAGACCACGCTCCGCCCCGACCATGTTCACGCGGCGCGCCAGGCCCGCGTTGGAGCAGGCGGCTTCCTGGATGAGCGTCTGGAGCCGTTCGTTGGGCTGGCGGGCTACGAGAGGCCTTGCAGCCATATGTCCCCCTGAAGCATCGGTTATGTGCAGTGATCGGTGGAAGGGATCACTGCCCGTCACATACACAAGAAATGCGCATATTCCATCGGCATTCGGTACGGACATGGCGCGTTGCGCCGTCGTGGAGGCCGGGGAGCGGCCCTGGGCGGCGGTCCTGGAGGTGGTTACCCGCCCTTCGGTGCGACGCCTCACGCGCGCCCCCGCTCGTGCACCGATGCGCCCCGCGTGCGGCATCGATGCGCCGGTCCCCGGTTCAGGGGAGGCCGTAACCCCAGGTGACGGCGGAAGTTGTGCTGGGCGTGGAAAAGCCCATCGGAGTCACGGAAGCCGTACAGGTCCCTCAGCAGCGGGGCGAGCATCTGCTCGACGCCGCGGTGCGGTATGCGGAAGAGCGTCACTGGGACGTGTTCCCCGGCACCTGGCTGGAGGCGGTGGGCGGCGGGGAGCGGTGTTCGTGCGGCGACGCCGGCTGCGCCCTGCCCGGGGCCCACGCGGACCGGCCCGACTGGGCGGGCCGGGCGACCGGCAGCGGGGCCGCGGCCCGGCGCATGTGGAGCAGAGACTGTCTCTTGTA
>NZ_NTGZ01000476.1 GCF_002551245.1 Streptomyces sp. rh34
GGCGGCGAGGACCACCAGCCATCCGGCCCTCGCCGGGCCGTCCACGTCGCCGGGCCGGGCCAGGGCCGACGCCGCCTCCCCGGCGACGAGCAGGGCCGCCGGCACGGCGGCGACCGGAACGTACCGGTACCAGAGCGGCAGGGCGGTCAGCAGGACGAGCCCCGGATACCTCAGCCAGTCCGTCCCGTCCCCGGGCCCGCTGTGCCAGGCCAGGGACGCGGACGAGAGCCCGAACAGCAGGACGTACGCCGCCGCCACCAGGCCGGCCAGGGCCCAGCCGCCCGCGACCGGGGCGGCAACGGCCGGGACCGCCGCCTTCCGCCACCGCTCGGCGTCGGTCACGGCCCAGGGGGCGATGCCGCCGGACAGCCGGGAGGCGACACCGCTTCCGGTCACGGTCCAGGTGTCGGATGCGCCTTCGGGCAGGATCCCGGTCGGCAGATGCTTGATGTGGTAGGCCGTCACCGGACCACCGCCGCGCGCCCTCGTATGCCCATGCCGTACGCCCCCCGACGTTCGCTCCCCCGTGCATTACCGGCCAGTCTTCCCACCCCGGCCCCCCATCACACGGCATCACGCGGCATGCCACCGCGTCACGCCGCATCACACCGCATCCCGCCGCGGAGAGCGCTTTCCGGCCAAGCATTCCGGTCCGGTAACAACGCCGTCACCGCCCGTCGGAACCCTTTAGGGTTCCTCACAGTTGCCCCTTGAACGTGTTCAGGGGGCCTCCTGGGGAGGGGGACTGCGAGATGCGCAGTGGAGCGAAGGTCGCCGTGATCGGCGGAGCGTTCGTCCTGATGGCCGGAGGAATCGGTTACGGGGCGTACAGCATGCTCGGCGACACCGTCGGCGGGGACGGCGGTACGCGGAGCGCGTCCGAGTCGTCGAAGGTGAAGACCGGGCCGCCGAGCGCGGAGGAGATAGCGGAGACGTCCAAGGGCTTCCTCGACGCCTGGGCGGCGGGGGACGCGACGGCCGCGTCCCTCCTCACCAACAACGAGGCGGGCTCGGAGCCCGTGCTCGCCTCGTACGGCGAGGACGCCCGCATCGGCAAGGTGAAGATCACCCCGGGCCCGGCCGTCGGCACGAAGGTGCCCTACACGGTCAAGGCGACCGTCTCGTACGACGGGAAGTCCAAGCCTCTCTCGTACGCCTCGGAGCTGACCGTGGTGCGCGGCCTGACGACGGGCAAGGCCCTGGTCGACTGGGCCCCGACGGTCGTGCACCCGCAGCTGACGGAGGGCGCGACGCTGAAGACGGGCGCGTCCTCGACGCCGACGATCGAGGCCGTCGACCACAACGGGCAGGTGCTGACCAAGGAGAAGTACCCCTCGCTCGGTCCGATCCTGGACACGCTGCGGGAGAAGTACGGGGAGAGCGCGGGCGGTTCGCCCGGCATCGAGACGTGGATCGAGCCCGCCGACGAGACCCAGCCGGACGTCAGCCTGGTGACTCTCGCCAAGGGCAGGCCCGGCAAGGTGCAGACGACGCTGGACGCGGGCGCGCAGGCGGCGGCGGAGCGGGCGGTGAAGAAGTACGCGCAGGCCTCCGTGGTCGCGGTGAAGCCGTCCACCGGGGCGATCCGCGCGGTGGCCAACAACCCGGCGACCGGGTTCAACGCGGCGATGCAGGGGAAGCAGGCGCCCGGCTCCACGCTGAAGATCGTGACGGCGGCGCTGCTGCTGGAGAAGGGCCTGGTCACGGCGAACGGGGCGGCGGAGTGCCCCAAGGACGTGCTGTACCAGGGGCGTTCGTTCCACAACCTGGACCACTTCGCGCTGCCGGACGGCAGTACGTTCACCCAGAGCTTCGCCAAGTCGTGCAACACCGCCTTCATCAAGCTGATCGACGACACGAAGGACGACGCCGCACTGGCCAAGGAGGCGCGGGACGTCTTCGGGATCGGCCTGGACTGGAAGACCGGTGTCGTCACGACCGACGGCAGCGTGCCGGAGGAGACCGGTGGCGTCGCCGCCGCCCAGTACATCGGCCAGGGCACGGTCCAGATGAACGCCCTCAACATGGCGTCCATCACCGCCACCGCCCGCACCGGCACGTTCCGTCAGCCGGTCATCGTCCCGCGGTCCCTGGACAACCGGCAGTTGGCGACCGCCTCGCGCTCGCTGTCGCCGTCCGTCACCCAGCAGCTGACGGCGATGATGCGCGCCACGGCCGCCTGGGGCACCGGCGCGAAGGCGATGGCCTCGGTGGGCGGTGACAAGGGCGCCAAGACCGGTTCGGCGGAGGTCGACGGGCAGGAGACCTCCAACAGCTGGTTCACCGGCTTCAGCAACGACCTCGCCGCTGCGGCGGTCGTCCAGACCGGCGGCCACGGCGGCGACGCGGCGGGGCCGGTCGTGGCGGAGGTGCTGCGCGCGGGCGGCTGAGGCT
>NZ_NTGZ01000477.1 GCF_002551245.1 Streptomyces sp. rh34
ACAGGGCGGGACCCGCGCTGCTCCCGCTCACCGCCGCACGCCCCCGGTCGGCTCGCTCGGATCGGCCGTCCCGTTCACATGCACCCTCGGCACCCGGGAGCCGATGCGGGTGACGATCTCGTACGCGATGGTGCCGGCGGCCTCCGCCCAGTCCTGCGCGGTCGGCTCGCCCCGGTCGCCCGGCCCGAACAGCACCGCTTCCGCACCCGCCTCCGGCCGGTCGCCGCCGAGGTCGACGACGAACTGGTCCATGGCGACCCGGCCCGCGACCGTGCGCACCTTCCCGCCGACCAGGACGGGGCCCGTGCCCGACGCGTGGCGCGGGACGCCGTCCGCGTAGCCGACGGGGATCAGGCCAAGGGTCGTCCCGGCGGACGTCGTGTAGTGGTGGCCGTAGCTGACGCCGTGTCCGGCCGGGGCGTCCTTGACCAGGGCGACGGACGCGGCGAGCGTCATCACGGGCCGCAGCCCGAAGTCGGCGGGCGTGCCCAGCTCGGGGGCGGGCGAGATGCCGTACATCGCGATGCCGGTCCGTACGAGGTCGAAGTGGGCCTCGGGGATCGTGAGCGTGGCCGGGGAGTTGGCCATGTGCCGCACCTCGGGCTCCACGCCCTCCTTCTCGGCGTACGCCACCATGTCGCGGTAGACGTCGAGCTGGGCGGCGATCGAGGGGTGGCCGGGCTCGTCGGCGCAGGCGAAGTGGGACCAGAGGCCGGTGACCCTCACCCGTCCGTCGCGCTCGGCGGCCAGCGCCTCGGTGACCAGCTCGGGCCAGTCGGCGGGCTGACAGCCGCCCCGGCCGAGTCCGGTGTCGGCCTTGAGCTGGATCCTGGCCGGGCGGCCGGCCCCGTCGGCGGCCGCGACGACCTCGCGCAGCGCCCACATGGAGCTGACCGACACGTCGATGTCGGCGTCGATCGCCTCGCGCCAGGGGCCCCCGGGCGTCCACAGCCAGCACATGATCCGGCCGTCGAGTCCGGCCGCGCGCAGGGCGAGGGCCTCCTGCGGGGTCGCGGTGCCCAGCCAGGCGGCCCCGGCCTCGCGGGCGGCCCGCGCGCAGGGCACGGCCCCGTGCCCGTAACCGTCGGACTTCACCACGGCCATGAGCTGTGCCCCGGCCGCACGCTCGCGCAGGACGCGCACGTTGGCGCGCAGCGCGGCGAGGTCGATCTCGGCACGGGCTCTCAGGGACGCTGTCTCGTTCATCGCGCCCAGTCTCTCAGAGGCGTCGGTCGCCTCTACGGCAGTGCGCGCCGATATCCAACCTTATGTACGTTACGTACTTTTCATCACATGGGTCAGGTGGTCGACCAGGACCGGGACATGGCTGTCGGCCACGTCCTTGACGGCGGTGATCAGCGTGACGGGACCGCCCTCGCGCACCAGGCCGACGAGCCGCTCGACGGCCTCCGTGTGCGCCGAGTCGTCCAGCTCGGTGCGGTAGCGCTCGACGAAGGTGTCGTGGCGCGCGCCGGAGCGGCCCTGGTGGTACCAGAAGCGCAGCTCGTCCGAGGGGGTGATGTCCTTCAGCCACACGTCGATCGCGGCCCGCTCCTTGGAGACGCCCCGGGGCCAGAGCCGGTCGACGAGGACCCGGGTGCCGTCGCCGTCCTCCGGCGGGTCGTAGACCCTGCGTACGCGTACGGGTTCGCTGTCGCTCACCTCTGCCGACCGCCCTTCGTCCTCCGGTCCTCCACCTTCGCCCCGGTTCAGCCCGCCCGCACGTCGCGCCAGGCGGCCCGGATGCCGTCCGCGACGTCCTGCGCGGAGACCGGGGCACCGTCCGAGCCGTGCCGGGCGGCGAGCCCGTGCAGATAGGCGCCCACGGACGCGGCGTCGCGCGGGGCGAGTCCGGCCGCGAGCAGGGAGCCCGCGAGACCGGAGAGCACGTCGCCGCTGCCCGCCGTGGCGAGCCAGGACGTGCCGGTCGGGTTGACCCGTACGGGGGTGTCGCGGGCCTCCGCGATCAGGGTCGTGGAGCCCTTGAGGAGCACGGTGGCGCGGTAACGGGCGGCCAGTTCGCGCACCGCGGCGAGCCGCCCGGCCTCGACCTCCTCGCGGGCCGTGCCGAGCAGGGCCGCGGCCTCCCCCGCGTGCGGGGTCAGGACGGTGGGGGCGGTCCGGGTCCGCACGGTCTCCGCGTCCAGCAGCCGCAGCCCGTCCGCGTCGACGAGCACGGGGACGTCGGCTGCCAGGACGTCGGCGACGGCCGCCTCGGCGCTCCGCCCGTCGCCGAGCCCGGGCCCGACCACCCAGGCCTGCACCCGCCCGGCCTTCGAAGGCGGCCCGGCGTGCACCAGCGCCTCGGGGTAGCGGGCGATCACCGCGTCCGCGCCCGGTCCGACGTACCGCACGGCACCGGCC
>NZ_NTGZ01000478.1 GCF_002551245.1 Streptomyces sp. rh34
GTCGGTGAGGACGGCGGCGGCGCCGAGGCCCGCGGCCTGGGCCGCGAAGTCGGCGCCGTGGAAGCGGGCGCCGGGCAGGGCGGCGTACACGTCGCCCGGGCGCACGGCCCGCGAGTCGTGCGTGATGCCGGTGACCTCACCGGTCCCGGCCGCTTCGACGCCGAGCCGGCCTGCCAGCTCGCCGAGAGGGGTGGGCCGGAGCCGGTCCGGTCGGGGCGCTCCCGGGTAGGTCACAGGCGCGTCCTTCTGAGAGGTTTGGGACTGATCAGCGTGGGGCACGGCGGTGAGCGTACCGGGCCGGTGCGGCGTCTCGCGAAGCGAGGGACCCCCGTTGTGGCGGTTCTCGTTCCGGTTCCCGGGATCGGGGGTGATGGTTGTCACTGAGGGTTCCCTTGGAGGAGATGCTCGCGCATCCCCGTGTTCACTCGCCGGGCTTGAAGGACACCGGCAGCCGGGGCGGCTCGCTGCCGGACGGTGGGGTCTGGAGCGTCTTGAGCGCGAACTCCATGACCTGCTTGTGGATCGGACCGCAGATCTGGCCGCCGAAGTAGCTGCCCTTGGTGGGGTTCTGGATCGCGCAGTAGACGGTGACCTGCGGGTTGTCGGCGGGGGCGAAGCCCGCGAAGGAGGCGGTGTAGCCCTTGTAGACGCCACGGACGGGGTCGACGCGGTTGGCGGTGCCGGTCTTGCCGGCGACCCGGTAGCCGGGAATGGCGGCCTTGGTGCCGGTGCCTTCACTGTCGTCGACGACGGACTCCAGCATCGTCGCCAGGGTCTTGGCCGTCTTCTCGCTGACCACCCGGTTCTCCTCGGGGGCCTCGGCGGCTTCGAAGCGCCCGTCGGAGCCCTTGGTGCCGCGGACGAGGGTGGGGGCGATCCGTACGCCTCCGTTGGCGATGGTGGAGTAGACCGAGGCGGCCTGGACGGCGTTGAGCGAGAGGCCCTGGCCGAAGGGGATCGTGTACTGCTGCGAGGTCGACCAGTCCTTCGGGTGGGCCAGCAGACCCGGCGACTCCCCGGGGTAGCCGAGCCCGGTCCTGGAGCCGAGGCCGAACTTGCGCAGGTAGGAGTAGAGGATCTGGTTGGACTCCGCCTGGGTCTTGCCGAGCTGGCCGGTCGCCAGGATGGTGCCGATGTTGCTGGACTTGGCGAGGACCCCGTTGAGCGTGAGGTACCAGGTGGGGTGGTCCACGTCGTCCTTGAAGAGCCGGTCGCCGCGGTGCAGCCGGTTGGGGACGGTGACGTGGGTGCCGGGTGTGGCGGCCTTCTCCTCCAGTACGGCGGCCATGGACATGACCTTGCTGGTGGAGCCGGGCTCGTACACGTCCTGGAGGGCGGCGTTGCCGAGGGAGGCGGAACTCGCCTGGGAGAGGTCGTTGGGGTCGTAGCCGGGGGCGTTGGCCATGGCCAGCAGCTCGCCGGTCCGCGTGTTCTGCACGATGACGTAGCCGCGGTCGGCCTTGGACTTCTCGACCTGGTCGCTGATGGCCTTCTGGGCGGCCCACTGGATGTCGCGGTCGATGGTCAGCTCGATGTCGGAGCCGGGCACGGCCGGGACCTCGCTGCTGCCCGCGGTGGGGACCCGACGGCCGCCGGCCTGGGCGTAGCGGATCTTGCCGTCCTTGCCCGCGAGTTCCTCGTTCAGCTGCGATTCGAGGCCGCCGCCGCCCTTGCCGTCGGCGCTGACGAATCCCAGTATCCCGGCGGCGAGATCCCCGTTGGGGTAGACGCGCTTGGTGGTCGGCTCCTGGAGGACGCCGGCCAGGACGTTGGCGCCCGGACCGCCCTTCAGCTCGTCCTCGGATGCCTTCTCGGCGAAGACGGCCTTGAGGTCCTTGATCTGCTTCCAGACCTGGGGGGTCTGCCGGTGGGCAAGCACGGTGTAGCGGGTCTTGGCCGAGAGCTGCTCGGTCAGCTTCTCGACGTCCTTGCCGAGGATCGGGGCGAGCAGCGCCGCGGCCTGCTGGGGCGCGTCGGGCGCGTGGCTCTCCTCGGGCGTGAACAGCTTGGGGTCGGCCGTGATGTTGTGCGCGTCCACGCTGGTGGCGAGCGCGACGCCCTTGCGGTCGGTGATCTCGCCGCGCTCGGCGGCGACCGTGTACTCCAGGTAGCGGTTCTTCTCGGCCTTGGCCGCGTACGCGCTGGCGTCGACGGCCTGGACCTGGAGCAGTCGGGCCACGAAGGCCAGCATGACCAGCGTCAGCCCGAGGCTGACGAGCCGCAGCCGGGGGCGGGGGCTGCCGAGGCGCAGGGAGCGCGGTGCGCCTCCGCGCGCGGAGGTGCGCCCCGGTGCGGAGCGGGGG
>NZ_NTGZ01000048.1 GCF_002551245.1 Streptomyces sp. rh34
GCCATCAGAGATGTGTATAAGAGACAGGCTCGGGCCGGACGCGGCCCGCTGGGGGCTCCTGCGGCCCGCCGGGCACGACCGCGCCGTCCTCGGCCCCGAACTGCTCGTGCAGGGCGAGGCGAACCCGCTCTTCCGGGTCCGGTACGCCTACGCCAGGGCCCGTGCCCTCACCCGCGGGGCCGCCCTCCTCGGCTTCACCGCCGAACCCGCCCCGTACGGCGAGCCCGCCCCGTACGCCGAGCCCGCCCCGTACGGCGAAAGCCGCGCCTCGTACGGGGAAGGCCCCGGTCCCGGTCCCCGCGACGGCGCGGCCCGCCCCCTCCTCGACCTCATCGCCGACCACCCCGGCGCTCTGCTCGCCGCGGCCCGTCACCGTGCGCCCGACCGGGTCGCCCGGCAGCTGGAAGCCGTCGCGCACGCGTTCTTCGGCTTCCACGACTCCTGCCCGCCCCTGCCCGCCGGTGACGAGAAACCCTCGGCCGCCCACCGTGCCCGGCTGGCTCTCGCCGAAGCCGCCGGGACGGTGCTGGCAGGCGGCCTGTCCCTGCTCGGCATCCGTGCGCCCGAACACCTCTGACGCGATCAGAAGAGACCCGAGAGAACTTCACGATGAGCCGCTCCGCACACCCCGCAGGACCCCGTCACGCCGACGTCCTCACCGAGGGGCACTACTCCGCGCCCGCCGCCGACCTCAACGCCCTCGACGCGAAGGTCTGGTCGCGCACCGTCACCCGCGACGCCGACGGCGCGCTCACCGTCGGCGGGATCACCGTCGCCCGGCTCGCTGAGGAGTTCGGCACCCCCGCCTACTTCCTCGACGAGAGCGACTTCCGCGCCCGCTGCCGCGCCTGGGCTGACGCCTTCGGGCCGGGCGCCGACGTCTTCTACGCCGGGAAGGCCTTCCTCTCCCGCGCCGTCGTGCGCTGGCTGAAGGAAGAGGGGCTGAATCTCGACGTCTGCTCCGGGGGGGAGCTGACCACCGCCCTCGATGCCGGCATGCCCGCCGAGCGCATCGCCTTCCACGGCAACAACAAGACCGTCGCCGAGATCGAGCGGGCCGTCGAGGCGGGCGTCGGGCGGATCGTGCTCGACTCCTTCCAGGAGATCGTCCGCGTCGCCCACATCGCCCAGCGGCACGGTGTCCGCCAGCGGGTGCAGATCCGCGTCACCGTCGGTGTCGAGGCCCACACCCACGAGTTCATCGCCACCGCGCACGAGGACCAGAAGTTCGGCATCGCGCTCGCCGACGGGCAGGCCGCCGAGGCGGTGCGCCGCGCCCTGAACCTCGACGGCCTCGAACTCATCGGCGTCCACTCGCACATCGGCTCGCAGATCTTCGACATGGCCGGCTTCGAGGTGTCCGCCCGGCGCGTGGTGCAGCTGCTCGCCGAGATCCGCGACGAGCACGGCGTCGAACTGCCCGAGATCGACCTCGGCGGCGGCCTCGGCATCGCGTACACCTCCGAGGACGACCCCCGCGAACCGCACGAGATCGCCAAGGCGCTCAGCGACATCGTCACCCGCGAGTGCGAGTCGGCGAAGCTGCGCACTCCCCGGATCTCCGTCGAGCCCGGGCGCGCCATCGTCGGACCCACCGCGTTCACGCTGTACGAGGTCGGCACGATCAAGCCCCTGGAGGGGCTGCGGACGTACGTCAGCGTCGACGGCGGCATGTCGGACAACATCCGCACCGCGCTGTACGACGCCGAGTACAGCGTCGCGCTCGTCTCCCGCACCTCGGACGCCGAACCCATGCTCGTCCGGGTCGTCGGCAAGCACTGCGAGAGCGGCGACATCGTGGTCAAGGACGCGTTCCTGCCCGCCGACCTGGCCCCCGGCGACCTGATCGCCGTCCCGGCCACCGGCGCGTACTGCCGTTCCATGGCCAGCAACTACAACCACGCACTGCGCCCGCCGGTCGTCGCGGTCCGCGACGGAGAGGCACGCGCCATCGTCCGGCGCGAGACGGAGGAAGATCTC
This sequence comes from Streptomyces sp. rh34, assembly GCF_002551245.1. GTDB lineage: Bacteria > Actinomycetota > Actinomycetes > Streptomycetales > Streptomycetaceae > Streptomyces. The sequence continues at coordinate 1,981 of NZ_NTGZ01000048.1, forward strand.
CTGAGTCTCGATGTCGGCTGATGAAATAGTTATCTCAGGATCCGGACGGGCGGTCAGAAACTCCCGTCCGGTGAGTGAGACTGGTCCCCAATGAGCATGTATGAGAAACGAGGTCGGATGATGCGTACGCGTCCGCTGAAGGTGGCGCTGCTGGGCTGTGGTGTGGTCGGCTCAGAGGTGGCGCGCATCATGACGACGCACGCCGACGACCTCGCGGCGCGCATCGGCGCGCCCGTCGAGCTCGCCGGCGTGGCCGTCCGCCGGCCCTCGAAGGTGCGTGAGGGCATCGATCCCGCACTGATCACCACCGACGCCACCGCGCTCGTGCAGCGCGGCGACATCGACGTCGTCATCGAGGTCATCGGGGGCATCGAGCCGGCCCGGGCGCTCATCACCACCGCCTTCGAGAACGGCGCGAGCGTCGTCTCCGCCAACAAGGCGCTGCTCGCCGAGGACGGTGCGGCCCTGCACGCCGCCGCCGAGAAGTACGGCCGCGATCTGTATTACGAGGCCGCCGTCGCCGGGGCCATCCCGCTCGTGCGGCCGCTGCGCGAGTCGCTCGCCGGGGACAAGGTCAACCGGGTGCTCGGCATCGTGAACGGCACGACCAACTTCATCCTCGACAAGATGGACACCAGCGGCGCCGGCTACTCCGAGGCGCTCGACGAGGCCACCGCCCTCGGCTACGCCGAGGCCGACCCGACCGCCGACGTCGAGGGCTTCGACGCCGCCGCGAAGGCCGCGATCCTCGCCGGGATCGCCTTCCACACGCGCGTGAGGATCGGCGACGTGCACCGCGAGGGCATCACCGAGGTCACCGCCGCCGACATCGCGTCCGCCCGCCGGATGGGCTGCACGGTCAAGCTGCTGGCCATCTGCGAGCGCGCCGCCGACGGGGCCTCCGTCACCGCCCGCGTCCACCCCGCGATGATCCCGCTCAGCCACCCGCTGGCCTCGGTCCGCGAGGCGTACAACGCGGTCTTCATCGAGGCCGACGCTGCCGGGCAGCTCATGTTCTACGGGCCCGGCGCCGGCGGCTCGCCGACCGCCTCCGCGGTCCTCGGCGACCTGGTCGCGGTCTGCCGCAACAAACTGGGCGAGGCCACCGGTCCCGGTGAGTCCGCCTACACGCGCCTGCCGGTCAGCCCCATGGGCGAGGTCGTCACGCGCTACCACATCAGCCTCGACGTGGCCGACAAGCCGGGCGTGCTCGCCCAGGTCGCGACGGTCTTCGCCGAGCAGGGCGTATCGATCGATACCGTCCGCCAGCAGGGAAAGGACGGCGAGGCGTCCCTCGTCGTCGTCACCCACCGCGCGCTCGACGCCGCCCTCTCCGGGACCGTCGAAGCGCTGCGCAAGCTCGACACCGTGCGCGGTGTCGCCAGCATCATGCGTGTTGAAGGGGAGTAAAGGACCCATGACCAGCAAGGGCACCCACCAGTGGCGCGGCATCATCGAGGAGTACCGGGACCGCCTTCCGGTCACGGCTACGACGCCGGTCGTCACGCTTCGTGAGGGCGGTACGCCGCTCGTTCCGGCGCAGGTCCTCTCCGAGCGCACGGGCTGCGAGGTGCACCTCAAGGTCGAGGGCGCCAACCCCACCGGTTCGTTCAAGGACCGCGGCATGACCATGGCCATCACCCGGGCCAAGGAGGAGGGGGCGAAGGCCGTCATCTGCGCCTCCACCGGAAACACCTCGGCCTCCGCCGCGGCGTACGCCGTGCGCGCGGGGATGGTCTGCGCCGTCCTCGTACCGCAGGGCAAGATCGCGCTCGGCAAGATGGGCCAGGCGCTCGTGCACGGCGCCAAGATCCTCCAGGTCGACGGCAACTTCGACGACTGCCTGACCCTGGCCCGCTCGCTCTCGGACAACTACCCGGTGGCGCTGGTCAATTCGGTCAATCCGGTCCGTATCGAGGGCCAGAAGACCGCCGCGTTCGAGATCGTCGACGCGCTCGGCGACGCCCCCGACATCCACGTACTGCCGGTCGGCAACGCGGGCAACATCACCGCGTACTGGAAGGGGTACACCGAGTACGCCGGTGACGCCGTCTCGACCCGCTCCCCGCGCATGTGGGGCTTCCAGGCCTCCGGCTCCGCGCCCATCGTGCGCGGCGAGGTCGTGAAGGACCCGTCGACCATCGCCACCGCGATCCGCATCGGCAACCCGGCCTCCTGGGACTACGCCCTCGCCGCACGCGACGAGTCGGGCGGCTTCATCGACGAGGTGACGGACCGGCAGATCCTGTCCGCGTACCGGCTGTTGGCCTCCCAGGAGGGCGTCTTCGTGGAGCCCGCCTCGGCCGCGTCCGTCGCCGGCCTGCTCAAGGCCGCCGAAGAGGGCAAGGTCGACCCCGGCCAGCGCATCGTCTGCACGGTCACCGGCAACGGCCTCAAGGACCCCGACTGGGCCGTCGCGGGCGCGCCGCAGCCGGTCACGGTCCCGGTCGACGCGGTCGCCGCCGCCGAGAAGCTCGGACTCGTCTGATCCGGTCCCGGGCCGGCCGGGGCCAAGCGCCGCGGCCGGCCCGGGTAACCACGACAACCGGCTCAACCAGCCCCTTTCCGGGGCGGAGAGCGCATGAGAGGCGGGCGACACGCATCGTGCGCCTCCTGTGCGCCCTATGTCGCCACAGAACCTTCCTTCGATAAGCTGTACCCCATCCGCCCGGCATCCGCCCGCCGGACCGCCAGGCCTGCGGTCCCCGTCGTGGCCGTCGGGCCGGCCGCCGGATTCCCGCACCTTTTCGGAGCCCTCCGCCCGCACAGCCGCGACCCCCGCCGTTCGCACCCGCCCATACCCCCGCCCTCAACGCCCCGCCGCCGCAGAGCCACCCGCACTGCATCCCCGCCGCCTTACAAGGAGTGGTCCGACCGATGGCCGGTCCCGCGTTCCGAGCCGCCGCCGTCAGGGTGCGCGTCCCCGCAACCAGCGCCAACCTGGGCCCGGGTTTCGACGCCCTGGGCCTCTCGCTGGGGCTGTACGACGACGTCGTCGTCCGGGTCGCCGACTCCGGGCTGCACATCGACATCGCAGGTGAGGGCAGCCAGACGCTGCCCCGCGACGAGAGCCACCTGCTCGTGCGCTCCCTGCGCACCGCGTTCGACCTGCTCGGCGGCCAGCCCCGCGGGCTGGAGATCGTCTGCGCCAACCGCATCCCGCACGGCCGTGGCCTCGGCTCCTCCTCCGCCGCCATCTGCGCCGGAATCGTCGCCGCCCGCGCCGTGACGACCGGTGGCGACGCCCGCCTCGACGACGCCGCCCTGCTGGAGCTGGCGACCGAGATCGAGGGACACCCCGACAACGTCGCGGCCTGTCTGCTCGGCGGATTCACGCTCGCCTGGATGGACGGCGGCGCGGCCCGGGCGATCAGGATGGACCCCGCCGAATCCGTCGTCCCGGTGGTCTTCGTACCGGGGCGCCCGGTGCTCACCGAGACGGCGCGCGGCCTGCTCCCGCGCACCGTCCCGCACGTCGACGCGGCCCTCAACGCCGGCCGGGCGGCCCTGCTCGTCGAGGCCCTGACCCGCCGCCCGGAGCTGCTGCTCGCCGCCACCGAGGACCGGATCCACCAGGAATACCGGGGTCCCGCCATGCCGGAGAGCGTGGAGCTGGTCAACCGTCTGCGCGCCGACGGCGTGCCCGCGGTCATCTCCGGTGCGGGGCCCACGGTTCTCGCGCTGACGGAGGAAGGCTCGGCCGACAAGGTCGCCCGACTGGCGGGGGAGGGCTGGGCGGCGAACCGGCTGGCCCTCGACGCGACGGGCGCCAGTGTGCTGCCGCTGGCCGCGTAACCGCATGTGATTACCGGTGAGCGAGAGGGGGAATGTTTGTTGGAGCCGGTAGTGTTAACCTCAAGTCTGCAACCGACGTCTTTGAGGCGCGTTGCTTCGTGTCCCCCTCCGGGACCACCATTCTTCCGGGAGCCTCCCCAACTGCCTGAGCAGCCTGCCTGAGCAGTTTCGAGCACGCTCCGGAACCGGCACGACACCCCTCGCTCGTCCAGGAGTGGGCCGAGCAGGGGGATCTCGCGCCGGACCCCGCACGTTCATCTCTCCGCCGTACACCCGGCGGACCACCGCCCCGGCAAGGTCCGCGATCCAGCAAGATCAACAGACCGCTGTCGGACAGCACAACCGGTCGCCGAGCCAGAAGGCCGACGTCCGCTCCAGGGAAGGACCCTTCGTGAGCGACACCACCGATCTGATGGGCGTGACTGCCGACAAGAGCGTCGACAGCGCCGCGCCCGCCGAAGGTGCTGCCACTGGCACCACCGCACGGCGCCGCCGCTCCGGCACCGGCCTCGAGGGCATGGTCCTGGCCGAGCTGCAGCAGGTCGCGTCCGGCCTCGGCATCAGGGGCACTGCGCGGATGCGCAAGAGCCAGCTGATCGAGGTCATCAAGGAGGCGCAGGCGGGTGGCGGATCCGCCGCCCCCAAGACCTCCTCCAAGGCCGCAGAGGCCCCCGCCGAGGCGGAGAGCAAGCCGAAGCGCCGCGCGACCTCGAAGGCGCGCACCGGGGACGAGGCCGCCGCCGGCGCCGAGAAGGACCCGGCCCAGCAGCAGATCGACATCCCCGGCCAGCCGGCCAGCGACGACCAGCCCGCGGGCGAGCGTCGTCGCCGTCGTGCGACCGCGCAGGCGGGCAGCCCCGACACCAAGACCGAGGCGAAGACCGAGGTCAAGGCCAAGGCGGAGCCCCAGGCCGAGCAGAAGACCGAGGAGCGGGCCGAGCCCAAGGGCGATGCCAAGGGCGACGCGAAGGCCGAGGCCGCCGCCGACACGGCCGAGGGCCGTCGCGGTGACCGTCGCGACCGCGGTGAGCGGGGCGACCGGGGTGAGCGCGGCGAGCGCCGTGAGCGTCAGCGCGACCGCCGCGGCAAGGGCGACGACCAGGGCCAGCAGGGCGGCGGCGGGCAGCGCCCGCAGCGCCAGGGTCAGGGGCAGGGCCAGGGTCAGGGTCAGCAGAACCGTGACAACGGTCCGCAGGACGACTTCGACGACGAGGCGGGCGGCCGTCGCGGCCGTCGCGGCCGCTACCGCGACCGCCGCGGACGGCGTGGCCGCGACGACTTCGCCAGCGATGTGCAGGTCGCCGACGACGACGTCCTGATCCCCGTCGCGGGCATCCTGGACATCCTCGACAACTACGCGTTCATCCGGACCTCCGGCTACCTGCCGGGCCCGAACGACGTGTACGTCTCGCTCGCCCAGGTCCGCAAGAACGGCCTGCGCAAGGGCGACCACGTCACCGGCGCGGTGCGCCAGCCCAAGGACGGCGAGCGGCGCGAGAAGTTCAACGCGCTGGTCCGCCTCGACTCGGTCAACGGCATGGCCCCGGAGTCGGGCCGCGGCCGCCCCGAGTTCCAGAAGCTGACGCCGCTCTACCCGCAGGACCGGCTCCGCCTGGAGACCGACTCCAACATCCTGACGACGCGGATCATCGACCTGGTGGCCCCGATCGGCAAGGGTCAGCGCGGGCTCATCGTGGCCCCGCCGAAGACCGGCAAGACCATGATCCTGCAGGCCATCGCCAACGCGATCACGGTCAACAGCCCCGAGTGCCACCTGATGGTCGTCCTGGTCGACGAGCGTCCGGAAGAGGTCACCGACATGCAGCGGTCGGTGAAGGGCGAGGTCATCTCCTCGACCTTCGACCGTCCCGCCGAGGACCACACCACCGTCGCCGAGCTGGCCATCGAGCGCGCCAAGCGCCTCGTCGAGCTGGGGCACGACGTGGTCGTCCTGCTCGACTCGATCACCCGCCTGGGCCGCGCGTACAACCTCGCGGCGCCGGCCTCCGGCCGCATCCTGTCCGGTGGTGTCGACTCGACCGCGCTCTACCCCCCGAAGCGCTTCTTCGGCGCCGCGCGCAACATCGAGGACGGCGGCTCGCTGACCATCCTGGCCACCGCGCTCGTCGAGACCGGGTCGCGCATGGACGAGGTGATCTTCGAGGAGTTCAAGGGCACCGGCAACATGGAGCTCAAGCTCGACCGGAAGCTCTCGGACAAGCGCATTTTCCCGGCGGTGGACGTCGACGCGTCCTCCACCCGTAAGGAAGAGATCCTGCTCGGCACCGACGAGTTGGCGGTCGTCTGGAAGCTGCGCCGGGTGCTGCACGCGCTCGACCAGCAGCAGGCGATCGAGCTCCTCCTGGACCGGATGAAGAAGACCCAGTCCAACGCGGAGTTCCTGCTCCAGATCCAGAAGACGACGCCGGGCAACGGCAACGACTGACCGGCCGGACATCGGCACAGTCCGTCTCCGGGGATCCGTCTCCGCGGACTCTGTCTCCAAGGACTCCGCCCCCTCACTCCGGTGAGGGGGCGGAGTCCTTTTCCGTGACACGTCCGCCGACACGACGCACCGGGCAGTCCTGACCGGCGGCGGCAGCGGCATCCCCGGCGCCCGACACCCCTCGGCCGGCCCGAGACCTTGGCCACACCGGCGCCGGCCCCGCACCACCGGCCGCATCGCGGCACCGGGCACGAAACCGCAGGTGAACGCCGTCTCACGGCCGGTTCGCCCGAACGTCCCCCGGCCCCCGTCCTCCGGCCGGAGCCACAGGCGCGTATGCAACCCTTCTTGCTGCTTCGGCCGTCCCTCCGGAGGAGGCCGACCGCGCGTGGAACACCACGGCAGGGGGCAGACGGGCAACAGGAGTGACGAGGAGACGCGTGAGCGAGCAGAGCAGGAGCACGGGCCGCATACGCGGCACCGGCAGCCGACGGAGGAAGCCGACCCGCCGGCACCGTGCCAAGGTCGTCGCGGCCTGGACGGTGGCGGGAGTCGTGGTCGTCGGCGGGGCCGGACTCGGATACGCGTACGTGGCGCTCGACGGCAACCTCTCCAGCATCGACATCGACGCCAAGCTCGGCGCCGACCGTCCCGACGACGTGGACGACGGCTCGCAGGACATCCTGGTGCTGGGCTCCGACTCGCGCTCCGGCGACAACGGGAAGTACGGCGAGGACGAGGGCGCGGCCCGCTCCGACACGGCGATGGTCGTGCACGTCGACAAGGGCCACAAGTCCGCGAGCGTCGTCTCGATACCCCGCGACACCCTGATAGAGCGCCCCGCCTGCGCCAGTGACACGACGGGCGACCCCGTCGGCGCCGAGCACCGGGCGATGTTCAACACGGCCTACGAGGTCGGCGGGCCCGCCTGCGCGGTGAAGACCGTCGAGTCGATGTCCGGCATCCGCATGGACCACTACCTGGAAGTCGACTTCACCGGCTTCAAGGAGCTCATCGACGAGCTCGGCGGCGTCGAGATCACCGCGAAGACCGCGATCGACGACTCCAAGAGCCACTTGGACCTGGAGCCGGGCACCCACACGCTGAACGGCGAGGAGTCCCTCGGCCTCGTCCGTACGCGCAAGAGCGTCGGCGACGGCAGCGACCTCGGGCGCATCCAGCTCCAGCAGGCGTTCATCAAGGCGCTGATGGACCAGGCGAAGAACGTCGGGGTGTTCACCAGCCCCACCAAGCTCTACGGTCTCGCGGACGCCGCCACCAAGGCCGTCACCACCGACTCCGGACTCGGCTCCGTCAAGAAGCTCACCGGTTTCGCGGGCGGCCTCAAGGGGCTCAACGCCAAGAACGTCCACATGGTGACCCTGCCCGTGGAGTACGACCCGGCCGATCCGAACCGGGTCCTGCCGCAGGAGGAGGCCGGCCGGCAGGTCTGGGCCGCCCTCAAGCACGACCGGCCGATCCCCGCCTCCGCCACCGAGGAGTCGGCCGGCGACAAGGGCGACGCCGCGGAGATCGTCGAGTAACCCCACCCCTCACGCTCCGTGCGCGTGCCGTGGGGGAATACCTGCGCTCCGCCCCCGGTTTTGGGAGATACGGCCGGTCCTGGCAGACTGGTACGTCGGCCCCGGTTCACGGCCGCGCAATCCGCGCGGACGACCCGGCGCCCTCCCGAAACTAGGAGACACCTTGAAGCGCGACATCCACCCCGAGTACGTCGAGACGCAGGTCAGCTGCACCTGCGGTGCGTCGTTCACCACCCGGAGCACCATCGACAGCGGCAACATCCGCGCCGACGTCTGCTCCGAGTGCCACCCGTTCTACACGGGCAAGCAGAAGATCCTCGACACTGGCGGCCGCGTGGCCCGCTTCGAGGCCCGCTTCGGCAAGGCTGCCGGCTCCGCCAGCAAGTAGCGAGCCACTGCGCCGGTTCACGGCGCCCTCTTCCCGGGGGCGTCGGAACCGGCGTTTTTTCCGGTCGGGTGCCCGGGGGAGCCCCCGCCGGACACCCCACCGGGCAGTACGCCCTCCAGCAGGCCCGCAGACGCACACCCAACCAGGAGCCCCCGAATGTTCGAGGCGGTCGAGGAACTGATCGGTGAACACACCGGTCTTGAGAAGAAGCTCGCCGACCCGTCGGTCCACGCCGACCAGGCCAACGCGCGCAAGCTGAACAAGCGCTACGCGGAGCTGACCCCGATCGTCTCCACGTACCGGACCTGGAAGCAGACCGGCGAGGACATCGAGACCGCCCGCGAGTACGCCGCGGACGACCCCGACTTCGCCGCCGAGGTCAAGGACCTGGAGAGGCAGCGCGAAGAGCTCACCGAGAAGCTCCGCCTCCTCCTCGTCCCGCGCGACCCCAGCGACGACAAGGACGTGCTCCTGGAGATCAAGGCGGGCGCCGGCGGCGACGAGTCCGCCCTGTTCGCGGGCGACCTGCTGCGCATGTACCTGCGCTACGCCGAGCGCGTCGGCTGGAAGACCGAGATCATCGACTCCACCGAGTCCGAGCTCGGCGGCTACAAGGACGTCCAGGTCGCCGTGAAGACCAAGGGCGGCAACGGCGCCACCGAGCCCGGCCAGGGCGTCTGGGCCCGGATGAAGTACGAGGGCGGCGTGCACCGCGTGCAGCGCGTGCCCTCCACCGAGTCCCAGGGCCGCATCCACACCTCCGCCGCGGGCGTGCTCGTCACCCCCGAGGCCGAGGAGGTCGACGTCGAGATCCACGCCAACGACCTGCGCATCGACGTCTACCGCTCCTCGGGCCCCGGCGGCCAGTCCGTCAACACGACCGACTCCGCCGTCCGCATCACGCACCTGCCCACCGGCGTCGTCGCCTCCTGCCAGAACGAGAAGAGCCAGCTCCAGAACAAGGAGCAGGCCATGCGCATCCTGCGCTCCCGGCTGCTGGCCGCCGCCCAGGAGGCCGCCGAGCAGGAGGCCTCCGACGTACGCCGCAGCCAGGTTCGCACCGTCGACCGCTCCGAGAAGATCCGGACGTACAACTTCCCGGAAAACCGCATCTCGGACCACCGCGTCGGCTTCAAGGCGTACAACTTGGACCAGGTGCTCGACGGAGAGCTGGACGCCGTCATCCAGGCATGCGTCGACGCCGACTCCGCCGCCAAGCTCGCCAACGCGTAAGCGACCCGCCCGCCCCGCACACCCGTAACCCGTACGGAGAACCGCGATGAACCTGCTGCTCGCCGAGGTGGCCCAGGCCACCCAGCGGCTGGCCGACGCCGGTGTCCCCTCACCGCGATTCGACGCCGAGGAACTCGCGGCCTTCGTCCACGGGGTGAAGCGGGGCGCGCTGCACACGGTGCCCGACACGGACTTCGACGCCCGGTACTGGGAGACGATCGCCCGCCGCGAGGCCCGCGAACCGCTCCAGCACATCACCGGCCGCGCCTTCTTCCGCTACCTGGAGCTCCAGGTCGGACCCGGCGTCTTCGTGCCCCGCCCGGAGACCGAGTCCGTCGTCGGCTGGGCCATAGACGCGGTGCGCGCGATGGACGTCGTCGAGCCCGTCGTCGTCGACCTGTGCACCGGATCGGGCGCCATCGCGCTCGCCATGGCGCAGGAGGTCCCCCGCTCCCGTGTGCACGCCGTGGAGCTGTCCGAGGACGCCCTCAGGTGGACGCGGAAGAACGCCGAGGGGTCCAGGGTCACCGTGCACAAGGGAGACGCCCTGAGCGCCCTTCCCGAGCTCGACGGCCAGGTCGACCTGGTCATCTCCAACCCGCCGTACATCCCGCTCACCGAGTGGGAGTACGTCGCCCCCGAGGCCCGCGACCACGACCCGGAGATGGCCCTGTTCTCCGGTGAGGACGGCCTCGACACCATCCGCGGCATCGAACGCACCGCCCACCGTCTGCTGCGCCCCGGCGGCCTCGTCGTCATCGAACACGCCGACACCCAGGGCGGCCAGGTGCCGTGGATCTTCACCGAGGAGCGGGGCTGGGCGGATGCCGCCGACCACCCCGACCTCAACAAGCGGCCCCGGTTCGCCACCGCCCGCAAGGCCATGCCGTGACCGGCGCCCGGCACCACCACCCGTACCCGTACCCGCTCCAGGAGGCCGGCTGATGGCTCGGCGATACGACTGCAACGACGCCACCGACCGGACCACGGGCCTGCGCGAGGCCGCATCGGCCGTCCGCCGGGGCGAACTGGTCGTGCTGCCCACCGACACCGTGTACGGGATCGGTGCGGACGCCTTCACCTCGGAGGCCGTCGCGGACCTGCTGGACGCCAAGGGCCGGGGCCGCAACATGCCCACCCCCGTCCTCATCGGCTCGCCCAACACCCTGCACGGCCTGGTCACCGACTTCTCCGAGGACGCCTGGGAGCTCGTCGACGCCTTCTGGCCCGGCGCCCTCACCCTCGTCGCCAAGCACCAGCCCTCCCTCCAGTGGGACCTCGGCGACACCCGCGGCACCGTCGCCATCCGGATGCCCCTGCACCCGGTCGCCATCGAGCTGCTGACCGAGGTCGGCCCGATGGCCGTCTCCAGCGCCAACCTCACCGGGCACCCCTCGCCCGAGGACTGCGACGCCGCCCAGGGCATGCTCGGCGACTCCGTCTCCGTCTACCTCGACGGCGGCCCGACGCCCGGCATCGTGCCGTCCTCGATCGTCGACGTCACCGGTGCCACCCCGGTCCTGCTGCGTGCCGGCGCCCTCTCCGCGGAGGAGCTGCGCAAGGTGGTCCCCGACCTCGAGGTGGCCAATTGACCGCCCCCGAGGGGCGTGGCATAGCGGGGCGGACCGACACCTTCCGCATCCTCCACGTCAGCACCGGCAACGTCTGCCGCTCACCGATCACCGAGCGGCTGACCCGCCATGCCCTGGTGGACCGGCTCGGCGACCCGCTCAGCGGCGGCCTCGTCGTGGAGAGCGCGGGCACCTGGGGCCACGAGGGCGCGCCCATGGAGGCCAACGCCGAGGTCGTCCTCGCCGACTTCGGCGCGGACGCCACCGGCTTCGTCGGGCGCGAGCTGCTGGACGAGCACGTGATCCGCGCCGACCTGGTCCTCACCGCCACCCGCGACCACCGCGCCCAGGTCATCTCCATGGGCCACTCCGCGGGCCTGCGCACCTTCACGCTCAAGGAGTTCACCCGGCTGGTGCGGGCCATCGACCCGGCCACCCTGCCGGACCCGCGCGACGAGGGTGTCGTCGAGCGCGCCCGCGCCCTGGTGCGCGCCGCCGCCGCGCTGCGCGGCTGGCTGCTGGCCCCGACCGCCGAGGCGGACGAGGTCTATGACCCCTACGGCGCTCCCATCACCTTCTTCCGCTCCATCGGCGACGAGATCAACCAGGCGCTCGACCCCGTCGTCACCGCGCTCACCGGCGTACGCGCCCCGCACTGACGGGTCGTGCGCACGCCGTACCGGGGGCGGGTGCGCCGACCGGCGTACGGCACCCCGCGACAGCGGGCACGGCGCCCGGCCCCGGCCTACATTGGAGCTGACACCGGCACCCCTCGCCGGCGCACCCACCTCCAGGCCCGGAGCCGTCCCATGCCGGTCACCTCTCCCGCCGCACCCGCAGCCGTGTCGCCCGCGCCCGACGCCCTGCCCCAGGACTCCGGCGCCCTGCTCCGCCAGGACCCCGAGATCGCCGGGGTCCTCCTCGCGGAGAGCGACCGGCAGGCGAACACCCTCCAGCTGATCGCCGCCGAGAACTTCCAGTCGCCCGCGGTCCTCGCGGCCCTCGGCTCCCCGCTCGCCAACAAGTACGCCGAGGGGTACCCGGGCGCCCGCCACCACGGCGGCTGCGAGCACGCGGACGCCGCCGAACGCATCGCCGTCCGCCGGGCCACCGCCCTCTTCGGCGCCGAACACGCCAACGTCCAGCCGCACTCCGGCTCCTCGGCCGTCCTCGCCGCCTACGCCGCGCTGCTGCGCCCGGGCGACACGGTGCTCGCGATGGGGCTCCCGTACGGGGGACACCTCACCCACGGGGCGCCGGGCAACTTCTCCGGCCGCTGGTTCGACTTCGTCGGCTACGGGGTGGACCCGGACACCGGGCTGATCGACTACACCCGGCTCCGCGCCCTGGCCCGCGCCCGCCGCCCCAAGGCGATCGTCTGCGGCTCGATCTCCTACCCCCGCCACCCCGACTACGCGCTGTTCCGGGAGATCGCCGACGAGACCGGGGCCCGTCTGATCGTGGACGCCGCCCACCCGATGGGGCTGATCGCCGGGGGAGCGGCGCCGAGCCCGGTCCCGTACGCCGACGTGGTCTGCGCCACCACGCACAAGGTGCTGCGCGGGCCGCGCGGCGGCATGATCCTGTGCGGCGCGGAGCTGGCCGAGCGGATCGACCGGGCGGTGTTCCCGTTCACGCAGGGCGGCGCGCAGATGCACACGGTGGCGGCGAAGGCCGTCGCGTTCGGGGAGGCCGCCACCCCCGCGTACACCCTCTACGCCCACCAGGTCGTCGCCCACGCCCGGGTGCTCGCCGCCGGCCTGGCGGCGGAGGGCTTCGAGGTGACCACGGGCGACACGGACACCCACATCGTCGTCGCGGACCCGGCCCCGCTCGGCGTCGACGGCCACACCGCCCGGGAGCGGCTGGCGGCGGCCGGTATGGTCCTGGACACCTGCGCACTGCCGTACGGGGACGCCCGGGGCATCCGCCTGGGCACCGCCGCCGTCACCACCCAGGGGATGGACGAGGGGGACATGGCCCGCATCGCGGCCCTGTTCGGAGCGGCCGTACGGGAGCCGGGCGATGTGAGCCCGATCGCGGCGGAGGTCCGTGCACTGGCCGCGCGCAATCCGCCGTATCCGGGGTAGCGGAGTCCGCGGTACCCGGAGCGGCGGACTCCGCCGTATCCGGGGCACACGAACCCTGTGCAACCATCACCCGTACCGTGGAGTCCTTGTTTCAGAGACTAGGGTGTGGTTTTTGGATGGCCGGCGAGTTCTGTGGGGCAGCCCGTGCGTGATTACCTGCTGACGCTCTGTGTTACGGCAGCGGTGACCTATCTGCTGACCGGACCGGTGCGAAAGTTCGCCATCGCGGTCGGGGCGATGCCCGCGATCCGTGCGCGTGACGTCCACCGCGAGCCGACACCCCGGCTCGGTGGGATCGCCATGTTCGGCGGACTGTGCGCGGGGCTCATCGTCGCCGACCACCTCTACAACCTGAACAGCGTCTTCGAACTCTCCAACGAGCCGAGAGCCCTGCTCTCCGGCGCCGCGCTGATCTGGCTGATCGGCGTCCTGGACGACAAGTTCGAGATCGACGCCCTGATCAAGCTCGGCGGCCAGATGATCGCCGCCGCCGTCATGGTCATCCAGGGTCTGACGATCCTGTGGCTGCCGATCCCCGGCGTCGGCACGGTCGCCCTCACCCAGTGGCAGGGCACGCTGCTCACGGTGGCGCTGGTCGTCATCACGATCAACGCGGTCAACTTCGTCGACGGCCTGGACGGGCTCGCGGCGGGCATGGTGTGCATCGCGTCGGCGGCGTTCTTCCTGTACGCGTACCGCCTCTGGTACGGGTACGGGATCGAGGCGGCGGCCCCCGCGACCCTGTTCGCGGCGATCCTGATGGGCATGTGCCTCGGCTTCCTGCCGCACAACATGCATCCGGCGCGGATCTTCATGGGCGACTCGGGCTCGATGCTGATCGGCCTGGTGCTGTCGGCGGGCGCGATCTCGATCACGGGGCAGGTCGACCCTGACCTCATGAAGCTCTTCGAGGGCAGCGAACGCGAGGCCACCCACGCCCTGCTGCCGGTCTTCATCCCGCTGGTGCTGCCGCTGACGATCATCGCGATCCCGGCCGCCGACCTGGTCCTCGCCATCGTCCGGCGCACCTGGAACGGCCAGTCGCCGTTCGCCGCCGACCGGGGCCACCTGCACCACCGGCTGCTGGAGATCGGCCACTCGCACAGCCGGGCCGTGCTGATCATGTACTTCTGGTCGGCTCTCATCGCCTTCGGCGCCGTCGGCTACTCGGTGCACTCGGCCTCGATGTGGATCGTCTTCGTCATCATGGCGTCGAGCGCGGTGGGCCTCGTCCTGCTGCTGATGCCGCGCTTCACCCCGCGCGCCCCGCACTGGGCCAACCGCTTCGTGCCGCCGCGGTACCGCCACCGGTCGGCGGAGGAGGATTCCGCCCTCCCGTACGAGGAGAGGCCGGCGCCCGTGGCCTCCGGAGCCCAACTGGGCCCGGCAGACGCCGGGATGGACGAGGAGGCCGACGAGCGGGCTCCCGTGGCGGTCGGAGTGTCCGGCGTCAACGGTGCTACCGCGATCGGCGCTCGTTCGCGGTTCCCGGATCACCGCGCGATCGACTCCTCACGCTGACGATTCGGAACTCATGGTGCATTACCAGACATTGCTCCCTCTTGTCGTGCTCACACGCACGGATTAGCTCTCATGTGTGACGGTTGGCACACCTTTGAGGTAAAGACCTCATCAAATAGTTTGTGATACCGTTCACGAGACCCGGTGACGGAGCCGAAGGACCCTAGTAGGACGGTCCATTGGCCCGGAAATCCGCCTCGCGGACCGGGCCTACGCTCGTCCATGACGACGCCCCATTCCTCCCCTCAGACCAGTGGAGCTGCCGCCATGCAGTCCGACATGCGCGAAGTGCTGCGCATCGCCGTCCCCACCGCCGCAGTGGGCGCCATCGCCACGCTCGTCGGCGGTCTGCTCGCCGGTGGCGAGGGGGCGATCGGTGCCGCGGTGGGCTGCGTGGTCGTGATCGTCTTCATGGCGCTCGGACTGCTGGCGCTCAACTGGGTCGGCAAGACCATGCCTCACCTGTTCCAGGGCATGGGGCTGATGATTTACTCGGCTCAGCTCGTGCTCCTGCTCATCTTCATCCTGAGCATCAGGAACACCTCGCTCTTCGATCTTCAGGTCTTCGCCCTCTCGCTGGTCGCGGCCGTCATCACGTGGATCACCACGCAGGCCGTGCTGCACTCCCGGAGCAAGACCCTCTACGTCGACCCCGAGGCGGACGCCCGGAACCGTCCGGGCGGACCTGGGGGAGATCGTGATGAGTAGGGGCGGAATAAAGCCATGTTCGACGTGCTGCTATCGTCCGGTCTCGGTTGCGGTAGTGCGAGCGCGGGCAACAAGGCGGTCGCTTGATTCATCGCGAGGCTTCGGGCCCGGCCGCCGCCTCCTCACCGTAAGAACCAGTCCGGTGCCGACCTGCGGCCACCCGCCGCTCCGACACAACGAGGTAGCCGCATCCATGCGCCATGCAGAAGGAGCTCTTGGTGACTGACGCCCAGACGCTCGCCTTCGAGACGAACTGCCACCTGTTCAAGGACTGCGGGTTCCAAGCTCCCAGTGTGTGGTCGTTCATCTTCGACCCGCTCTTCACTGTCGGGTCTGTCGAGTTCAACAAGCCCATGTTGCTCGCGATCATCGGAACCTTCGCGATCCTGGCCTTCTTCTGGGCCGGTTTCTCGAAGCCGAAGGTCGTCCCGGGCAAGCTGCAGATGGTCGCCGAGGCGCTGTACGACTTCGTCCACCGAGGTATCGCCAAGGAGGTCATCGGCAAGAAGGGCGAGCCCTTCGTCCCGCTGCTGGTCTCCCTGTTCTTCTTCGTCTGGATCCTGAACCTCTGGGCCCTCATCCCGCTCGCCCAGTTCCCGGTCAGCTCCGTCATCGCCTACCCCGTCGGCCTCGCGCTGGTCGTCTGGGTCACGTACATGACGGTGACGTTCCGGTCGAACGGATTCGTCGGAGGCATCCGCAACCTCTGCGTCCCGAGCGGTCTGCCCAAGCCGATCTACGTGCTGCTGACGCCGCTGGAGTTCATCTCCAACGTCATCGTCCGCCCGTTCACGCTGGCGGTGCGACTCTTCGCGAACATGTTCGCGGGCCACATCCTGATCCTGATCTTCACGATCGCCACCTGGTACATGCTCGGCACCGTCCTGGGCACGGTCTACGCCGGCGCGTCGTTCATCATGACGCTCGTCATCACCGTGTTCGAGATGTTCATCCAGGCCCTTCAGGCCTACGTGTTCACCGTGCTGACCGCCACGTACCTCTCCCAGGCGCTCGAAGAAGCCCACTGAGGACCTGCCGGCCCCCGGCTCCCGCCCTCAGATCCCCAGTCGCCCGGTGCGAAGACCATTTCCACCGGACCCACCAAGAGAAGGAACCACAGACATGTCTGCTGCTTTCGAGACCCTCGCGGCCGTGAACGGCAACGTCGGCACCATCGGCTACGGCCTCGCCGCGATCGGCCCCGGCATCGGCATCGGCATCATCTTCGGTAACGGTGTGCAGGCCATCGCCCGCCAGCCCGAGGCTGCCGGCCTCATCCGCCAGAACATGCTGCTCGGCTTCGCCGTCGTCGAGGCCCTGGCCCTGATCGGCTTCGTCGTTCCGTTCATCGTCAAGTGACGTTGTGGCTGTAGCCCCATTCGACGAAAGGTCCACCATGATGTACCTGGCAGCCGAGGAACCGCAGATGCCTCTGCTCCCGGTCTGGCCTGAAGTCGTCATCGGCTTGATCTGCTTCGGCATCGTCTTCTTCGTCTTCTCGAAGAAGCTGCTTCCGGTGATCAACAAGACCCTGGAAGAGCGCCGCGAGGCGATCGAGGGTGGCATCGAGAAGGCCGAAGCGGCTCAGATCGAGGCCCAGAGCGTTCTTGAGCAGTACAAGGCTCAGCTCGCCGAAGCCCGCCACGAGGCCGCCCGTCTGCGCCAGGAGGCGCAGGAGCAGGGTGCCGTCATCATCCAGGAGATGAAGGCGGAAGGTCAGCGGCAGCGCGAAGAGATCATCGCCGCCGGCCACACCCAGATCGAGGCCGACCGCAAGGCCGCTGCCTCGGCGCTGCGCCAGGACGTGGGCAAGCTCGCCACCGACCTGGCCGGCAAGCTCGTCGGCGAGTCCCTCCAGGACCACGCCCGGCAGAGCGGCACCGTCGACCGTTTCCTCGACGAGCTCGAGGCGAAGGCCGAGGCAGCCCGATGAACAGCGCGAGCCGCGAAGCACTGGCTGCCGCACGCGAGCGTCTCGACGCGCTGACCGACAACACGTCGGTCGACGCGGCGAAGCTCGCCGAGGAGCTGGCATCGGTCACCGCGCTGCTCCACCGCGAAGTATCCCTGCGCCGGGTCCTCACCGACCCGGCCCAGAGCGGCGAGAGCAAGGCCGAGCTGGCCGCGCGTCTGCTCGGCGGACAGGTGGGCGGCGAGACCCTCGACCTGGTCTCCGGACTGGTCCGGTCCCGCTGGTCGCAGTCGCGTGACCTGGTGGACTCGGTCGAGGAACTGGCGAACACCGCAGACCTCACCGCGGCCCAGCGCGGCGGCCGCCTCGACGACGTCGAGGACGAGCTGTTCCGGTTCGGCCGGATCGTCGGCTCCGACAAGGAGCTGCGCTCCGCGCTCACCAGCCGTACGGCCACGGCGTCCGCCAAGGGCGAGCTGCTGCGCAGCCTGCTCGGCGGCAAGGCGCAGCCGGTCACCGAGCGGATCATCGTCCGCCTGGTCACCCAGCCCCGTGGACGTAGCCTGGAAGCAGGGCTGGACTCGCTGTCCAAGCTCGCCGCGGAGCGCCGGGACCGCATGGTCGCCGTCGTCACCTCGGCGGTGCCGCTCAGCGACCGGCAGAAGCAGCGCCTCGGCGACGCCCTGGCGAAGCTCTACGGCCGGCAGATGCACCTGAACCTGGACGTGGACCCCGCGGTCCTCGGCGGGATCTCGGTGCGCGTCGGTGACGAGATCATCAACGGCACCGTCGCGGAGCGCCTCGAAGAGGCGACCCGACGCATGGCCGGCTGACACAGAGCAAGAACAAGCAAGACCAGCGGCCCGGTTGGGCCGTGCAGAAATTGCAGAAGATTCCTGGGGGTCGGCCCCCAGACCCCCTTAAGAAACTTCGGGCCCAACAAGGAGAGCAGGGAACCCAGATGGCGGAGCTCACGATCCGGCCGGAGGAGATCCGGGACGCACTGGATAACTTTGTCCAGTCGTACCAGCCGGACGCGGCCTCGCGCGAGGAGGTCGGTACGGTCAGCGTTGCCGGCGACGGCATCGCGAAGGTGGAGGGTCTTCCCTCCGCCATGGCGAACGAGCTGCTGAAGTTCGAGGACGGCACCCTCGGTCTCGCCCTCAACCTCGAGGAGCGCGAGATCGGTGCGATCGTCCTCGGCGAGTTCAGCGGCATCGAGGAGGGCCAGCCGGTGCAGCGCACCGGTGAGGTGCTCTCCGTCGGCGTCGGCGAGGGTTACCTCGGCCGCGTCGTCGACCCGCTCGGCAACCCGATCGACGGTCTCGGCGAGATCGAGACCGACAGCCGCCGCGCCCTCGAGCTGCAGGCCCCTGGCGTCATGGTCCGTAAGTCGGTGCACGAGCCGATGCAGACCGGCTACAAGGCCGTCGACGCCATGGTGCCGATCGGCCGCGGCCAGCGTCAGCTGATCATCGGCGACCGTCAGACGGGTAAGACCGCGCTGGCCGTCGACACGATCATCAACCAGCGCGACAACTGGCGCTCGGGCGACGTGAACAAGCAGGTGCGCTGCATCTACGTCGCCATCGGTCAGAAGGGTTCCACCATCGCCTCCGTGCGTGGTGCGCTCGAAGAGGCCGGTGCGCTGGAGTACACGACCATCGTCGCCGCCCCGGCGTCCGACCCGGCCGGCTTCAAGTACCTGGCGCCGTACACCGGTTCGGCCATCGGCCAGCACTGGATGTACGACGGCAAGCACGTCCTGATCATCTTCGACGACCTCTCGAAGCAGGCCGACGCCTACCGCGCCGTGTCCCTGCTGCTGCGCCGCCCGCCGGGCCGCGAGGCCTACCCGGGTGACGTCTTCTACCTGCACTCGCGTCTGCTGGAGCGCTGCGCCAAGCTCTCCGACGAGATGGGCGCCGGTTCGATGACGGGCCTCCCGATCGTCGAGACCAAGGCGAACGACGTGTCGGCGTTCATTCCGACGAACGTCATCTCCATCACCGACGGCCAGTGCTTCCTGGAGTCCGACCTGTTCAACGCGGGTCAGCGTCCGGCGCTCAACGTCGGTATCTCGGTCTCCCGAGTCGGTGGCTCCGCCCAGCACAAGGCGATGAAGCAGGTCTCCGGCCGGCTCCGTGTGGACCTCGCCCAGTACCGCGAGCTGGAGGCGTTCGCCGCCTTCGGTTCCGACCTGGACGCGGCCTCGAAGGCCTCGCTGGAGCGCGGTAAGCGCATGGTCGAGCTGCTGAAGCAGCCGCAGTACGCCCCGTTCCCGATGGAGGAGCAGGTCGTCTCGGTCTGGGCCGGCACCACGGGCAAGATGGACGACGTCCCGGTCGAGGACATCCGTCGCTTCGAAGCCGAGCTGCTGGAGTTCCTGCGCCGTGAGCGCAAGGACCTCCTGACCAGCATCGCCGAAGGCGGCAAGATGTCCGACGACACGCTGCAGTCGATCGCCGACGCGATCGCCGCCTTCAAGCAGCAGTTCGAGACCTCGGACGGCAAGCTCCTGGGCGAGGGCTGATCGATGGGCGCTCAGCTTCGCGTTTACAAGCGCCGCATCCAAGCCGTCACCGCGACCAAGAAGATCACCAAGGCGATGGAGATGATCGCCGCCTCGCGCATCGTCAAGGCGCAGCGCAAGGTGGCGGCGTCCAAGCCGTACGCGACCGAGCTCACCCGCGCGGTGACCGCGGTGGCGACCGGCTCCAACGCCAAGCACCCGCTCACCACCGAGGTCGAGGCCCCGACCCGGGCCGCGGTCCTGCTCGTCACGAGCGACCGCGGTCTGGCCGGCGGCTACTCCTCCAACGCCATCAAGGCCGCGGAGCGACTGCGGGAGCGCCTTGCCTCCGAGGGCAAGGAGGTCGACACGTACATCGTCGGCCGCAAGGGTGTCGCGTACTACGGCTTCCGCGAGCGCAAGGTCGAGGACTCCTGGACCGGCTTCACCGACAACCCGGCGTACTCCGATGCCAAGAGCATCGCCGCCCCGTTGATCGCGGCCATCCAGAAGGACACGGCCGAGGGCGGCGTCGACGAGCTGCACATCGTCTTCACGGAATTCGTGTCGATGATGACGCAGAACGCGGTCGACGACCGGATGCTGCCGCTTTCGCTCGACGAGGTGGCGGAGGAGAGCACCCGCAAGGGTGAGATCCTTCCGCTGTTCGACTTCGAGCCGTCGGCCGAGGACGTCCTCGACGCCCTTCTGCCGCGCTACGTCGAGAGCCGCATCTACAACGCACTGCTGCAGGCAGCCGCTTCCGAGCACGCTGCCCGCCGCCGCGCGATGAAGTCGGCCACCGACAACGCCGGGGACCTCATCAAGAGCCTGTCCCGGCTTGCCAACGCGGCCCGACAGGCCGAAATCACCCAGGAAATCAGCGAGATCGTCGGCGGTGCCAGTGCTCTGGCCGACGCGACCGCGGGGAGTGACAAGTAATGACGACGACAGTTGAGACGGCCGCTGCCACGGGCCGCGTCGCCCGGGTCATCGGCCCGGTCGTCGACGTGGAGTTCCCCGTCGACGCGATGCCGGAGATCTACAACGCCCTCCACGTCGAGGTCGCCGACCCCGCCGAGGACGGCGCCCGCAAGACGCTGACCCTCGAAGTCGCCCAGCACCTGGGTGACGGCGTGGTCCGCGCGATCTCGATGCAGCCCACCGACGGCCTGGTCCGCCAGGCCGCGGTGACCGACACGGGCAAGGGCATCACCGTCCCCGTCGGTGACATCACCAAGGGCAAGGTGTTCAACACCCTCGGTCAGATCCTGAACGAGCCGGAGGCCGAGGCGCAGATCACCGAGCGCTGGCCGATCCACCGCAAGGCCCCGGCCTTCGACCAGCTCGAGTCGAAGACCGAGATGTTCGAGACCGGCCTGAAGGTCGTCGACCTGCTGACCCCGTACGTCAAGGGCGGCAAGATCGGTCTGTTCGGTGGTGCGGGCGTCGGCAAGACGGTCCTCATCCAGGAAATGATCATGCGTGTGGCGAAGCTGCACGACGGTGTGTCGGTGTTCGCCGGTGTCGGTGAGCGCACCCGTGAGGGCAACGACCTCATCGACGAGATGACCGAGTCGGGCGTTCTGGAGAAGACCGCGCTCGTCTTCGGCCAGATGGACGAGCCGCCGGGGACGCGTCTGCGCGTGGCCCTGTCCGCCCTGACCATGGCGGAGTACTTCCGCGATGTGCAGAAGCAGGACGTGCTGCTCTTCATCGACAACATCTTCCGCTTCACGCAGGCCGGCTCCGAGGTCTCCACGCTGCTCGGCCGCATGCCGTCCGCGGTGGGTTACCAGCCGACCCTGGCCGACGAGATGGGTGTGCTCCAGGAGCGCATCACCTCGACGCGTGGTCACTCGATCACCTCGATGCAGGCGATCTACGTCCCCGCGGACGACCTGACCGACCCGGCCCCGGCCACCACGTTCGCCCACCTCGACGCGACGACGGTTCTCTCCCGTCCGATCTCCGAGAAGGGCATCTACCCGGCCGTGGACCCGCTGGACTCCACGTCCCGCATCCTGGACCCGCGGTACATCTCGCAGGAGCACTACGCCGCGGCCAGCCGCGTCAAGGGGATCCTGCAGAAGTACAAGGACCTCCAGGACATCATCGCGATCCTCGGTATCGACGAGCTGGGCGAGGAGGACAAGCTCGTTGTCCACCGTGCCCGTCGCGTCGAGCGCTTCCTGTCGCAGAACACCCACGCCGCCAAGCAGTTCACCGGCCTGGACGGTTCGGACGTGCCGCTCGACGAGTCGATCTCCGCGTTCAACGCGATCTGCGACGGGGACTACGACCACTTCCCCGAGCAGGCGTTCTTCATGTGCGGTGGCCTGGACGACCTCAAGGCCAAGGCCAAGGAGCTCGGCGTCTCCTGAGCCTCCGGCTCACCGAGGGGGGTGGGTGTGTCCCGCCCCCCTCACCACGCCCCGTAGAATTGAACCGACACCCGGCCGGGCGGCCGGGTGGTGACCCGAGGAGCCACCCTTGGCTGCTGAGCTGCATGTCGAGCTGGTCGCCGCCGACCGAAGTGTCTGGTCCGGCGAGGCCACCCTGGTCGTCGCGCGCACCACGTCCGGCGACATCGGCGTCATGCCCGGTCACCAGCCGCTTCTCGGTGTGCTGGAATCGGGCCCGGTGACGATCCGCACGAGTGAGGGCGGCACCGTCATCGCCGCTGTGCACGGTGGATTCATCTCGTTCGCGGACGACAAGCTGTCGCTGCTGGCCGAGATCGCCGAGCTGGCCGACGAGATCGATGTCGAGCGCGCCGAGCGGGCGCTGGAACTCGCGAAGTCGGACGCGGACGCCGCTGCCCAGCGGCGCGCCGACGTACGACTGCGCGCGGTGGCGGTGCGCTAGCACCCCACTGACAGATGTCTTTACTCAGCCGCGGCCCGAGCTGGAGCAATCCAGCCGTGTCGCGGCTGAGGCGATGCAGGTGCAATACGGTTTCGGTGTTCGTTACTCGACGATGCGAGGAGGTCGGTGGAGATGGTCCTCGCGTTGTGGGTGGGCGCGTCCGTCGTGGTCACGGTCCTGTTGGGACTGTTCGTCTTCGGCCTGCGCCGGAGGCTGATCCAGCGGTCCGGAGGGACCTTCGACTGCAGCCTGCGGTGGGACGTGTCGGAGGAACCCGATGCGCTCGGCAAGGGCTGGGTGTACGGGGTCGCCCGCTACAGCGGTGACCGCGTCGACTGGTTCCGGGTCTTCTCCTACGCTCCTCGCCCCCGCCGGGGCCTGGAGCGTTCTGCGATCGAGGTGATCGCCCGCCGGCTGCCGGAGGGCGAGGAGGAGCTCGCGCTCCTGTCCGACTCCGTCGTGCTCGGCTGTCTCCACCGCGGGACCCGCCTGGAGCTGGCGATGAGCGAGGACGCCCTGACCGGCTTCCTCGCCTGGCTGGAGGCGGCGCCGCCCGGCCAGCGGGTCAATGTGGCCTGATAGGAAGCCCCGCTGGAAGAGGGTCCCCCCGGGCGAAGTCCGGGGGAGGGGCAACGTCGCGTAGCGGCGTACGCGGCCGACGGAGGAACGTACACAGCGAAAAACCGGGGAGACGGGGGGCGGACCCGTCTCCCCGGTGTCTTTCCGGGGTGGTGCTTGCCGTTACGGCGTGGGGAGCACCGTCGTCGTTACTTCAGGCCGCTGGTGACCGCGGTCACCAGTTCGCCGTTGCTGGTGTCACCGGAGAGCTCCCAGATGAACGCTCCGCCCATGCCCTGGTTCTTCGTCCAGTTCATCTTCGAGCCGATGGTGGCCGGGGTGTCGTAGCTCCACCAGTTGGTGCCGCAGTGCGCGTACGCGGTGCCGCCGACGGTGCCGGTGGCCGGGCAGGTGTTCTTGAGGACCTTGTAGTCCTCGAAGCCCGCCTCGTACGTGCCCGGGGCCGCGCCGGTCGCCGTGCCGCCGGGGGCGGACTGGGTGACACCGGTCCAGCCACGGCCGTAGAAGCCGATGCCGAGGAGCAGCTTCTTGGCCGGGACGCCCTGTGCCTTCAGCTTGGCGATGGCGTCGGCGGAGGTGAAGCCCTGCTGCGGGATGCCGGTGTACGGGGTCAGCGGCGAGTGCGGGGCCGTCGGGCCCTGCTTCGCCCAGGCGCCGAAGAAGTCGTACGTCATCACGTTGTACCAGTCGAAGGACTTGGCGGCGCCGCCGTAGTCGGCCGCGTCGATCTTGCCGCCGTTGGAGCCGTCCGCGGTGATGGCGGCGGTGACCAGGTTGTTCGGGCCGAACTTGGCCCGCATGGCGTCGGCCATGGTCTTGATCGCGGCCGGGCCGCTGGTGTCACAGGTCAGACCACAGGCGTTGGGGTACTCCCAGTCGAGGTCGATGCCGTCGAAGACATCGGCCCAGCGGGGGTCCTCGACCAGGTCGTAGCAGGACTGCGCGAAGGCGGCGGGGTTCTGCACGGCCTGGGGGAAGCCGCCGGACCAGGTCCAGCCGCCGAACGACCAGAGGATCTTGATGTGCGGGTACTTGGCCTTCAGCTTGCGCAGCTGGTTGAAGTTGCCGCGCAGCGGCTGGTCCCAGGTGTCGGCGACGCCGTCGACGGACTGGTCGGCGGTGTACGCCTTGTCGTAGTCGGCGTAGGAGTCGCCGATGGTGCACTTGCCGTTCTGCACGTTGCCGAAGGCGTAGTTGATGTGCGTGATCTTCGCGGCCGTGCCGGACGTCACCAGGTTCTTGACGTGGTAGTTGCGCCCGTAGACGCCCCAGTTCGTGAAGTAGCCCATGGTGATCTTGTCGCCGCCGGGGCCGGGCTCCTGGCCGCCGCCGGTGGTGCGCACGGAGACGGAGCCGGAGGCCGGGCCGGTCTGGTCGGCGGTGTCCCGGGCCTGTACGGCGTAGGAGTAGTCGGTGCCCGCGGTCAGACCGGTGTTGGTGTACGTCGTGCCGGTGACCGTGGCGACCTTCGCGCCGTCCCGCAGCACGTCGTAGTTCTTGACGCCCTTGTCGTCGGTCGCGGCGCTCCAGCTGAGCTTCACCGAGGTGTCGGTGACGTTGCTGGTGGTGGGGGTGCCGGGAGCCGAGGGCGGGTTGTCGCCGGGGACGGAGCCGCCGTCACAGGAGGCGCCGTTCAGCTTGCAGCCCGTGGGGGCGCCGGAGCCGGTGCCGTTGAAGCCGAAGCTGACGCTGGCGCCGGGCGCCACGGACCCGTTCCAGGAGAGGTTCTTGGCGGTGTAGTGGCCGCCGCTGCTGGTGAGGGAGGCGTCCCAGGCGGAGCCGGCCGAGGTGCCCGAGGGGAAGTCCCACTCGATGGTCCAGGAGGAGAGCGCGGTGGTGCCGGTGTTCTTCACCGTCCACTGACCCTCGAAGCCGCTGCCCCAGTCCGACTTCTTGGTGTACGTGGCGGTGGCCGATGTGGCCGCCGTGGCGGGGGAGGCGAGCCCCACCATCGCGGCCAGCGGCACGACCAGCGCGGTCAGGCCCGCGATGACCTTGGACCGGCCGCTCCGGGCGGGGACCCATCGGAATCTGGATCGGCGTTGGGGGGATTCTGTGCTCAACGGTGCTCCTCGGGTGAGGTCCAACAAACGGGGGTGATTCGTGGACTGCAAACCCTGCGCCGCCCTGAGTACGGGTGCTCTCGTACTCACCGCAGTGTGTTTCGGTGACAGTAGGAAGGTCTGGACCAATCGTCAAGAGGTCTGGACCAAAGATCAGCTCGCGGCTCGGATCCCCAACTCCTGTGCCAGGACCGCCGCCTGAACCCGGCTGCGCAGCTCCAGCTTGCCCAGCAACCTGCTGACGTGCGTCTTCACCGTGGCCTCGGCCATCGAGAGACGCAGCGCGATCTCCGCGTTCGACAAGCCCTCGCCCAGGCACCCCAGCACTTCGAGTTCACGCCGGGTGAGCGCGTCCAGCACCGCCGGATCGGCCGTCCCCCGGCCGCGTACGGGGGACGCCCCGGCGAACTCCGCGATCAGCCGACGGGTCACGGCCGGGGCGATCAGCCCCTCTCCGCGCGCCACCGTCCGTACCGCCTCCAGCAGATCACGGGCGTCGGTGTTCTTCAGCAGGAAGCCGGAGGCCCCCGCGCGCAGCGCCCCGAAGACGTACTCGTCCAGATCGAACGTGGTCAGCACCAGGACGTCCGCGAGCTCCTCCGCGACCACCTGCCGCGTCGCCGACACCCCGTCGAGGCGCGGCATCTGCACATCCATCAGCACCAGGTCCGGGCGGAGTTCACGGGCCAGGCGCACCGCCGCCTCGCCGTCCGCCGCCTCCCCGACGACCTCGATGTCCGGCGCGCTGGAGAGGATCAGCACCAGCCCCGCGCGCACCGCCGCCTGGTCCTCCGCGACCAGTACCCGAATCGTCATTCCCGCATCGTCCTTTCCACCACGGGCAGTTCGGCCCGCACCCGCCAGATCTTGGTTCCGTCGCCGTCCGGCTCGGCCCCCGCGGTGATCGTCCCGCCGAGCAGGGCCACCCGCTCCCGCATGCCCACCAGGCCCGCCCCCGAACCGGGCGCCGTCGGCCCGGGACGGCTGCCGAACACACTGGTCACCTCGATCGTCAGCACCCCGCCGGCGTGGGCGAGCCGCACCGTGACCGGGCCCGGCGCCGCGTGCTTGAGGGCGTTGGTCAGGGACTCCTGCACGATCCGGTACGCGGCCAGCTCGACCGGCGTCGGCAGTGCGTCGGGCACCGCGTCCCCGGCGCCCTCCAGGGTGCAGATCAGCCCGCTGGACGCCCCGTTGACGTTCGTCTGCTCGACCAGCGCGTCCAGGGAAGCGAGCGTCGGGGCCGCCGCCGGGGCGTCGTCCTCGCCGCCCTCCCGCAGCAGCCCGATCAGCCGGCGCATCTCCGCCAGCCCCTCGACACTGTTCTCCCGAATCACCTTCAGGGCGTTCCGCGAGGTCTCCGGGTCGTCGATGGACAGGGCCGCCGTGGAATGGATCGCCACGGCGGAGAGGTGGTTGGCCACCATGTCGTGCAGCTCCCGTCCCATCCGGGCGCGCTCGGCGACCACCGCCTGCGTCCGGTCCATCTCGGCCAGCCGCGCGGTCTGTGCGGCGGCCAGCCGGGCGCTGTCGGCGGCGGAGTGATGGGTGCGGACACTGACCCCGGTCAGGGCGGGGATGAAGGAGACCAGCCCGATGACCAGGCCGATCAGCAGCGCCTCCGGCTTGTGGAACCAGGCCAGGAAGCCGATCGTGGACGCGACGGTGATCAGGAGCGTGGCCACCGGGAGGCGGCGGGCGGCGGCCGGGGTCCCGTACAGCACGGCCGCGTACATGACGTCCGTGAACATCAGGATGGTGGCGAGGTTGCCCCAGGTGAACTGGTCCGCCACCAGCGCGAGCGTGCCGATCGTCAGCGCCGTGCGCGGGGCGGTGCGGCGCAGCAGCTCGGCGGCGGCCATGGCGGTCAGCGGTACGAGGGTGACCCAGCGTGCGGAGAGGGAGTGGCCGCCCTGGGTGTGGAGGCCCAGCACCCACAGGAGCAGCCCCCCGAGCAGCCCGGAGACGGCGAGGGCCACCGCGTCGCGGTCGGGCCGGATCGAGGTGAGCACCCCTCCATCCAACACGCACCGCCGCCTTCGGACCTCCCTTCGCGGGCCGATCCGCGACTACACCGAACGATGCAGTCCCGTTTCGTCACTGCCGACGACGTATCCGCGCCCGGCGGCCGGGAGGCTGAAGGGGAACGGGAGGAGAGAGTCGTGATCGCTCTACTGGTCGTGGCCTGCGAGGTCGCGTTCTGGGTTCTGCTGGCCGCCGGACTCGCCCTGCGGTACGTCGCGAGGAAACCGAGGCTCGGCGCGGCCGTGCTGCTGTGCGAGCCGCTGCTGGAGGTCGTCCTGCTGGTGGTGACGGCCATCGACCTGAAGAACGGGGCCGAGCCGGACTGGAAGCACGGCCTGGCCGCCGTCTACATCGGCTTCACCGTGGGCCTGGGCCACTCCACCATCACGTGGGTCGACGCCCGCGTCGCCCACCGCTGGTTCGGCGGCCCGCCGCCGGTGAAGCCGCCGAAGTACGGCATGGCCCGCGCCGCCCACGAGTGGCGCACCGCCGCCCGCTGGATCCTCGCCGCCGTGGTCGCGCTGGGCCTGCTCCAGGCAGCGGTCTGGTACGTCGGCTCCGGCGGGGAGACCGGTTCGCTGCGGATGTGGCAGCAGAAGATGGGCTGGGTGATCGGCATCAACCTGATCATCGCGGGCGGCTACACGGTGTTCCCGAAGCAGGCGCCGAAGGACAAGGGCGAGGGGGCGGAGCGGGAGCGGGCCGACAGGCTGTAGGCCTACCGCTCGCCGCCCGGCACCCACAGCACGTCCCCGACCTCCTTGTTCGCGCTCCGCGCCAGGATGAACAGGAGGTCGGAGAGGCGGTTGAGGTAGGTGGCGGTCAGGGTGTTCATCGACTCCCCGTGCACCTCCAGCGCCGCCCAGGTGGACCGCTCGGCGCGCCGGACCACGGTGCACGCCTGGTGCAGCAGGGCCGCGCCGGGCGTACCGCCGGGGAGGATGAAGCTGCGCAGCTTCTCCAGCTCCTCCAGGAAGGTGTCGCAGTCCGCCTCCAGCTTGTCGATGTAGGACTGCTCGACCCGCAGCGGAGGGTACTTCGGGTCCTCCACCACCGGGGTGCACAGGTCCGCGCCCACGTCGAAGAGGTCGTTCTGGACGCGTACGAGGACCTTCACCAGCGCCTCGGGCAGCTGCCCCAGCGCGATGGCCGCGCCGATCGCCGCGTTGGCCTCGTTGGCGTCCGCGTACGCCGAGATCCGCAGATCGGTCTTGGCGGTGCGGCTCATGTCGCCGAGGGCCGTGGTGCCCTGGTCGCCGGTCCGGGTGTAGATGCGCGTCAGATTGACCATGGGTCCAGCGTAGTTACGCTCCGGCCCGCCGGAAGACCCCTGTGCCCACTGTCACGGCCGCGGCGGCGAAGCCCGCGGTGGCGAGGACTGGGTACGCCCCCTCCCGCGACCCGGGCGGGTCGGCCGCCGAGGCCGTCGCGCGCGAGGACGACCCGCTGCCGCTTTTCGTCGGCCGCTCGGCGACCAGGTCCTCAACTACGCGTGGCGCGGAGCCGAATGACGCGTCCCGGTGTGATGTCCGTCATCTGAGACGTGACGCGCATCTCTTCACCGCCCCAGCGCGCCCGACGGGTACTAATCTCCGCCGGAGAGCATGTGAACCGCCGTGAACAGAAGCGCACGGGCGAACAGAAACCAAGGGGTGCGAACGTGGCCAGGAAGCTCGCCGTCATCGGGGCCGGACTCATGGGATCCGGGATCGCGCAGGTCTCCGCCCAGGCGGGCTGGGACGTCGTGCTGCGGGACGTCACCGACGCCGCGCTGACCCGGGGCCGTGACGGGATCAGGGCCTCGTACGACAGGTTCGTCTCCAAGGGCAAGCTGGACGCGGCCGACGCCGAGTCCGCGCTCGCCCGCATCACCACGACCACCGACCTCGACGCCGTGGCCGACGCGGACGTCGTCGTGGAAGCCGTCTTCGAGAAGCTGGAAGTCAAGCACGAGATCTTCCGGGCCCTGGACAAGGTCGTCGGCGAGAACACCGTCCTCGCGTCCAACACCTCCGCCATCCCGATCACCAAGATCGCGGCCGTGACGGAACGTCCGGAACGCGTCGTCGGCGTGCACTTCTTCTCGCCGGTCCCGATGATGCAGCTCTGCGAGCTGGTGCGCGGCTACAAGACCAGCGACGAAACCCTCGCCACCGCCCGGGAGTTCGCCGAGTCGGTCGGCAAGACCTGCATCGTCGTCAACCGCGACGTGGCGGGCTTCGTCACCACCCGGCTGATCTCGGCGCTCGTCGTCGAGGCCGCCAAGCTGTACGAGTCGGGCGTCGCCTCGGCCGAGGACATCGACATCGCCTGCAAGCTGGGCTTCGGCCACGCCATGGGCCCGCTCGCCACCGCGGACCTGACCGGCGTCGACATCCTGCTGCACGCCACGAGCAACATCTACACCGAGTCGCAGGACGAGAAGTTCGCCGCCCCGGAACTGATGCGCCGGATGGTCGACGCAGGTGACATCGGGCGCAAGAGCGGGCAGGGCTTCTACACGTACTGACCGGATCCATCCCCTCGGCCCGCCGGTCCGCCGCCGCCCGGGCCGGGGGAGCCGGGGATTCTACCGGGCAGGGGCCTGCCTTCGGCGAGCCGGAGTCACTCCACCGAGTGAATTCGGTATCGGTTCGCTTACAGACGGCAACTTCCCCGTCGTCACGACAGTCAGTGGTGGCAGGGGCCGGGCCACGCGTGGCGGAGACACGGCCACAGCGGAGCCGACGGCGGAACAGACAGACCGACCTTCTACGGAGCATGACCGGGGAGCGCATATGCACATCAGGGGCGACCACGCCGAGCTGGTCGTCGGGGGCCGCCTCGACGTCCGAAGCGCGGCGGACGCCCGTACGGTCCTGCACTCGGCCGTGGACGACGGAGTCGGCGACCTCGTGCTGGACCTGACCGAGCTGGACTCCTGGGACGCCACCGGACTCGGCGTCATCATGGGAGCCCACCGCCGTGCCGGGCGGGCCGGACGGCGCCTCGTCCTGCGCGGCGTGCCGCCGCAGATGCAGCGCCTCCTGGTGGCCACCCGGCTGCACCGCATCCTGGCCATCGAGGGCGGCATCGCCGCGGAGTCGCTGCCGCGCGTCTGACGGACGTGCGCGCGGTCGCCCGCCCCGCCGGGATCCGGACCGCCGCGCGCCAGCCGCCGGGATCCCGACGGCCGGAGGGTCGACGGCCGGAGGGACCGAACCCGGCGGCAGAAGTCACGCAATCCTCACCGGAACGTGACGTCCTGGACGGCGTGGTACCCCGGCGGTTCGTGAATACTGTGCCAAGGTCTAGGGTTCGGCCGTCCGCCGAATGACAACGAACCCATGGGCGGACACCGGACCGGAAGCGACAGCGGGGCGCGTGTGAGGCCGGGAGGGGCAACCGCGCACGACGCGTCTGGGGGACTTTGCGATGGACCCGACACACCGGGAACCCGAAGAGTACGGGCAGGGCCACGACCGCTCCGGCGGCGAGCCCGGCCACCGCCGGCCGTCCCGCGAATCCGGCGGCGCCGACTTCGGCCCGGGGACACCGCAGCAGGTCCGCGTCGTCCAACTGACCGTCGGCGACCTGCTGCTCACGGTCAACCCCGTCGACGGCAGCGAGGTCGAGTCCTGCCCGCCCGGCTCGGGCCCCGACGCCCCGGTCCGCCGCACCTCCGCCGAACGGGCCGACCACGAACGCGCCGGCGCACCCCCGGTGCCTCCCGGCCCGCCCGCCCCGCAGCCGCCGCTCCTGGAGCGCCAGGAGGAGCGCGAGCGCCTGGTCCGCCTGCTGGCCCGCGGCCGCAGCGTCCGCCTCACCGGCCAGGCCGGTTCCGGCCGCACCGCGCTGCTGGACGCCGTCGCCGCCGACTGCGCGGACCTGGCCCCCGACGGAGTCGTCCGGCTCAACGGCCGGGGCCGCACCGGTGCCGATCTGCTGCACGCCCTCTTCGACACCGTGTACAAGGCCCCGAACCACCGTCCCGACCGCGACGAACTGCTCGCGCTCGTCCGGTCCATCGGCGCCGTCGTCACCATCGACGACCTGGAGATCGGCGGAGCGGCCCTCGACGAACTGCTCGCCGCCACTCCCGAGTGCGCCTTTTTGATCGCCGCCACCCCCGACGCCGTCACCCCTGGCGTCACCACCCCCGGTGTCGACGCCCACCTGGAGGAGGTGCTCCTCGCAGGCCTCGGGCGCGGCGCCTCGCTGGACCTGCTGGAGAAGGTCGTCGAGCGCCCCCTCACGGAGGAGGAGCGGAACTGGGCGGGCGACCTCTGGTTCGAGTCCGAGGGCCTGCCGCTCCGGTTCGTCCAGGCCGGATCCCTCCTCGCGCAGCGCGACCGGCTGCGCGCCGGCCCCGAAGCCTTCGACGAGTACGACTACTTCGAGCCACGCGCGGGCGACGCGCCGCCGGCCCCCGCCGCGCCCGCCGCCGAAGCCCTCGACGTCCCGCTGCCGAGCCTCGGCGAGGGCGCCGCGCCCGCCGTGCTGCTCGCCTCCCGGCTCAGCGAGGCGGCCCGCGCCACCCTGCGCTTCGCCGTCGCCCTCGGCGGCGAGGTGCCCCACCAGGCCCATCTCCCGGCGCTCGTGGGCGACACCCACGCGGACGCCGCGCTCGGCGAGCTCGCGGGCTGCGGCCTGCTCTCCCCGGCCGGCCCCCGTTACCGCTGTCTC
>NZ_NTGZ01000479.1 GCF_002551245.1 Streptomyces sp. rh34
CTCGCGACCAGTGCCGCGACCCGGTTCTCGTGGTCGCGGACCAGGCCGGACACCGGGCCCCGCTCCCACCACGCGTCGTCCGGGGACCGCTCCGCGCACCAGTCCAGCACCTCGGCCACCGTGGGGCGCTCCGCCGGGTCGCCCGTCAGGCAGGAGGCGAGGAAGGTACGCCACTCGCCCGTCGGGGCCCCGTCCAGATCGGCCTCGCCCCGCAGCGTCCGGTACAGCACCTGGTGCGCGGGGCCGGAGCCGAAGGGCGCCCGGCCCGTCGCCATCCGGGCGAGCAGGGCCGCGAGGGCGAACACATCGGCGGCGGGGGACGGCTCGTCGTCGGCCGTCAGCAGTTCCGGGGCGATGTACCCGGGCGATCCGATGACCTCCCCGGTGCCCGTGAGGGTCTCGTCGGCCGCCCGTCGCGCGATGCCGAAGTCCAGGACCTTCGGGCCGCCCCGGGTGAGCACCACGTTCGACGGCTTCAGATCGCGGTGAACCAACCCGGCCCGGTGGATGCCCGCGAGCGCCTCCGCGAGCGCCGCACCCAGACCGGCCAGCGGTCCCCCGCCCAGCGGCCCGAGCGCCCCGGCGGCCTCGGTGAGCGTCGGCCCGGCACAGAACTCGGTCGCCAGCCACGGCCGTACGGCATCGGGCCCGGCGTCCAGCACCGCGGCCGTGAAGGGGCCGGCGACCGCACGTGCGGCGAGCGTCTCGCGCCGGAACCTCTCCCGGAACAGCGGGTCGGCGGCGAGGTGTTCATGGACGGTCTTCACCGCCGCGAGCCGTCCCGACGCGGTGCGGGCCAGATGGACCCGCCCCATGCCTCCCTCGCCGAGCAGCGCCACGATCCGGTACCCCGCGACCCGCTCCATATCCGTGCGCTCCCCCTCGTGCCGCCGGGCCCGGACGATCACCACGGGCCTCATCTGTGCGACGCCCGCGCCCACCGGTTCGGTTGCGTCCGCGGTCCCGTCACGCTCCCTGCGGGACGGGGAGAATCAGGAGCCGCCGCCCGCGCACCGGGAGGTGCATGTCCTGGGCGACCGCTCCGGCTCGGGCGACCTGGACGGCACGGACACGGCGCCCGTCCGCCCCTGGAGTCCGGCCGGATACCGGTTCGGCCACGCCCCGTCCGGCGACGGAAACCGCCACACGTTCGGGGGTCTTTCCGGTGCGGCGTTCCGCCTGGTTCCGCTGCTGGAGGCGGGAGGAAGCGCTGACCGGCCGTGGTGAGCGCTGATTACGAATCCGGCACGTCTGGGGCCCCGGGCGCCGACGGGCATGGCGTAGGGCCTTCACAGGGCGCATACTCGACTTAATGAAACAGTCAGCCCGGCGTCACCTGCCTTCCAGTCCCTTCAACCGCCCGGCCCAGGAGGCCCCACCGGTCGAATGCTTCGATGTGGGCGACAGGGTGTCGCACGACCAGTTCGGGCTCGGCAGGATTCTTGCTGTCGAGGGCGACAACGACGCAGTCCTCATCGACTTCTCGGGGCGTCAGGGAAGGATCCTGAGCCCGTACTCCAAGTTGACCAAGCTCTGAGACGCGGGACGAGTACGAGCAGCGTCCGTCTTCTCCGGACCCGGGGCGCCTGAATCACTTCAGGCGCCCCTGACTCCGTTGCGGCCCTCCGGCGAGGGCCCACGGCGGCTAGAGGGACTTGGCGGCGGGCTTGACCATGCCCCGCACGGTGCGTGACTTCACGAACTCGCCCATCGCGGTCATCTCCCACTCGCCGGTGAACTGCTTGATGAGCTTGGCCATCATCACGCCGGTCTGCGGTTCCGCGCCGGTGAGGTCGAAGCGGACCAGCTCCTCGCCGGACGCGTCGTCGATCAGCCGGCAGTAGGCCTTGGCCACCTCGCTGAACTTCTGGCCGGTGAACGAGTTCACCGTGAAGACCAGGCCCGTCGCCTCGGCGGGGATCCGGCCCAGGTCCACCATGATCACCTCGTCGTCGCCCGCGCCCTCACCGGTGAGGTTGTCGCCGGAGTGCTTGATCGCCCCGTTCAGAATGGTCAGCTTGCCGAAGTAGCAGCTGTCCAGGTGGTTGCGGTTGGGGCCGTAGGCGATCACCGAGGCGTCCAGGTCGATGTCCTTGCCGCGGAACGCGGGCTCCCAGCCCAGGCCCATCCTGACCCGCGAGAGCAGCGGGGCGCCGCCCTTGACGAGGGACACGGTCTGGTTCTTCTGGAGGCTGACCCGGCCCTTGTCCAGATTGATCTTCCCGGAGCCCGCGGGCGCGGCCGGGGCCGCCGGGGGAGCGGGCGGGGCGGCCGGAGCGGGCGGGGCGATCCGCGGGTCGG
>NZ_NTGZ01000480.1 GCF_002551245.1 Streptomyces sp. rh34
AGATGTGTATAAGAGATAGCCGTCCGCCGTCGCTCGCCGGGGAGCCGGCCCCGGTGCGGACCGGCGGACGAGCCGGCGGGCCGCCACGTCGCGCCGTTCCCCCACGGCTGCCGGGGGGAGTCCCGCGGGCGCCACATCCCAGGGCTCGGCCCGGCCCCCGTCGAGCACTTCCACATGCCCCACCCCCGCACCCGAGAGCACCGAGGCGATGGACGCCCCGACCCGGCCGGCTCCCCGCACCTGGACCCGCATCGCCCGCCGGGCCGCCATCCGGCGCGTGCCGCCGCCCGGCTCGGGACGGACGACCGACAGGGAGGCCACATCGGGGCGCTGGCGGTCCATCACCTCGGCACGACGACACAGGACGTCGGACCCCGGGTCGGCCGGTCTCGGGTCGTCCAGGAGCCCCGCCTCCGCCAAGCGGGTCAGCAGGGTGTCCACATGATGTTCCGACAGGTCCAGAGCGCGGGCCTCCTCGTGCAGGAGCCGCAGTCCGCGCGTGCCGTCGAGCAGTTCCAGAAAGCTCCCCGTGGCGAGGTCCACCGGTCCGAGCGTCACAGCATGTGCGGGTGTCACACCGAATTGCACGGTGTTCCGTCCGCGCCAGGCGCGACGCAGTGCGGGCTTCAGCATCGGATGCATGATTTCTCCCCCCGAGCGGTGTCGCGGGCACAGGTGTGCTCGCAGACCGGTTGATCCACGGGTCTTTCCGCGGGACCTCCGTCAGAATGCGGGGCCGCGCTCAACCGTGCCCGGAGTTGTCCACAGGCACCGGTCATTAGTCGTTCAAGCCCTTGATCGTTCAAGCCTTTGGTCGTTCACCTGCCGCGTGCCGTGCGGGGATCGCCGCGGAACCGTTCCCGGGGCGGGACTTCCCCCGCGGACAGCGGGTAACGTCGTGGCGTGCCCGCCGACCCGTCGTCCGGCTTCGCCGGGGAGACCCCCGCGCCCAGCGCCGGAAGCCATCAGCGCAGCGCGGCAGCCCATCCGGCCCGCGCTTCGGCGACGAGCGCGGTCGAGGTCCGCCGGAGCACCCGGCGCAGGAGAACGGTCTCCGCCTACCGGGAGGGCGACCGCACGATCGTGCTCATCCCGGCCCGGATGTCGGAGGCGGAGGAGCGGCGCTGGGTGGGGGTGATGCTGGACAAGCTCGCCGCCCAGGAGAACAAGCGCGTCCTGGGCGACACCGAACTCGCGGAGCGTGCCGGGCGCCTGTCCGCCCAGTATTTCGACGGTCGCGCCAGGCCCGTCTCGGTGCGCTGGGTGACCAACCAGAACACCCGCTGGGGCTCGTGCACCCCTGCCGAGGGCAGCATCAGGCTCTCGCACCGGCTGCAGGGCATGCCGGAGTACGTGGTCGACTACGTACTCCTCCACGAGCTGGCACATCTGCTCGTTCCCGGACACGGTCCGCGGTTCTGGCGGCTGCTGGAGGCGTATCCGCGCACCGAGCGCGCCCGTGGGTATCTGGAGGGCGTCGTGGCTGCCGACCGGCTGCCCCACCTGCCCGCCGCCCGCGAGGAGTGACCGGGACCGGTCGCGTTCGCCGATTCTGTACCGGGTGTGTACCGGCTTGGCCCGATGTCGTCGTTTGCGGTTAGCCTGACGCGACGCATTTACCTTCGGGATGGGGGACGGTCGTTACGCATGGCCAGGGAATTCCAACGCGGCCACAAGGCCAAGATCAGTGATCTCACGCCAGGGACAGATCTGTACGTAGGTGTGCAGATCGCGGCCCCCGGGCTGACTTTCGACATCAGCTGCTTCGGCCTCGACGCCCATGAGCAGCTCTCCGACGACCGGTACTTCATCTTCTTCAACCAGCCGAAATCGCCCGAGGAGTCCATCCAGCTCCTCGGCGCCCAGTCCGGTGACACCGAGTCCTTCCGCGTCACGCTCGACCGCGTTCCGGCAGCCATCCAGAAGCTCTCCTTCACCGCGACGCTCGACGGTCCCGGGCAGATGTCCCAGATCGGCCCGGGATACATCCGCATCGTCGCGGGCGGCGAGGAAGTGGTGAGGTACTCCTTCACCGGGTCGGAGTTCACCACCGAGCGCGCCGTGATGCTCGGCGACTTCTACCTGAAGGACGTCTGGCGTTTCGCCGCCGTCGGCCAGGGCTTCGACGGCGGTCTCGACGCGCTTCTGAAGAACTTCGGCGGCGAGGTCGCCGAAGAAGAGGCGCTGTCTCTTATACACATCT
>NZ_NTGZ01000481.1 GCF_002551245.1 Streptomyces sp. rh34
GAAATCTACACGCCTCCCGCCCGCCATCAGAGATGTGTATAAGAGACAGGGTTCCGCCGGTGGCGCCGCCGGGGGCGCCGCGGCCTCCGAGGGGCTGGGCGCGCCCGCCAAGGCCGGGATCGCCGCCGCCGTGGTGGTGGCCGCCGCGGCCGGTCTGGTGTGGGCGCTCGTCGGCGACGAGCGGCCGAAGCCGGAGCCCGAACCGGTCGCGAAGCCGCCGGTCGTGGCGCCCGCTGTGCCCACGCCGCCTCCCCCTCCGTCCCCGAAGCCGGCGCCGAAGCCTCCGGCCGCCCCCGCCCCCGTGGCCCCGGCCCCGAGCCCGCCGCCGTCCCCGAAGCCGACTCCCCCGCCGAAACCCACGCCGCCCCCGCCCGCCCCGGAGGTGTACCAGGTCAGCGAGCTGGCGTACTCCGTGTTCGGCGACACGAGCGAGCCGGAGGTCGTGATGGGGCAGAGCAGTTGGGTCTGGCAGCGTTCGAACGTGTCCATCGCCTCCACCCGTTACGCGCACGGGGTGACCGTGCACGCCCGCTCCTCGGTCACCATCCAGCTGAACCGGCCGTGCACGAGCTATCAGGCCATGGTCG
Organism: Streptomyces sp. rh34; assembly: GCF_002551245.1. GTDB lineage: Bacteria > Actinomycetota > Actinomycetes > Streptomycetales > Streptomycetaceae > Streptomyces. The sequence goes on from NZ_NTGZ01000481.1 coordinate 588, forward strand.
GGGTGGACGATCTGACCATGGGGCTCGGCGCGGTGCGCTTCTCCGTGTTCAACGGGGACGGGGCCCGGCTCTGGCGCTCCCCGGTGATGGAGGGCGGCGATCCCGCCGTCCCGGTGAGCGTGAACATCGCCGGCCAGTCCTCGATCCGCCTCGTGGTGGAGCCGGAGACGCCGTTCGGCGGGGTGGCCCTGGCCGACTGGGCGGACTCCCGGATCAACTGCGCCTGAGCCGTACGCGCGACCGGGCCGGGTTTCCCGGCGTCGCCTTCCGGTCAGGACGGAAGCGTGTTCCGGTCAGGACTGGAGCGTGCGCCGGGCGGGGGTCACACCGCCCGCGACCGCGCGCTGGCGCGGAGCGGCCGTACCCGTCCAGCAGGTGCCGCGCCGGGCCAGCAGGCGGCGCAGCCACAGTTCGGTGGAGGCCAGGTCCGCCAGTCCGTCCAGAGGCAGCGGCTCGCCCTCGGAGGCGGCGCGCAGGGCCTTGCGGACCACCCGGGCCTCGACCAGGCCCGCGTCGGCCAACAGCGGGGCGTCGAAGAGGGCCATCAGGTCGGGCAGCGCGAGGCGCAGGCCGGTGCGGGTGACGGCGGTGGAGGTGGCCTGGGAGGGTGTGCCCCAGCCGGGCGGCAGATCGTGGATGCCCGCCCCGCCGAGCACCCGGCGCAGGATCGCGGCCCGTGCGCCGGGCTGGACACGGAGCGACTCGGGCAGCGCGCGGGCCGCCCGGACCACCTGGTTGTCGAGGAACGGGGCGTGCAGGCGCTGGCTGCGGATCTCCGCGGCCTGCTCCAGGATCCGGTGGTCGGCGGCGCCCCGGGCGAGCGCGGCGCGGGCCCGGGCCTCCCCCGGGCGCTGCACGGAGGTGGGCCGGATCGCCGCCTCCTGGAGACGAACCGATACTTCGGCCAGTGCCTCCCCCGTCAGCCAGCGCGCCGCCGGACCCGGGCGCGACCAGGCGAGGGCGGCGAGCGAGGCGTCGGCGGGGGTGGCGAGGTCGGGGGCGTAACGGTTGGCGTCGGGAAGGAGCCCGGCGGCGGACTCCAGGCCGGTGCGGTAGGACGTACGGGCCAGGCGGCGGGCGGCGCGGTAGAGCGTCAGCGGGACGAACAGCGAGTGCGCGGTGGGGCCTTCGGCCTTGGTGAGGGCGGCGACGGGGCGCAGGAGGTGGCGTCTGCGCCGGTCCATCAGGAGGTCGGCGAGGCGGGCCGGGTGCGCGTCCAGGACCTGTCGGGCCCCGTGCCCGACGAGGTGGTCGGCGCTGCCCGCGGACAGCCGGCGGCGGTGGCGTTCGGCGAGGACGAGGGAGGGGGCCGGTTCGTCGGTGAGGGCTCCGGTCCCCAACGAGGCGTACGGCAGGGCCTCTTCGCCGGCGGCGACGACCACGTGGTGCAGGCGCGGGTTGGCGGCGATGGCGCGGGCCCGCTCCAGCTCGTCCTCGTTGCCGCGGGTGGTGAGGTCGTTGAAGGTGACGGCGAGCAGCCGCTCCCCCGCGCCGGTGCCGTGGCCGAGGAGGGTGCCGGGGAGTCCGGGCAGTCCGGAGGCGAGCAGGGCGAGGGTGGCGGAGGCGCTGCCTCCGGAGAGGTCGGCGCCGATGCCCGCCACGGGGCCGCCCCGGGCCGCGCGCCGGTCGGCGGGGCCCATGCCGGGGACGGGCCCCGGGTTCTGT
>NZ_NTGZ01000482.1 GCF_002551245.1 Streptomyces sp. rh34
TCTGCCTGGCCAGCCCGCTCAGAGATGTGTATAAGAGACAGGCCCATGCCGGGGACGGGCCCCGGGTCCGGCGGCTGGGTTTCCGGCGCGTGGCGCGGGGCCGTGAGCCGGGCGCGTACGGCTTCGACGAGCGCGTCCCGTACGCCCTCCACGGCGTGCACCGGGTCGGCCTGGGGTGCGGCGACGGCGAGCGAGGCGACGGCCTCGTACCCGGTGATCTCCCGCGAGCCCTCCCGGAGGATGAGCGCGTGGCCCGGCGGGACCCGCTTCACGCCGACGTAGGGTGTGCCGTCGCCGAGGGCCTCGGGGGTCTCCGGGCAGGCGAGCAGGGCGGCGAGGTGCCCGATGTCGAGCTGGGCCTCGATGAGGTCGGCGAGCGGCAGGGCGGCGGTGGCGAAGGCGGTGCCGTTGGCCCAGGGGGTGTGGAAGACGGGCCGGGCTCCGGCCAGGTCGCCCGCGACGGTGATGCGGCGGCCGATCTGCACGACGGCGGTGTAACTGCCGGGCCAGGCGGTGAGATGGCGCATCGCGCCGCCCCGCGCGGCGAGCAGCCCGACGCGCAGCTGCTCGTCGGTGGCGCCGCAGCAGCCGAGGACCGCGAGGCGGGCGGTGGGCGCCCCTTCGGGGGTCGCGACGCCGATGACGCGGATCTCGTCGGGCCTCCAGTCGCCGACCGCCCACAGCGGATCCGGGTCTCCCCACAGGAGTTGGGAGCCCACGGGGTGAACCGTGCGCCCCTCTCCGCCGTTTCCGACGGCGCCGACAGTGCCGAAGCTCGCGGCGATACTGCTCCATCCCACCAACCAACGCATCGCCGCCTCCACAGGCTGTGGACAAACGGCGCACTTGACGAGCGAAACGCCGCTGCGGGACATGCTGCCACGACAATGCCGCACGAGAGGGTGTACGGGCAGCGCACGCCGGAAGAGCATGCGCCCCTGGCAAAGGCCCGACGCGATCTTCACCGCGACGACAACAACGGAACTGTCGGTTCCGGGAGTTCCGGAGGCGGGGCCGTCCGGTCTCCGCGCCGCCCCGGCCCGCCCCCGTGGAAGGGGAAGGGCCGGCGCCGCCCGGAAACAGCGCTGATATCCGGCCATAGTCGGACCATTGGCCAGACCTTCACCGGACCGTCGCTATTCGGCCATTCTCTCGAAGCGCCACCCTGCGCGCATGTCGCGCCGCACCCCCCTGGCGGACCCTTCCACGCACAGTCCGGGAGGTGGGCCTCACCTCCCGGACCGGTCCACCGCCCGCGGGGAATGGAGCGGCGGTTTCCCCCAGCCCACTGAGTCCAGTGCAGCGGGCCGACCCACGCAGGTCCCAGACAAGCCTTCCGGCGATCGCCGGGCCAGAGCGCACGGCCGGGCGCACGGCCACACACCGGGAGCACGCCGCACCCCGGTCCGCGCGCCGCCGTGCGGGGGGCCCGGACCACCCGCACGGACAACAATCCCGCCATCCGGACGTCTGCCCCTTAACGGTAGGGATAGGGAGAACTACGCTGTGTTTACTGGTGTTCTCAGCAGGGGGGCATATTCCTCGGGGCTCGGCCACATGCGTGTGCAGGCGGAGTACGGAGGTTCGAACCTGGGGAGGCATCGGTACGAATGCCGCGCGCCGCCCTCGGTGACGCGGCGGCTGTCTGTGTGTCGAGGGGTGGCGCATGTCCAGGGAGCAACGCGGGCCGAACGAGAAGCTCGGCACGGTTCTCGCCCTCGCGGGAATCAGTAACGCCGGGCTCGCCCGGCGGGTCAACGACCTCGGAGCACAGCGCGGTCTGACACTTCGCTACGACAAGACCTCGGTGGCCCGGTGGGTCGCCAAGGGAATGGTGCCGCAGGGAGCGGCGCCGCATCTCATCGCCGCGGCGATCGGGGCCAAGCTCGGCCGGCCCGTCCCGCTGCACGAGATCGGCCTCGCGGACGCGGACCCGGCCCCGGAGGTCGGCCTCGCCTTCCCCCGGGACGTGGGCGAGGCGGTCCGGTCGGCGACCGAGCTGTACCGCCTGGATCTGGCCGGGCGGCGGGGCGGCGGCGGGATCTGGCAGTCCCTGGCGGGATCGTTCTCGGTGAGCGCCTACGCGACGCCCGCGTCGCGCTGGCTGATAACCCCCGCCGATCCGTCGGTGGCCCGGGACCCGACGGCGGCGCAGGCAGCGATCCTCGGGGCGCGCGGCGGCGGGTCCGGGAGCCCCGGCGGGGCCGGCACCCTGTCTCTTATACACATCTCTGAGCGGG
>NZ_NTGZ01000483.1 GCF_002551245.1 Streptomyces sp. rh34
AGGCCGCCCGCGTCCGCGGCGGATCCGGGCAGGCGGGGAGCGTCGGCCCCGGCCGGCGCCCCGGGGCCGCCGGACCCCTCCGTTTCCGGTTCCCTTCCGTACTCCTCCGGGCCGGACCCCGACCAGGATTCCGCCCCGGACTCCTTCAGGCCGGGTTCCGTACCGGGTTCCGTTCCGGATTCCGTTCCGGATTCCGCCGTCGCGGCGGCCCCGGCGGATCCACCCTCGATGGCACAGGCAGTCATGGACTCGTCACCTCCGGCTACGAAAGCTAGTTTTCGCACTTCCTGCCGAACAACACGAGCCACCTCACTTCACACATAAGGGTGGTGATGCCCGGATTCTCCTGAGGTGGAGGGGGCGAGTGTGCTGGGGAAGGCCGCCGCGTCTATGGTGAGGCGACCCTAACCAAGGGCCCGTGCACCCGCGCACGTACGCGGATCATCTGGAGCAAGCGATGTCCCCTCGACCCCGCGGTACCGCCGCAGTCGCCCTGGCCGTGGCGGCCGCCCTTTCCCTGTCGGCCTGCGGGGGCGGTGACGGCGGCGACGCGGACGCGGCGAAGTCCGACGCGGGCGGCGGCAAGAAGGCCGCCGTCGCCACCGGCGGCAAGGACTTCGCGGACGCGGCGAAGAAGACCGCGGCGTACGGCACCGACGCCGAGGCCGGCGAGTTCCCCCGTACGGTCACCCACGCCATGGGCAGGACCGAGATCAAGGCCGCGCCCGAGCGCGTGGTCGTGCTGGACGTCGGCGAGTTCGACAACGTGGTGTCGCTGGGCCTGAAGCCGGTCGGCTACGCCCCCAGCGAGGGCGACGCGGCCATCCCCTCGTACCTGGCGAAGGGCGCGGGCGAGCCGAAGAGCGTCGGCACCATCAACAGCCTCAACCTCGAAGCCATCGCCGGCCTCAAGCCCGACCTGATCCTCGGCAGCCAGCTCCGCGCGGCGGACAAGTACGACGAGCTGTCCAAGATCGCCCCCACCGTGTTCTCGATCCGTCCGGGCTTCACCTGGAAGGAGAACTACCTCCTCAACGCCCAGGCACTGGACCGCGCGAAGCAGGCCGGGGCGGCGCTCGCCGCGTACGAGGAGAAGGCGAAGAAGCTCGGCGAGGACATCGGCCCCGACAAGCCGACCGTCTCGATGGTCCGCTACATGCCCGACCGTCTCCGCCTCTACGCCAAGGCCTCGTTCATCGGCACGATCCTCGAAGACGTCGGGCTGCCGCGTCCGAAGAACCAGCAGATCAACGACCTCGCCGCCGAGATCAGCCCGGAGCGGATCGACGAGGCGGACGCCGACTGGATCTTCACCGGCGTCTACGGCGACGCGAAGGCCACCCAGCGCGACACCGCCCGGTCCAACCCGCTGTGGAAGAACCTGAAGGCCGTCAAGGAGGGCCGGGCCAAGGACGTCTCCGACGAGACCTGGTACCTGGGCCTCGGCGTCACCTCGGCCGGTCTGGTCCTCGACGACCTCCGCGCCGACCTGGTGAAGTGACCGTCTCCCCGGTACGGGAGCGTCGCGGCGCCCCGGTGAAGTAACGATTCGTGTCCGGCCGCCGGTCCTGGCCCACAGGTCCGGCGGCCAGGGGCGACGGACCACCCCGGACAGGTAGCCTTTCCCCCGTGCCCCGTCTGTCTGAAGTCATCGCCGCCCTCGACGCCCTCTGGCCCTCCGAGCGGGCCGAGGGATGGGACGCGGTCGGGACGGTCTGCGGCGATCCGGACGCGGAGATCGACCGGGTGCTGTTCGCCGTCGACCCGGTCCGCGAGATCGCCGACGAGGCCCGGGAGCTCGGCGCCCAGCTGATCGTCACCCACCACCCGCTCTATCTGCGCGGGACGACGACGGTCGCCGCCGACACCTTCAAGGGCCGGGTCGTCCACACCCTCATCAAGCACGACATCGCGCTCCACGTCGCGCACACCAACGCCGACACGGCGGACCCCGGCGTCTCCGACGCCCTGGCCGGCGCCCTCGACCTGCGGATCACCGGGCCCCTCGTCCCCGACCCCACCGACCCCGAGGGCCGGCGCGGACTCGGCCGGATCTGCGAACTGGACCACCCCGAGACGCTGGCCGCCTTCGCCGCCCGGGCCGCCGCCCGGCTCCCCGCCACCGCGCAGGGCATCCGGCTGGCGGGCGACCCGGAGGCGCTCGTGCGCACCGTCGCCG
>NZ_NTGZ01000484.1 GCF_002551245.1 Streptomyces sp. rh34
CGGGGAGTGCTTTGCGGTCGAGTTTGCCGTTCGGTGTCAGCGGCAGCGCCTCCAGCACCACCACCGCCGAGGGCACCATGTACTCCGGCAACGACCGGCCCACGAACGCCCGCAACTCAGCCACGTCCGGCACCGCACCCGCCACCGGAACCACATACGCGACCAGCCGCTTGTCCCCCGGCCGATCCTCCCGAGCCAGCACCGACACCTGCGCCACCGACGCATGCCCCGACAACACCGACTCGATCTCACCCAGCTCGATCCGGAAACCCCGGACCTTCACCTGATGATCAACCCGACCCACAAAGTCCAGCTGCCCATCCGCACCCCACCGCACCACATCACCCGTGCGATACATACGAGACCCGGCAACACCGAACGGATCAGCCACAAACCGATCAGCAGTCATACCCGGACGACCCAGATAACCACGAGCCAAACCCTCACCCGCGATATACAACTCACCCGCAACACCCACAGGAACCGGACGCAGACCACCATCCAGCACATACACCCGGGTATTACGAATCGGCGAACCCACCGAAGGAGCACCAACCCGCTCCCCCAACACCCCCGCAGTCGACCAGATCGTCGTCTCCGTAGGCCCGTAAAGATTCACCACCCCAGAACCAAGACCCCGCATAGCGTCACCCAACACACCCGGCAACGCCTCACCACCCACCAGCATCCGCAACCCACGCACACCATCCGGCACATGAGCCACCAACGCCTGCCACAACGACGGCGTCGCCTGCATCACCGTCACACCCGAACCCACCACCAAACCAGCCAACGCCCCCGGATCAACCACCACATCCTTCGACGCCAACACCACACCCGCACCGGAAACCAACGGCAAATACAACTCCAGCCCCGCAATATCAAACGCGACCGTCGTCACCGCCAACAACCGATCCGAACCACCCAACGGGAACAACACACCCATCCCCGCCAGGAAATTCTCCAGACCACCCCGAGGCACCACCACACCCTTCGGACGACCCGTCGAACCCGACGTATAAATCACATACGCCGCATCAGCCGCAACCAATCCCGCAACACCAACCGGATCACCATCACCCTGACCGGCCAGAGCCTCCACCACACCCGGCGAGTCGAGCACAAGACGCTCAACCCCCGCCCCGGCAGCCGGCTCCACCAACAACCCGTCAAAAGTGATCAACAACGCCGGACGCGCATCATCAAGCACATAACCAATACGCTCCTGCGGGTGATCCGGATCGATCGGCACATACGCCGCACCCGACTTCAACACCGCGAGCAACGCCACCACCAGCTCCACCGACCGAGGCAGAGCCACACCCACAAGATCACCGCGACCGACACCCCGACCGGTCAACAGCCGAGCAAGACGGTTGACACGCGCATTGAGCTCCGCATACGAAACCTCAACACCACCGAAGACCACCGCCACCCGATCGGGAACCAGCGCCACCTGCGCCTCGAACTGCTCCACAACCGAACCCGGCACCTCACCGGCACGCGTGTCGTTCCACCCCTCCAACACCCGCTCACGCTCACCGGACGCCAGCACATCCAACTCACCCACCCGACGCCTCGGCTGTGCCACCGCCTGATCCAGCAAGCGCACGAAGCGCTGGGCGATGCCCTCGACCGTCTCCGCGTCGAAGAGGTCGAGGCTGAACTCCAGGTCGGCCAGCAGACCGGCCGGTGAGCCGTGCTGGTCGCGCTCCTCGGCGAAGCTGAAGGAGAGGTCGAAGCGCGCGGTGTCCAGGCCGATCGGCTGCGCGCCTGCCCGCAGGCCCGCCAGTTCCCAGTCGGACGCGGAGACGGCCTGCAGTCCGAGGGACACCTGGAAGAGCGGGTGCCTGGCCAGTGACCGTGACGGGTTGACCACCTCGACGAGGCGCTCGAACGGCACGTCCTGGTGGGCGTAGGCGGCGAGGTCGCTGTCGCGGACCCTGCGCAGCAGGTCCTCGAAGGTCGGGTCGCCCNACCTCGACGAGGCGCTCGAACGGCACGTCCTGGTGGGCGTAGGCGGCGAGGTCGCTGTCGCGGACCCTGCGCAGCAGGTCCTCGAAGGTCGGGTCGCCCGAGGTGTCGGTGCGCAGGACCAGCGTGTTGACGAAGAACCCGATCAGATCGTCGAGCGCCTCGTCGGTACGGCCCGCGATGGCCGTGCCGATCGGGATGTC
>NZ_NTGZ01000485.1 GCF_002551245.1 Streptomyces sp. rh34
GTTCCCCTGGGCGCGGATCGGGACGCCGGCCCTGCTGCGGCACGCCCGCGCGGGCGGCTGGCGTACGGCCGGTCAATGGGGTGCGGAGGGGCGGACCTTCGTCTCGCTGCGCCGGCCCGTTCGGGAGCGGAGCGCCCGGACCAGCAGCCAGAGCGCGGAAAGCGCGAACAGCACGCCGGTGATCAGCAGCCAGTTGCCGAAGTAGACGTCCGGGGAGGTGCCGGCGGCGGCCTCGTACCGCCGTTCGGTCCGCCGGGCGATCAGCGGGAACCAGATCAGCAGGAGCAGCCCGGAGAGGAACGCCGGCACGCGGACGAAGTTCACCAGGGCCGTCCGGGGGCCGAGCGCGGCGCGCAGCGCCCGGTCGGCCCCCGCGTACACCGGCAGCAGCACCAGGTCGTGCAGGAGCGCCGACCCGGCGAGCCAGAGCAGCACGCCGACGGTGTCCCCGTCCAGCAGCCGTACGCCCGCGTAGCCGGCCAGGCAGAACGTGGCGGCGAGCAGCAGCAGGTGCAGCGGGCCCTCCCCGTACGCGCGGCGCGGCGAGAACCGCGAGCGGCGGGGTGCGGGCGGTACGGCTCGGGTGGACATCACAGCTCTCCGAACGTCAGGGTCTCGACCCACTTGGTGTTCAGCACCCCTGGCGCGGCGGGCACGATGATGCGGGCCGGGTAGCCGTGGTCGGGCGACAACGGCGCGCCGTTCACCTCCAGCGCCAGCAGCGAGCGGCCGTCGCGGACCTGGTTGTCGCGCAGCGCGGCCTTGCGGAAGGAGCCGCTGCGCTGGAGCGACTCGACGAACACGCCCGGCGGCCGGTCCGGGTATCCGGCGAGGGCCGCCAGATCGGAGAGCCGTACCCCGCGCCACCGCTGGTCCGAGGTCGACCAGCCCTCCACGCAGGCGATCGGGAGCGCGGCGCTGTGCTGTTCCATGGCCAGCAGCTCGGCCCGGGAGAAGCGGAACTCCCCGGCCGGCCCCCGTACCGTCAGCCGCCAGCGCTCCCCGGTGTCGGCGGGTGTGACCCGTACGGCGGCGGCGGTCTTGTTGATCTGGAAGGCGTTCGGCCCCGGCCCCGGGTCGGTGCCGCCGCGCGGGGTGAGCAGCGCGATGCGGCGCAGCGGTCCGTCGAAGCTGCGGCCGGCCGAGGTGACCAGCAAAAGGAGCGAACCGGCCCCCACGAGGGCCAGCGCGCCGCGCCGGGACAGGGTGGCGGGCAGCGGGTCGGGGGCGGCGAGGGTGTCCGGTTCGCCGCGCGGGATGCCGTTGCGCAACACCCGTACGGCCCCGGGCATCTTGAGCGCCACATGGGTGACGAACCCGGCGAGGAAGACCCAGGCCCCGTAGAAGTGCAGGGTGTAGAAGGACCCGGGGAAGAGGTAGTCCAGCTGGATGTTGAGCAGCCCGGTGAGGAACTCGAACAGCGCTCCGCCCACGAGCAGCAGCAGCGAGATCCGCTCCAGCGCGTGGCCCACGGAACGGGCGGGCGGCAGCGCGAGGAGCCGGGGGATCACCGACCAGAGTTTGGCGAGCAGGACGGGCACGAGCACGATGCCGACGGTGACGTGCAGGCCCTGGGTCAGCCGGTAGAGCCAGTGCGGGCCGGTCGGCCAGGAGAACAGGTAGAAGCCGAGCCACCCCTTGCCCGGGGTCTTGTCGTTGACCCGGTTCAGGTCCGGGTTGTAGGCGGCGTACGAGAGCAGACCGGTGACGAACAGCAGCGTGAGTCCGGCGAGCAGGATGACGCCGAGCACGGCGGTGAAGCGCGCTCCGCGCACGGGGCTGCGCCAGAAGGACGGGTCGGCGGGCGTGCGCGGGACGCGGAGGGAGCCGGGGAGGGAGCGGATGCGACGGCGTTCGGGCATGAGGCCGACGCTAAGCGGGGAACAGCGCCGGCGGGCGGACGCGACTCCTGACGAAACTCTGACGTCGCGGCCGGGCGGGGGGACGGGCATCGCGGCCGGGAGAACGAATCTGACGGTTCGGTGACGCGGCCCTGCCGTACCGCCCGATCGCCGCCCGGTGTGCATAGCGTGCCAGCGTGAAGACCGAGGACGCCACCCCCACGGACACCGCCGACGGCACGGGGCACGGCCCGCCCGTGCCGCCGGACCCCCACCACGACCGCGCCCGGCGCGCGGGGCGGGCCGACCTGGTC
>NZ_NTGZ01000486.1 GCF_002551245.1 Streptomyces sp. rh34
TCAGAGATGTCTATAAGAGACAGACGCCGACCCGTACGCCGTGGACGAGGCGCTGGCCGCCGACCCCCGGCTCGCCCCGCTGGTCGCCGCCCGCCCCGGGCTGCGGTCGCCGGGCGCGGCCGACCCGGAGGAGGCCGCGGTGCGGACCCTGGTGGGCCGCGAGGCCGCCGGGGAGCTGGTCGAGCGGTACGGGAAAGCGCTGGACGTGCCGTGCGGCGGGCTCACCCATGTGTTTCCGGAGCCGGACGTGCTCGCCGCCTCCGCCGAGGACCCGGCCCTCGCGGCGCTGGCCGTCGCGCTCGCTGACGGGCGGCTGCGGCTGGACGCCGGGGCCGACCGGGACGCGTCGGAACGGACGCTGCTGACGCTGCCCGGGATCGGCCGGCGCACCGCCGCCCTGATCCGGATGCGGGCGCTCGGCGACCCCGACGTGGACCCGTACGGAACGCCGGGCGCGGAGCGGTGGCGGCCCTGGCGCTCCTACGCCGTGCGCCACCTGGAAGCGGCGCGGGCGGCGGTCCCGAGCTGACTTCGGCCGCCCGGGCCTTCCGTTCGGTTCGGACCGGGCCCGCGAGTCCGGCATGTTCGGAACGAACGGCCCGAGCGCGCCCGGTCGGGCCGGAGCGCCGCGTCAGCCCCAGAGCACCGCGCCCAGCCAGGCGCCCGCCACCAGCAGGCAGCAGAACAGCTCCACCAGAACCGCGTAGCCCGTCGCCCGCATGACCGAGCGCACCGACGTCCAGCCCGCGCCGCTGCTGCCCAGCCGCAGCCGTTCCGCGCCGAAGATGGCCCCCACGTACCCGAGGATCCCGCCGACCACGGGCACGACGAAGAAGCCGACGATCCCCGCGACCCCGCCGATCACCAGGGTGCGGCGAGGGGCCCCGGAGTCGCCCGGGCGGCGCGGTGGCAGCAGCGGTTTGAGGGCCTGGTTCAGCAGCATCAGCGCCGTCGCGCCGATCAGGACGCCCCAGGCGGCCGGCGTCATGTCCGTCAGCGCCCACCACAGCACCGCCGCCCAGACGATCGCCTGACCCGGCACGCCCGGCACCAGCACCCCGACCAGGCCCAGCAGCATGACCAGGCCCACGGCGACGAGCTGCCACACACTCATCTGACCAGCCTGCCGGAGAGTGCCCCGCTCCGCCCGTCAGCGCACCGTGCCCACCGGCATCGACCTGCGCCGACGCCGTCTCAGGCCGGCCCGGTCCGGGCCACCCAGCCACGCTCGTACGCATGCCAGCCCAACTGGAGCCGCGTCGAGACGCCGGTCAGCTCCATCAGGCCCTTGACGCGGCGCTGCACGGTCCGCAGCCCCAGATCCAGCTGCTTGGCCACACTGGCGTCCGTCAGCCCCGCCAGCAGCAGCGAGAGGATCTCCAGGTCCGTGGGATCCGGCCCGACCCCGTCCTCGCGCACCCCGCCGCCGCCCTCGCCCAGCCGCAGCGGCATCGCGTCCCGCCACACCGCCTCGAAGAGGCCCATCAGCGACTCCAGCAGACCGCTGGCGTGCACGACCAGGGCGGCGGGCTCCGCGCCCCGCCCGGTCAGTGGGACCATCGCGAGGCTCCCGTCGGCCACCACCAGCTTCGTCGGCACCCGGTCCACCACCCGGCACTGCTCGTCCCGGCTCAGCGCCGCCGACAGCTCCAGGATCCCGAACGGCGTCGACAGCACCTCGCGCTCGACCACCACCCGGTAGCTCACCCCGCGCGAGGTCGCCCGCTCCTCGGACTCGTTCTCCATCCCGGTCACCGCGATCGGCTTGCCCGTCACCAGGGCGCACACCTCCGACACCGCTCCCAGCTGCAGCTGGTGGAAGCGCTGGGCGACGGCACTCGCCCCCGTCACCACCTCCACCAGGTCGTGCACCGCCGGTTCGCTCGCCTCGGCCCGGTACTCCTCGGCGAGCAGAGCGGACGCCAGCTCCGCCTGCTCCAGCTCGTGCCGCTGCTGGATCAGCAGCGCGCCGAGCGCCACGCCGGGCGGCGCCGCCACCCAGCGGCCAGGCCGTGCCGAGGACTGTGCGGCCAGGCCCTGCTGCTCCAGCCGACGCAGCACCCGTTCGGTGTCCGCCTCGGGCAGCGCCAGCCGGTGCGCGAGCTGTCTCTTATACACATCTC
>NZ_NTGZ01000487.1 GCF_002551245.1 Streptomyces sp. rh34
GGGGTTCCGTAGGGGTGGTGGGGGGCGGGTGCGGGGGTCTGGGTCATGTGTTCACTGTGGCACGGGGGTGGTGCGTCGTGGTGTGTGTCGGGTGGTCATCGGATCGAAACCTGCGTGGGGTGTTGTGCGGGGTGGGCGCTGGGCCAGAATCTACGCGCGTTGCCCTACTGAACGAGGAGTGAAGAGATGCCGTTGAACCGTAGGACGTTTCTGGGCCGTTCGGCTGCCGCCGGTGCGGGTGTGGCGATGGTGGGCGGGGCGGTCGTGGGCTCGGCCGGGGCGGTGGAGGCGAAGGGGCGCGGTCGCGGTCACGGGCGTTTGGCGAAGCGGTACTCGTTCACGGTGATGGGCACGACCGATCTGCACGGGAACGTCTTCAACTGGGACTACTTCACGGGCAAGGAGTACGACGACGCCGCGCACAACGATGTCGGTCTGGCGAAGATCTCGACGTTGGTGGAGCAGGTGCGCCGGGAGAAGGGGCGTGGGAACACGTTGCTGATCGACGCGGGTGACACGATCCAGGGCACGCAGTTGTCGTACTACTACGCGAAGGTCGATCCGATCACGGCGCGGCGTGGTCCGGTGCATCCGATGGCGCGGGCGATGAACGCGATCGGTTACGACGCGGCTGCGCTCGGGAATCACGAGTTCAATTACGGCATTCCGGTGCTGCGGAAATTCGAGGAGCAGTGCGACTTTCCGTTGCTCGGGGCGAATGCGCTGGACGCGAAGACGTTGCGGCCGGCGTTCGCCCCGTATGTCATCAAGCGGATGCGGACGCCGTACGGGCGTGATGTGCGGGTGGCGGTGCTGGGGTTGACGAATCCTGGTGTCGCGATCTGGGACAAGGCGCATGTGGGCGGGAAGATGGTGTTCCCGGGTCTGGAGGAGCAGGCGGCGAAGTGGGTGCCGAAGCTGCGGTCGATGGGTGCGGACGTGGTGCTGGTCTCGGCGCATTCGGGTTCTTCGGGGACGTCGTCGTGGGGGGATCAGTTGCCGTACGTGGAGAACGCGGCGGCTCTGGTGGCGGAGCAGGTGCCGGGGATCGACGCGATTCTGGTGGGGCACGCGCATGTGGAGATCGCCGAGCACTTCGTGACGAACAAGGAGACCGGAAAGCGGGTCGTGCTCTCGGAGCCGGCGAAGTGGGGTCAGCGGCTGACGCTGTTCGATTTCGATCTGGTGTGGGAGAAGGGCCGCTGGATGGTGGAGGAGGCCGGTTCGCGGGTGGTGAACTCCAACACGGTGCCGGAGGACCGGAAGGTGACGTCGCTGCTGCGGTCGGAGCACCGCAAGGTGGTGGAGTACGTCAATCAGGTGATCGGTACGTCGGTGGTGGCGATGTCGACGGCGGACGCGCCGTGGAAGGACGAGCCGATCATCGATCTGATCAACCAGGTGCAGGCGGAGACGGTGAGGGCGGCGCTGGCGGGTGGGGAGTACGCGGCGTTGCCGGTGCTGTCGCAGGCTTCGTGTTTCTCGCGTGCGGCGGGGATTCCGGCCGGCGAGGTGACGATCAAGGACGCGGCGGGGCTGTATCCGTTCGAGAACACGCTGGAGGCGCGGCTGCTCACGGGTGCGCAGTTGAAGGAGTACCTGGAGTATTCGGCGCGGTATTTCGTGCGGACGCCCGCGGGGGGTCCGGTGGACACGGCGAAGCTGACGAACGCGGACGGGATTCCGGACTACAACTACGACGCGGTGTCGGGGGTGACGTACGACATCGACATCGCGCGGCCGGTGGGTTCGCGGATCGTGGGGTTGTCCTTCGAGGGGGAGGCGATCGATCCGGCGGCGCGGTTCGTGTTCGCGGTGAACAACTACCGGGCGAGTGGTGGGGGGAACTTCCCGCATGTGCCGGGTGCGCGGCAGGTGTGGGCGGATTCGGACGAGATCCGGAACACGATCATCGGGTGGGTGCGGGAGAAGGGGTCGGTGGATCCGGCGGCGTTCGCTTCGGTGGGGTGGCGGCTGACGCGTGATGGGGCGCCTGTGTTCCCGTAACGCCGTTTCCTGTGATGTCGGTGTTCTAGCCTCGGGCTTTCACTTGGAGTCCGTCCGGATCATGGGCGTGAACGCGAAAGTGCCTTCTGAGCTGGGACGATGAACCTTGTCGAGGGGTTCTGTC
>NZ_NTGZ01000488.1 GCF_002551245.1 Streptomyces sp. rh34
CAGCGCCGAGGCGGTACGCGCCGAACAGGACGCGGACCGGCGGCGCAAGGAGGCCGACGGCCGGCTCTCCGACGCGGCGTTCCGGGCCGGCTTCGACACCCCGGAGGCCGCGGCGGCCACCCTCCTCGACGCCGCCGCCCAACGCGACCTCCAGCACCGCGTCGACGCCTGGCAGGCCGAGGCCGCGGCGGTCGCCGACCGCCGCGCCGAACGCGACGCCCGCGAGGCCGCCGAGCAGCCCCCTGCTCGGCCATCGGCCGCACAGAGCGAGTTCGAGACCGCGGAATGGCTGTTGCGCGAGGCGTCCTCCGCACGCGCCGCCGCCGAGGAGCGCTGCGGGGAGCTGACCCGCCTCTCCAGCCAGGCCGCCGACGAGGTGCGGCGGCTGGGCCCGGTGCGCCAGGAGTACGAGCGGATCGCCCGCCTCGCGGGTCTGGCGGCGGGCACCTCCGCCGACAACGAGCGGAAGATGCGCCTGGAGGCGTACGTCCTGGCCGCCCGCCTCGAACAGGTGGCGGCGGCCGCCACCGCCCGGCTGAGTCGGATGTCCTCCGGCCGCTACACCCTGGTCCACTCCGACGCCCGCACCGGCGGTCGCAGGGCCGGGCTGGGGCTGCATGTGGTGGACGCCTGGACCGGCAGCGAACGGGACACCGCGACGCTCTCCGGCGGGGAGACGTTCTTCGCCTCGCTGGCGCTCGCGCTGGGCCTCGCCGACGTCGTGACCGAGGAGGCCGGCGGCGTACGCCTGGACACCCTCTTCATCGACGAGGGGTTCGGCAGCCTGGACGACCAGACCCTGGACGAGGTGCTCGACGTGCTGGACTCCCTGCGCGAGCGGGACCGCAGCGTGGGCATCGTCAGCCATGTGGCCGACCTGCGCCGCCGGATCCCGGTCCGCCTCGAGGTGGTGAAGGAGCGTCAGGGTTCCTCCGTCCGCCACCGCCTGTGACCGGTGCGGCCTCGCGGACGCCCCGCCGGGTCAGCGGCCGATCGCCCGGCGGGGGAGCGGCGAGGAGTACACGACGCTGGTGGTGACGGAGCCCAGCGCGCCGATCCGCCCGGTGGTCTCCTCCAGATGCTTCATCGAGCGGGCCGTGACCTTGAGGACGAAACAGTCGTCGCCGGTGACGTGGTGGGCCTCGATGATCTCCGGCGTGGTCTCCAGAAGATCGTGGAAGGGCTTGTAGTTCCCGTGCGGGTAGCGCAGGCGCACCAGGGCGAGAATGGGCAGACCGAGCCGCTCGGCGTCGACCACCGCCGCGTACCCGCTGATCACCCCCAGCTCCTCCAGTCGTCGCACCCTCTCCGTCACGGCGCTCGGGGACATGGAGACGGCGCGTGCGAGCTCGGCGAAAGTGGCGCGGCCGTCGCGCTGGAGGACGTCGAGGATGCGCCAGTCGGTGGCGTCCGGGGAATAGTCGGTCACTCGTCCGAGAGAACAGGGGAATCCCCGGCGAATCAAGAGGAGTGCCAGGAAATCTCACTTCCCGGTCCCGTTCCACGGCCATAGATTCATGGTCATGACTTCGCCTCTCACGGCCACGGCCGACAACCCCGTCCTGCGCGTCGCGCCCGCTTCTCCCGCTGCCGCGGCGGCCCACTTCGGTGGATCGCTCGCCTTCCACGCCGACGTCTCCGATGTCGCCTCCACGCTCGCCGCCGACGGTGATCCCGGGTTCGTCGTCCTGGACAGCCGCTCCGCCGAGTCCTGGGACCAGGGGCGTGTGCCCGGGGCGGTGCACCTGCCCACCGCCCTGATCCCCGAGCGGGCGGCGGCGCTGCTGGACCCGGCCGTTCCCGTCATCACGTACTGCTGGGGGCCGGGCTGCAACGGCGCGACCCGCGCGGCCCTGGCCCTCGCGCGACTGGGCTACCAGGTCAAGGAGATGCTCGGCGGGTTCGAGTACTGGGTGCGCGAGGGATTCGCCTTCGAGACCTCGGGGGGCGTCGAGCGGCGCGGAGCCGACCCGCTCACCGCGCCGGCCGAAACCGCCGACTGCGGCTGCTGAGACCGGGGGCCGGGGCGGGGGTCGGCGCGGTTCGACGCCCGCCCCGGCCCCCGGGGGAGGTT
>NZ_NTGZ01000049.1 GCF_002551245.1 Streptomyces sp. rh34
TAGCCTCGGGCTTTCACTTGGAGTCCGTCCGGATCATGGGCGTGAACGCGAAAGTGCCTTCTGAGCTGGGACGATGAACCTTGTCGAGGGGTTCTGTCGGTCCAGACGGAAGGCACTTTCTGCGTGCAGGGTATCGGTTCTCGTCCCAAGCTCCATGTCTCTGCTGACGGTGCGGGGGTGGTCAGTCACTCTGGCGCACGGTTGCTGGCTGATCTCGCCGATGTCACCGGGCTGACCAGCGCGTACTCCACCGCGTTGAGACCGCTTCGACCACGAGGTACTGGTCATGACCCGGGCCGGATCGCGACCGACCTCGCGGTGATGCTCGCTGACGGCGGCGAGACCATCACGGATCTGGCCGTCCTGCGCGACCAGGGCGAGGCGTTCGGCCCCATTGCCTCGACACCGACTGCCTGGCGGCTGCTGTCCGCCGTCGACGAACGCGTGCTGGACCGCCTGCGCTCGGCCCGCGCCCAGGCCCGGGAAGCGGCCTGGCTCCAGGCATCCGAGACCCGCTGCGGCATACCGGCGGCGAAAGCCGGCGGACAGGAACTGCCCGGCCTGGTCCTGGACATCGACGCCACACTGATCACCTGCCACTCCGAGAAAGAGGCGGCCGCACCCACCTACAAAGGCGGCTTCGGCTTCCATCCTCTGGTGTGTTTCCTGGCCAACACCGGCGAGGCCATGTCCGGGCGCCTTCGGCCCGGAAACTCCGGAGCCAACACGGCCGCGGACCACATCGCGGTGCTGGACGACGCTCTCGCGCAGATCCCCGATGCCCACCGGCACGGCACCGACATCCTGATCCGCACCGACAGCGCCGGATCCGCGAAAGCCTTCCTCACCCACGTCCGGAACCTGCGAGCACGCGGAATCCGCACCTTCTTCTCGGTCGGATACGCGGTCACCGAGCCGGTCCGCCGCGCGATCCGCGCCCTGCCCGAGCAGGTCTGGCACCCTGCCCTGGACCAGGACGGCACCCTTCGTGAGTCCGCCGAGATCGCCGAGCTGACCGGCATGAGCGACCTTGCCGGCTACCCGGCCGGCACCCGCGTCATCGTCCGCCGTGAACGTCCCCACCCCGGAGCCCAGCTCTCGCTCTTCGACCGGGACGAGGGCCTGCGGCATCAGGTCTTCCTCACCGACACCCCCTGTACCTCCGGCTCGGCCCAGTTCCTGGAGGTCCGCCACCGCGGACACGCCACCGTCGAGGACCACATCCGGTGCGGCAAGAGCACCGGCTTCGGCCGCCTCCCCTCCCGCCGCTTCGGCGTCAACGCCGCCTGGCTCGAACTCAGCCTCGCGGCGATCGACCTCCTGGCCTGGACCCGCGTCCTCCTGCTGGACGGCGAACTCGCCACTGCCGAACCCAAGAAACTCCGCTACCGGCTCCTGCACGTCGCAGCCCGGATCACCCGGGGCGGTCGCCGCCTCCGCCTTCGGATATCGGCTACCTGGCCCTGGCGACATGAACTCACGGCCGCATTCCACCGCCTGACCGCACTGCCCCGCCCCGCCGGCTGACCCGCCACTCCCACCCACCTCGACTCAAGGACCTCGGAGGACCCGACCCCGCGTCGGGCCCTCACCATGCCCACCGGCCGACCCAGCCTCAAACAAGAGCGGTCAGCCACCCAGCAGCCCCAACTGAAACGGCGAGGNGGACCCGACCCCGCGTCGGGCCCTCACCATGCCCACCGGCCGACCCAGCCTCAAACAAGAGCGGTCAGCCACCCAGCAGCCCCAACTGAAACGGCGAGGTTAGTAGGCTGGGAGGCGACGATGACGGCTTGGACGCGGTCGCGGAGTCCGAGCTTGGCGAGGATGCGGGCCACGTGGGTCTTGACGGTCGTCTCGGCGAGGTGGAGGCGGGTGGCGAGTTCGGCGTTGCTCAGTCCTCGGGCCAGCAGGCCGAGCACCTCCAGTTCGCGCGGGGTGAGCGAGGCGAGGTCGCGGTGGAGGGAGGCGGTATCGCTGCCACGCCGGGCGAACCGCTGCACGAGACGGCGGGTGATGGCCGGCGCCAGGAGGGCGTCGCCGGTACGGACGGTGCGGACGGCCGCGACCAGGTACTCGGGGGTGACGTCCTTGAGGAGGAAGCCGCTGGCCCCGGCGGAGAGCGCCGCGTAGACGTACCGGTCCAGGTCGAAGGTGGTCAGGATGATCACACGGGGTCCACCGGCCTGGGGAGCGGCGAGAATACGGCGGGTGGCTTCCAGGCCGTCCATCTCGGGCATTCGGATGTCCAGCAGGATCACGTCGGGCCGGGTGCGGCGGGCCGCTTCGACGGCTTCGGCCCCGTTCGTCGCCTCGGCGACGACGTCGATGCCGTCGGCGCCGAGGATCATGCGGAACCCGGTACGGACCAGTGTCTGGTCATCGGCGAGAAGCACACGCGGCGGATCGGTCACTGTGCCTCCAGGGGCATCAACGCTTCCACACGGTAGCCGCCGGTCAGGCGTCGGCCGATGTCCAGGGTCCCGCCGTAGACGGCGAGGCGCTCGCGCAGTCCGATCAGGCCCCGGCCGTTTCCGTCGGCCGCGCCCGCGCCCGCGTGCCCTCCGGTATCGGTGACCTCTACCCGGAGCCGGTCCGGACCGTATTCGACGGTCACGGCAGCGGTGGCACCAGCGGCGTGCTTCACCGTGTTGGTCAGAGCTTCCTGCACCACGCGGTAGGCGGCGAGTCCGACGCCGGGCGGGAGGGGGAACGGCGGGCCGGTCACGGTCAGTTCGACCGGCAGCCCGGTGTCCCGGACCCGCCCGACCAGCGTTTCCAGCTGGTCCAGGCCGGGTTGCGGGGCCGGCACCGCGGCCGGGCCGTCCACGCCTGTCCCCCCGCCCTCGTCAGCCATGGTGAGCAGTCCCATGACGTGGCGCAGTTCCGTCATGGCCGCTCGTCCGCCTGCCTCGACGGCGAGCAGTGCCTCGCCGGCCTGCTCGGGGGAGGTTTTCATGATCTTGCGGGCGGCGCCCGCCTGGATGATCATCACGCTGACGTTGTGCGTGACGACGTCGTGCAGTTCGCGGGCGATCCTGGCCCGCTCGTGCTCGACGGCCCGGCGCAGCGCCTCGGCCTGTTCACGTTCCAGCGCGGAGAGCCGGGTGCGCCCCTCGTCGGTGCGGTGTTTCCAGGTACGCAGGCCGACGGAGGCCACGGCCATCGGGACCAGGATCAGCAGCGCGATGTACTCGTTGGGGACGATCGGGGTGACCGAGTTCCCCGAGGTGCTGACCAGGAGGACCGACACCGGCAGTGCCGCCAGGGTCGCCACCCGGTACGGGCTGTACACGGCGGCGCTGTAGACGGCGATGACGTACGCGTAGAAGGTCAGCCGCAGAACGCTCTGCGGTGTCGCCAGTGTCGCGGCCGTCACGACGCACAGCACGGCGAGCGGACAGCGGCGCCGCAGCACCAGGGCAGCCGAGGCGATGAACGCGAGGGTCACCATGAAGGCCATGCCGCCGGGCCCGTTCGGGCGCGTCATGACGCGCTCCACGCCGGGTGCGATCTCCCGCACCACGACGTTGTCGGCGTTGTCGATGCCGTAGTAGACGGTGGCGATACCGATCGTCAGTGCCACCAGCACGTCGAACTGCCAGGCGCGCCTGGTGGGCCGCAGAGGTGGACCAGTGGCGAGCCAGATCTCGCGGACCGTCTGACGCGCGGTTTCCTGAAGCCGCTTCAGCCCCGTACGTACGTTCGTCACCGGTTCATTGTTGCTGCCGCGCGGGCCCGCGGAGTCCGCCCCGGCGGTCATCTCCGTCGCACCGGCTACATCACCCGCCTACATCCCAGGGATGACGCTTCCGGGGCTCATCCCGGCGCGGTACCGCAAGGGGTTCGGGCGGCTGACGCGTGACAGCCGGTCCCGCTCCTAACGTTCACGCATCCAACTGCCGTACCCGAGGAGCCGTTTCATGACCACGCCGGTGCTCGAACCGCGTGAGGTGAGCCGCCCGTACGACGACGGCCCGCCCGCCCCCAGTGGAGAACGGACGATCCTGTGAACCCCGCACTCTTCCGCCGTGGCCTGACCGTCGCCACCGCACTGCTCACGCTCGCCGTCGGCCTGGGCGGACCTCCCGCCGCGGCGGCCGACGGCCCGGGCGGCGCACCGTATCTGCCCAGGCCGACCGGGCCCCGTGCGGTCGGTACCACTTCCCTGCACCTCACGGACGACTCCCGCCCCGACCCCTGGGCTCCCGGGGTCGACGCCCGCGAACTCATGGTCTCCCTGTGGTATCCGACGGCCTCGCCGAACGGGCGTCGGGCGCAGTACATGACCCCGACGGAGTCCGAACTGCTCCTCACGGAGGGAGGTATCACCGGTGTGCCGTTGGACGTGCTGAGCACGACACGGACCAACGCCTTCGCCGACGCCCGACCGGCAGGGCACACGCGAAGCCTGCCACTGGTCGTGCTCTCTCCCGGCTTCACCAAGCCGCGCGCCACGCTGACCACGCTCGCCGAGGACCTCGCGAGCCACGGCTATGTCGTGGCCGCGATCGACCACACGTACGAGAGTGTTGCCACCACCTTCTCGGACGGCCGGGTCGCCACCTGCGCCGCCTGCGAGGTACCGCATGACGAAGCGTTCTGGAATCGGCTGGTCACGGGCCGGGCCGCCGACGTCTCCTTCGTACTGGATGAACTGACCGAGGCACACGCGGAATGGGACGGCTCCCGGCTCATCGACCCATCGCGGATCGCGATGGCGGGTCACTCCGTCGGCGGTGCGAGCGCCGTCACGTCCATGCTGGCCGACCCCCGGGTACGCGCGGGCATCGACATCGACGGCATGACCCAGGTCCCGATTCCGGACGGCGGCCTGTCCCGGCCGTTCCTCTTCCTCGGCAGGCAGGCCCAGTACAGCCCGGGCAGCGGTGGCGGCGCCGTCGCCACCTGGGAACGCGACTGGCAACGCCTGACCGGGTGGAAGCGATGGCTCGTGGCGGCCGGAGCCGAACACGCCTCCTTCACCGACATCGGACTGCTGGCCGAGCAGTTGGGAATCGACATCGGCGCCGCACTGCCGGCTGCCCGCGCCTCGAAGATCGTCCGCGGATACGCCCGCGCGTTCCTCGACCTGCACCTGCGCGACCGGCCGCAGCCCCTGCTGGACAAGCCGTCCATGCGCTACCCGCAGGTCCGTTTCTGCACTCCGGAGACGAGCACCTGCGTCTGAGACCTGTCGGCGGTTCATGTGTCCCGGCGACGGCATCGAGGCATCCGGACAAGCGCCGGTGGCGAGTCGGGCCTGCGGCGCGTAGGGGGGCGGGCGCCGGTCAGGTGGAGAGCACGGCGGCGAGCATCCGCCGGACGACCGGGGTCAGCTCGGTCACGTCGGGTACCGGGCGGGTCGCGGCCGTCGCGCCGGCGAGCCAGTCGTACAACAGTCCGTCGGTCCAGGCGACGAGCAGGTCCGCCGCCGACGCCGGATGGGGAGCGCCGAGCGCCGCCAGGACGGCGGCGGCCCTGGACCGTGCGGCGAGGCCGGCGGTCTGCAGGTCGGCACGCAACTCCGGGCGGCGGGTCGCCTCCAGGCTGAGTTCGAATCGGGCGAGCTGGCGGTCTCGTTCCGCCGTCAGCCAGTGGTGCAGCAGCGCGGCCAGCGCCTCCGCGGCGGAGTCCGGGTCCGGGCGCCCGTGCTCCGCTTCCCACCGGTCCACGTCGGCGACCGACAGTTCGGCCAGGCGGAGGTAGCACGCGCTGATCAGAGCGCTACGCGTGCGGAAGTAGTACGACGTGCTGCCGGCCGGCAGCCCCGCGGCGGCGTCGACCGCGCGATGGGTCAAGCCGCGCAGCCCGGCGGCGGCCACCGTGCTGATGGCGGCGTCGGCGATCAGGTCTCGACGGTCAGGAAGGCTCACATCCCGCACTCTACAGATGTAGAGTGCGGGGTGATCGCCTCTACGGCTGTAGAGGCGGTGCGTGGGTGAGTGAGGGAGGCAGTCGATATGGGTGTTCGTCATGCCGTCGTGGCCGGAGGCGGCATCGGGGGCCTGACCGCGGCGGTGGCCCTGAGCCGCAGCGGATGGCACGTGACCGTGTGTGAACGGGCTCCCGCCCTCACGGGTATCGGCGCCGGCATCGTGCTCGCCCCCAACGCACTGCGCGCCCTGGACTCGATCGGCCTGGGCCCCGACGTGTGGGCGGGTGACGCCCTGCCCGGCCCGGTCGGGCTCCGTACACCCGACGGCACCTGGCTGAGCCGATCCGACAGCGGTGCCCTGTCCACCCGCTACGGGCTCTCCACGCGCGCCGTGCACCGCGGCTTCCTGATCGACGCGCTCGCCGCCGCGCTGCCGCCCGGCGTCGTACGCCTCGGCGTATCGGTGACCGGTGTGGACGACGCCGGGGGCGCCGTGGTCGTGCGTACGTCGGCCGGCGACCTGCGTGCCGACGTCGTGGTGGCGGCCGACGGCATGCGCAGTGTCCTCCGCGGACACCTCTTCCCCCGGCATCCCGGGCTGCGCCACGCCGGTGAGGCCGGATGGCGAGCGGTGGTGCCCGGTACCGGCCTGCCTCCGCAGGAGGCGACCGAAACCTGGGGCCGAGGCGAGCGTTTCGGCGTCGTTCCCCTCGCCGACGGCCGGATCTACGTCTACGCCACCACCGTCACCGGACCCGGCGCGCAGCCGGCCGACCACCATGCGGAACCGTCCCGACGCTTCGGCGCGCAGCCAACCGACCACCATGCGGAACTGACCCGACGCTTCGGCGCGTGGCACGATCCGATACCCGCGCTGCTGGACCGGCTGAACCGGCGGAACCCCGACCCGGTCGGCATACTCCACCACCACTTCCACGAACTGGGCTCGCCCCTGCCCCGGTTCCACGCCGGCCGGGTGGCCCTGCTCGGTGACGCCGCCCACGCGATGACGCCCAACATGGGCCAGGGCGGCTGCCAGGCCATCGAGGACGCGGTCGTCGTGGCGCACCTCCTCGCACGCGACACCGACGTACCAGCCGCGCTCGCCGCCTACACCGAGGCCAGACACCGGCGAACCACCCGTATCAGCCGCCGCTCCCGACGCATAGGTGAACTCGCCCGGCTCTCCCACCCCCTCGCCGCGTCCATCCGGAACCTCGCCGTACGCGCCACGCCCCGGGTGGTCACGTCGAGGGCCCTGGACACGGTCCTCGGCTGGCAACCTCCTTCCGGCCCCGCCCCCGCCTCCGCCAACGTCCATGCCAACGAGCAACCATGAACAGCGCGGACACCTCCCGCCCCCTCGCCCGGGCAGCATCGTTCCGACGTGGGGACACCTACCTCTCGTGAGCTTCGGGTGCCGGTCCCGACGACGGAGCGCCGGCCGGGCGGGCTGCCGAAGGGCGGCATCGGCCCTCCAGCTGCTCCCACTCGTCCCGGGCCATGGACAGCCGCCGTGTATCCGCTGCGTCCCGTCGCGCCCGGTGGGCGTTCCTGCTTCGGCCCTCAGCGACCCGCCCGGCTGCGCACCCGCTCTGACGCGGCGACCCCGCGGACGCGAGGCGTCACCGGAGGGCGCCCCGCATGTGTGCGCGAGCACGCGCGTGGGGCGTCCGTCGATCCCGGCGGGAAGTCAGCTCCCCCCGGCTTCGAACGTGCGCAGCAGGTCGGCGGCGACGCTCACGGCGATGGTCGCGGGTTCCTTGCCGGTGATGTCGGCCAGCCCGATCGGGGTCGTGATCCGATCGACGGCCGCCTCGTCGTGACCACCCTCCGTGAGAAGGCGTTTGCGGAATCGCCCCCACTTGGCCGCCGACCCGATCAGCCCGATGGAGCCGAGGTGGGCCGCCCGCAGAGCGGCGTCGCACAGCGCGGCGTCCTCGGCGTGATCATGGGTCATGATCAGGACGTGCGTGCCGTGCGGCAACTCCTCAAGGACCTCCTCGGGCAGCAGCGGAGTGTGGTGGACCCGCACCCCCGCCACCGCGTCCGCGAGGACGGCGAGCCGCTCCTCGGCGAGGATGTCCGAGCGGCTGTCGATCAGATGGAGGTCGAGGTCCTGACGTGCCAGGACGCGCGCCAGTTCCATCCCGACGTGTCCGACGCCGAAGATCGCCACCGCCCGTACCACCGGAAGCGGTTCGAGCAGCACCGAGACCGTGCCGCCGCAGCACTGGACGCCGTGCCGGTTGGCCACCTTGTCGTTCAGCGCGAAATCCATCAGCTCCGGTTCGGCCGTGGACGCGGCGATCATCTCCCGGGCCCGGTCGATCGTGACCGCCTCGACGTTGCCGCCGCCGATCGAGCCCCAGGTCTCGCTCCGCCCCACGACGAGTTTCGCGCCGGCGTTCCGGGGGGCGTGGCCGCGCACGGTCGCGACGGTCACCAGCACGCCTGCCTCCCGGCGTGCCCGCAGCCGGGCGACCGCGGCGAACCAGGTCATGTCAGCCACCGCTCAACGCTTCTGCCCCGGTTCGCGTCCCGGCCCCGGCGGCGGACCCGCCGCCAGGGTGACCGCTCGGGGAGGGTCCGGCCCGGCGGGCCGCCTCGATCGCCCAGTACACCGCCTCCGGCGTGGCGGGCGAGGCGAGTTCCACGCTCGCTCCGGCGGGCCCGAACGCCGCGGCGGCCTGCCGCAGCGCCTCCCGTACCGAGAACGCCAGCATCAGCGGAGGCTCCCCCACGGCCTTGGACCCGTAGACCGCGCCCTCCTCGGTGGCGTTCTCCAGCAGCCGTACGTGGAACTCCTCCGGCATCTCCGAGAAGCTGGGCAGCTTGTACGTACTCGCCGCCCGGGTCAGCAGCCGGCCGCGGCCCGGCCCGTCACCGGTGTCCCAGCGCAGGTCCTCCAGCGTCAGCCAGCCCGCGCCCTGCACGAAACCGCCCTCGACCTGACCGATGTCGATCATCGGGGAGAGGCTGTCGCCGACGTCGTGCACGATGTCCACCCGCCGGATCCGGTACGCGCCGGTGAAGCCGTCCACCTCCACCTCGGCCGCGGCGGCACCGTAGGAGAAGTACTTGAACGGTGAGCCCTGGAACGCCTTCGCGTCCCAGTGCAGCCCCTCGGTCCGGTAGAAGCCCGCCGCCGACAGCTGCACGCGCTGGAGGTACGCGGTGCGCACCAGGTCGTCCCAGGCCAGCTCCGTCTCGCCACCGAGGGCACGCGCGACGCCCCCGACGATGCGTACGTCCGAGGCGTGCGTCCCCAGCCGGCCGCCGGCCACGTGGAGCAGCCGCTCGCGGATCTGCTCGCAGGCGTTCTTCACCGCCGCGCCGTTGAGGTCCGCCCCGGCGCTGGCCGCGGTGGCGGAGGTGTTGGGCACCTTGTCGGTGCGCGTCGGGGCGAGGCGCACCTTGTGCGGCGGGATGCCCAGCGTCGTCGCGGCCACCTGCAGCATCTTGGTGTGCAGGCCCTGACCCATCTCGGTGCCACCGTGGTTGATCAGGACCGAGCCGTCCTTGTAGACGAGGACCAGCGCGCCGCCCTGGTTGAAGGCGGTGAGGTTGAACGAGATGCCGAACTTGATCCCGGTGACCGCGAGACCCCGCTTGGTGTTCGGGTGTGCGGCGTTGAACGCCGCGATCTCGCGCCGCCGGTCGGCGACGCGGCCGTCGGCGCACACCTGCTGCCAGACGGTGGAGATCCGCTCGGCGTGCGTGACCACCTGCCCGTACGGCGTCGCCTGCCCCTGCCCCGGCCGGTAGAAGTTGCGCTCCCGCAGCTCCATCGGGTCCAGGCCGAGCAACGGCGCGCACCTGCCCATGATGTCCTCGATCACCAGCATGCCCTGCGGCCCGCCGAAGCCGCGGAAGGCGGTGTTGGAGACCTTGTTGGTCTGGGCGATACGGCCCGCGACCCGGGCGTTGGGGAGCCAGTAGGTGTTGTCGATGTGGCACAGAGCGCGGGCGACCACCGGCTCGGACAGGTCCAGGCTCCAGCCGCCGTCCGCGGTCAGGGTGGCGTCCAGGGCCTGGATACGGCCTTCGGCGTCGAAGCCGATCCTCCACTCCGCGTGGAACCCGTGGCGCTTGCCGGACATGGTCAGGTCCTGGGTGCGGTTGAGCCGGACCCGGACCGGCCGGCCGGTTAGCCGGGCGCCGAGCGCGGCGACGGCCGCGAAGCCGTGCGGCTGCATCTCCTTGCCGCCGAAGCCGCCACCCATCCGCAGGCACTGCACCGTCACCTCGTGACTGTGCAGACCGAGCACGTGCGCGACGATCTCCTGCGTCTCGGAGGGATGTTGGGTGCTGCTCTGGACGAACATCTGCCCGTTCTCGTCGACCAGGGCCAGCGCCGCGTGCGTCTCCAGATAGAAGTGCTCCTGGTCGGAGAACTGGAACTCGCCCGAGAACACGTGCGCGGAGTCGGCGAAGCCGGCGTCGACGTCGCCGGTGAGCATCACGGGCCGGGCGCCGTGGAAGCTTCCGGCCGCGATCGCGTCCCGCAGCGCGATCAGGGAGGGCTGTTCGTCGAGGTCGACCTCGACGGCCGCCGCTCCGAGCCGGGCCGCCTCCAGCGTCTCGCCGAGCACCCAGGCGACCGCGTGACCGTGGAACATGACCGTGTCGGGGAACAGCGGTTCGTCGTGCTTCATGCCGGCGTCGTTGACGCCGGGCACGTCGGCGCCGGTCAGCACCCGGACCACACCGGGCACGGCGAGCGCGGGCCCGGTGTCCAGCCGGGTGATCCTGCCGTGGGCCCTCGCGGCCTGGACCGGGTAGGCGTGCAGCACGTCCTTGGTGCGATGGACCAGGTCGTCGGTGTAGAGCGCCGTGCCGGTGACGTGCTGGGTGGCACTCTCGTGGGGCACCGACACGCCGACGGCCGGTTTCTCGGGGCGCTGGGACAGCTGGCTCATGAGGAAACCGCCTCGGTGGTCTGCGCGTACAGCTTGAGCAGGCTCTGGCCCAGCATCGCGGAGCGGTAGGCGGCGCTGGCGCGCTGGTCGTTCAGCGGCGTGCCCTCCGCCCGCAGTACCCGCGCCGCGGCTTCGACGGTCTCCGCCGTCCACGGCCTGCCCTCCAGGGCCTCCTCGGTGGAGAGGGCGCGGATCGGGGTGGCGGCCACACCGCCCAGCCCGATGCGGGCCCGGTGGACGATCCCGTCCTCGATCCGGAGCGCGAACGCGACCGCCACGCTGGAGATGTCGTCGAAGCGCCGCTTGGCGATCTTGTGGAAGGCCACGACCGGCGACAGCGGCAGCGGGACGTGTACCGCGCGGATCAGCTCGCCGGGACGGCGCACGCTCTGCCGGTAGCCGGTGAAGTACTCCGCGAGGGGAACCCGGCGCTCACCGTCGGCGTCGGCGAGCACCACCGACGCCTCCAGCGCGAGCAGTACCGGAGGGCTGTCGCCGATGGGGGAGCCGGTCCCCAGATTGCCGCCGAGCGTGGCGCCGTTGCGGATGAGCCGCGACGCGAACTGCGGGAACAGCTGCGCCAGCAGCGGCACTCGGCCGTCGAGGCGGCGTTCGATCTCGGTGAGCGTCAGCGCCGCCCCGATCTCCACGGAGTCGGATCCGACGCGCAGCTCCCGCAGTTCGGGCAGCCGGTCGACGGCGATCACGCAATCGGCCCGGCGGGCGCGGATGTTCACCTCCACGCCCCAGTCGGTGGAGCCGGCGACCACCACCGCGTCGGGCCGTTCGCGCAGCAACCGCAAGGTGTCGCCCAGGGTGTTCCTCCGCAGGAACGCGCTGCCGCCCTGGACGTACTCGGTGGCGACCGGCACGGGCGGGGACTGCTCACGACGCCGTGCGAGCGGGTCCTCGTCGGTGGGCGCGCCGACGGCGAACGCGGCATCGCGGATCGGACGGTACCCCGTGCAGCGGCACAGGTTTCCGCTCAGCGCGTGCAGATCGAAGCCGTTCGGTCCGTGCTCGGGGTCGGTGCTGTCGGCCGGGTCCGCGTGGGCGTGGCGGTCGGGGCGGTAGTACTCGGCAGCCATGCTGCAGACGAACCCCGGTGTGCAGTAACCGCATTGGGATCCGCCGCGGGCCGCCATCTCCTCCTGCACCGGGTGCAGCGGGCCCGGCGGGCCGGACGCGGCGACGGGGGCGAGCCCCTCGGAGGTGACCACCTCCTGCCCGTCGAGCGCCGCGGCCGGGACCAGGCAGGCGTTGACCGCCACCCAGTCGGTGGGCTCGTTCGTCCCGGGACGGGCGACCAGGATCGCGCAGGCGCCGCACTCACCCTCGGCGCAGCCCTCCTTGGTGCCGGTGAGGCCACGCTCGCGCAGAAAGTCCAGCACCGTGGTGTGGGGCGCGGCCGGTGAGATCGGCGCTTCGGTCCCGTTGACCGTGATGCGCGGCGCCGTCATGACAGGCCTTCGTTCCGGTGCGCGCTCGGTCGGTTCATCATCTTCGTCAATGTCGGACAGCTCTCTTGATTCAGACGCGCCACGGGGGAGGGGCGGGCGCGAAACGGCGCACGACAGTGAGGCGCCGTGAAAGAAGTGGCGGGGAAAGGAGAAAGCGAGAAGGAGGGAAAGCCGAAAGGTGCCGCGGAAGGGCACAGGAGAAGGGGCGCGCTCAGCAGCCGTGCGCGATACGCCCCGGGACCCAGGCGGCGCACTCGGCGAGGCGACCGAGGTCGGAGTGGATGAACATCAGCTGGTCGCCTCCTTTCGAGGCTGAGGGTCGGCGTTCACGGCAAATTAGTGGCTGACGCCATGGAGGTCAAGAGGCCGCCGGGCCCCGAACCTCGCGTGAGCGCCCCCAGGATCGAGCATCAGGCGTCTCTGTCCACGCGCCCCGGATTCCGGGCGCGTGGAGTCCGTCGTCCTCGCGGACCTGCCCGGCGGAGTGACCTCGCCCGGCGGACCCGCTCGTCCCGCCGACCGCCGTCGCAGCTCTTGACGATGGCCGCGAGGGCTCCCCATACTGACGGCCAAATCGATTTGGCCAAATCGATTTGGCCCTCCGTTCGGGGCTGGATCGCGGCTGATGTCCGAGCGTTCTTCGCGCCCGAATGGAGCTCCAACGTGTCCAGTCATCGCCAACCCGCACCCGGAGCGGAACAACAACCACCGACGCCGGAGCCGGTCACGCACGACGCCCCGCACGCGGCCGACGCCCCGCCTCCCGCCGACTCCCTGCCTCCCGCCGACTCCCCGCACCCGGCCGAGGAGTCGCGCCCAGCCGTGCATCCCGTCGACGAGTCGCGCCCCCTCGGGCGGATCGTCCTCTTCGGGATTCAGCACGTCCTCGTCATGGCGGCCACCCCCATCTCGGCCATCTTCCTGATGAGCGCCACCCTCCGGCTCGACGCCGGCCTGACCATCAACCTGCTCTCCGCGGCGTTCGTGCTCTCCGGCGTCGGCTCGCTGATCCAGTCGCTGGGGCCGTGGAAGTTCGGCCCCCGGCTGCCGTTCGTGATGCTGCCCGGCGGCGCGCCGCTCATCCTGTTCATCGCCATCGCCGAGCAGCACGGTCTGCGCACCGCCACCGGCGCGGTCATTCTCACCGCGGCCTTCTACTTCGTCGTCCTGCCGGTCTTCTCACGGCTGCTCAGGTTCTTCCCGGCCCTGGTCATCGGCACCATGATCGTCATCGTCGGGATCAACCTGGTGAAGGTCGGCGCGGTGCTCGTCACCGGCCGGCCCGGCGAGCCCGGATTCGCGGACCCGACGAACCTCGCGCTCGGCATGGCGACGATCGGATTCACCGTCGTCTTCTACCTGCTGTTCACGGGAATCCTGCGGCAACTCGCCGTCATGCTCGGACTGGTCGCCGGCACGGTGCTGGCCGGGTTCCTCGGCAGCATCGACCTCGGTCGCGCCGCCGGAGGCGGTCTGGTCAGTGTGCCGGAACTGATGCCGTTCGGCTCACCCCAGTTCAGCCTGATCGCCGCGCTGCCGCTGATGCTCTACAGCCTCGCCTCCATGGCGGAGGCCACCGGCCAGACGGTCATCAACGCCGAGGCCGTCGGCAAGGAGATCGACACCCGCACCGACGTCCCCAAGACCGTCCGCGGTGATGCGCTGACCTCCCTCTTCGGCGGGTTCTTCGGGCTGCCGCTGATGGTGACCAGCGGCGAGAACATCGGGATCGTCCGGGTCACCGGCGTCCGCAGCCGCTATGTCACCGCCGCCGCCGGTGTGGTCCTCATCGTCATCGGGTTCCTCGCACCGGTGACCCGCGCGATCAGTGTCGTCCCGTCCGCCGTGGTCGGCGGCACGGCCATGGTCGTCTTCGCGGTGATCACCGTGCTCGGTGTGCAGATGCTCGGCCGTTCCGACCTCGACCAGCACACCTCCACGTTCATCTGCGCCGTCGCCCTGGCGCTGGGCCTGCTGCCGATCCTCATCCCCGGCGTGTACGCGGGCTTCCCGCCGAACGTCCGCATCCTCCTCGAAAGCGGCGTCGCCGTCGGCGCGTTCGTCGCCGCCGTGCTCAACATCCTGTTCCACCACGTCAGGCCGCGCGTCGCCGCCCGGTCGACCACCTCACGCACGGAAAGCAACCGATGAACCAGCTCACC
Source organism: Streptomyces sp. rh34 (assembly GCF_002551245.1). GTDB lineage: Bacteria > Actinomycetota > Actinomycetes > Streptomycetales > Streptomycetaceae > Streptomyces. Next base: position 14,423 of record NZ_NTGZ01000049.1, read on the forward strand.
CGCGACCTCCTCGACCCGCCCGGACCCCTCCTCCTCGTCCCCGACGCCGTGCTGCTGCCGGAAGGACCCGTCGACGGCTACGCGGTCGTCGTCGCCGACGGCTCCTTCCGCGCCGTCGGACCCGCCGGGGAACTGGCGCGTACGCATCCGCAGCTCGACGCCGTCACGCTGCCCGGCCATCTCCTGATGCCCGGCTTCGTCGACGCCCACCACCATCTGACCCAGAGCTTCGGCTCCGCGCTCGCCTTCGGGGAGCCGTCGGAGATCTTCCGCAGGGTCTGGGTTCCGCTGGAAGGGGCGCTGGACGAGGAATCGGCCTACGCCGCCGCCAAGCTGGCGGCGTTGGAGGCGCTGCGCGGCGGCTTCACCACCGTCACCGACGCCGGCACGCGCGCCGACGTGGATGTCGACGTCGTCGCGTCGGCCGCTCGTGACGCCGGTATCCGCTGCGTACTCGGCCTCGTGTGCAACGACGTCGCCGGCGACGCCGCGACCGCCGCCGAGGACTCCGCGAGCACCACCGCCGTCCTCGAAAGCGCCGAGAAGCACCTCGCCCGGTACGACGGCGATCCGCTGGTCCACGCCTCCCTCGCCGTCTCGATCCCCGAAGCGGCCACCTCCCGGACCCTTCACCGCACCGCACGTCTCGCCGCGGAAGCCGGCGCGATCGTGCAGATCCACGTCAATGAACACCTGGCCGGTGTCGAACGCTCCCTCGTACGGCACGGACTGCGCCCGCTCGAACACCTGCACAGGATCGGCGCGCTCGGCCCTCAACTGCTCGCCGCCCACGCCACCCTCCTCACCCCCGGCGAACTGACCCTGCTCGCCGACACCGGGACCGCCGTCAGCTACAACCCGGTGGCCAGCGCCTGGAAGGGCAACGCCGTCGCCCCGGCCACCGCCATGGCCGAGCGCGGCATCCGCTTCGGGCTCGGCACGGACGGCACCCGCGGTGATGGGTTCCGGCTCGCGGACGCGGCCGAGTTCGCCCAGCGGATCGCCTACGGGCTGGCCACCGGGGACTCGTCGTGCGGCGCCGGCTGGACCTGGCTCGACCACGCCACCGCCGGCGGCGCCGACGCCGTCGGCCTCGGTGCGCGCACCGGCACGGTCGCCGAAGGGCTGGCCGCCGACTTCCTTCTCGTCGACGTCACCAACCCCGAGCTCGCGCTCTCCTGGGACGTCCCGTGGGAGCTGGTACGCCGAGGCAACCGCGACCAGATCACCGCCGTGTTCGTCGCCGGAGACCTGCGTCTGTGGCGCGGCCTGCCCACCGGCTGGGACGGCCCCGCCTTCGTGCGGCAGGCGGCCGAACTGGCCCGTGCCGCCGTCGAAAGGGCGCCCATCACCCGCGTACACCCCACATCCACGGCGGCACGGAAGCGGAGCACCGCACGGTGAGCACGGAAGCACTCGCGGTCCTCGCCGTCACGGTGGCCGTCGCCGCGTTCGTCCAGGGCAGCAGCGGTCTCGGCTTCGCCCTGATCGTCGCGCCCGTGGCCGGGATCCTCGACCCCGGGCTGCTCCCGGTGTTCGTCCTGGCGGCCATGATCCCGCTCAACCTGTACGTCGCCTGGCGCGAACGCGCCTCGATCGACCTGCGCGGCGCGGGCTGGATCACCGGGGCACGGCTGGCCGCCACGCCAGCCGGGCTCGCGCTGCTCTGGCTGATCCCGGACCGCAGCATCGGCCTGTTCGTCGGCATCGCCACCGTGCTGGCCGCGGTGGTGAGCCTGGTCGCCCCCGCCTTCACTCCCGGCCGGGCGGCCTACCTCGGCGCCGGCGTGGTGACCGGACTCACGGAGACCGCGACCGGCGTCGGCGGCCCCCCGCTCGCGCTCGTCTACCAGCACCGGCCGCCCGCGGAACTGCGCTCGACCGTCGCCGCCTGCTTCCTCGTCGGGGAAGTGGCCTCGCTGGGCCTGCTGTTCGCGACGGGGGAGGGCGAGCCCGGAGACCTGGGACTCGCGGTGGTCCTGCTGCCGGTGATCGCCGCGGGCGCGTGGCTGAGCCGACTGGTGCACCACCGGCTGGACGCGCGCAGAATGCGGCTGTGCGTACTCGTCTTCGCCCTGGTCTCCGGTCTGGTGCTCATGCTCGGGCTGTGACCCGTAGCGACGAGGCACGCGGAACGACCCGCGGCTCGGGCGCCGCCGCCACCGAGGCGGCGGCGCTCTCGCCGCGCAGCCGGCCGAGCAGCAACTCCACCGCGGCGGCCGCCGCACGGTCCAGATGAAGGTCCACGGCGGTCAGCGGCGGCTCACAGGTCCGCGCGCGCAGCCCGTCGTAGCGGGTGACGACCATGACGTCGCCCGGTACGGACCGTCCGCTGTCGCGGATCGCCCGCACCGCGCCCACCGCGAACGCGTCCACCAACGCGCAGACCGCGTCGGTCCCGGGGTGCTCGGCCAGCAGGGCGGCACAGCTTTCGTACCCGGCCTGCTCACCGCCCGCCTCCGGGGCGCTCGCCACGACGGGCGCCCAGCCGTACCGCTCGGAGACCCGCTCGTACGCGGCGAGCGCGTCGACCGACGAGTGGCGTGATCCGGAGCCGACGATCAGCGCGGGACGCCCGGCACCCTGCTCGCGCAGATGTGCGAACAGCAACTCGGCGACCGCCCCGCCGCGCAGATCGACGTACGGCGACGTGTCGTCCGGCGACACCGGCCGGCCGAGGGACACGTAAGGCAGGCCCCGCTCCGTCAACTGCGCCGCGGCGGCGTCGTTCACGTCCGGTTCGACGACGATGGCGCCGTCGATGTCGACGGAGTACAGCGCGGACCCCGACTGCACGGGCGGTACGAGCACCAGCGCGTAGCCGTGCAGCAGCGCGCTCTCCGCGGCGGCGGCGGCGATCTCCATGTAGAACCCGAGCCGCGACGGCCCACCGGCCACCGCGAACGGCATCGAGGAGGCGAGCGCGATGGCCTTCGCCTCCCCCCGGCGCAGCCGCTGGGCCCGCAGATTGGGCCGGTACCCGAGCTCGGTGGCGACCCGCTTGATGCGTTCCCTGGTCCGCGGATCGACCTTGCCGATCCCGTTGAGGGCGTGGGAGACCGTCGTACGCGACACCTCGGCGAGCCGCGCGACATCGGCGATCGTCGGCGGCCGCGAGCCGGGACCGGAGGTTGGCATCGACGGCACTCCTTGCGGGCTGGGGGCGGGGCACCCCATCTTCGCCCACCGGCCTCCCGGGGGACGCCCCGCGGATCGCCCGACGTCACCGAACCGTAAGTCCTCCACCACCCGCGAGACGGGGAGAGCGGTTCTACAGTCGCACCAACCCGAGCACCCAGGAGTCGTCCATGCGCGCCCGCACCGCTCTGCCCACCGCCCTCGCCGCAGCCCTGCTCACCCTCACGGGATGTGGGGAGGGAAGCGGTTCTGACGAGCCGACGGGTGCATCGCCCTCGAACGCTTCACCCTCCGACGCCTCACCCGTGCCACGGCAGCCCGCCACCTCCGACGCGGGCGGGGGCGCGGACGGCGGGGCTCCGGTACCGCGGGCGCTGCGGTTCACCGCGACCACGGTGGACGGGAAGCCGTTCGATGCCACGACGCTGGCGGGCAGGCCGACCGTGCTGTGGTTCTGGGCGCCCTGGTGCCCCAAGTGCAAGGCCCAGGCCGCGGCGACCGCGAAGGTCGCCGCCGACCACGCGGGTGAGGCCAACGTCGTCGGTGTGGCGGGTCTGGACAAGAACGAGGCCATGAAGGACTTCGTCGCCGACACGAAGACCGGTGGCTTCCCCCAGCTGTCCGACGAGAACGGTGAGGTCTGGAAGCGGTTCGAGGTCACCGAGCAGAGCCGCTACGTCATCCTCGACAAGGAGGGCAAGACCGTCTACGAGGGCGTCCTCCCCTCGGGTGAAGGGCTGGCCGAGAAGGTCGCCGGGCTGACCGGCTGAACCGCGATGTCCGATCTTCCGCTCGCCCTCGCGCTCACCGCGGGCGTCCTCGCCGCCGTCAACCCGTGCGGCTTCGCCCTGCTCCCCGCCTACCTCTCCCTCCTCGTCCTCGGTGACGACAGCCCCTCCCGTGGTGTCGCCGTCGGCCGGGCCCTGACCGCGACGGCCTCCATCACCCTCGGCTTCGCGGCCCTGTTCGGCGTGTTCGGCCTGGCGATCCAGCCAGTCGCCGGTCAGGTCCAGGCACATCTGCCCTGGTTCACCATCACGTTCGGCACACTCATGGCCCTGGCCGGGGCCTGGCTCGCGGCCGGCCGGCAGTTGCCCGCTCTCCTGCCGAAAGTCCGACGGGCTCCCACGGTGACCCGCTCCGTCCCCTCGATGGCCCTGTTCGGCATGGCGTACGCGACCGCGTCCCTCGGCTGCACCATCGCCCCGTTCCTCGCCATCGTCGTCTCGGCGTTCCGCGGCGGCTCCACCGCCGAAGGGATCGTCCTGTTCGCCGCGTACGCGGCCGGCATGGGGCTGATCGTCGCCGTCGCTTCCCTGACCGTCGCCCTCACCCGCAGCGCGGCCGTCAGCCGCCTGCGCCGCTTCGGCGCGTTCGCCCCCCGCGTCGGCGGCGGACTCCTCCTGCTCGTCGGTGCGTATGTCGCCCACTACGGCTGGTACGAGATCCGTGTCCAGCGCGATCCCGCCACGACCGATCCGGTCATCGACGCCGCAGGCGCCGCCCAGCGTGTCCTCGCCGACACCCTGGACACCGTCGGCCCCGCCGCCCTGGCCGGGTTCCTGGCCCTTCTGCTCGCGGCGGCCTGGGCGGTCCGCCGCAGCCGGGCCCGCAGAGCCACCCGCACCGAACCCCGGCCGACATCGGCGCCCGGCGGCGCCGACGATCAGCCGTGACCGCCCTTCGGGTGAAGACAACTGTTCGACGGCAGGCTCCGGCCCTGCGGCCTCCATCTCCCGAGCCCGGTCACCGCGCCGTCGGTCCCTCTCCGCGCTAACGTGCCATCAGCTCGATCCGCAGCGGCATGAGGAGACCCGAGGACCGCATATGACAGTGCAGCCACGTGAGCAATGGTCCACCCGCACCGGCTTCCTGCTGGCCGCCATCGGTTCGGCCGTCGGACTCGGTAACATCTGGCGCTTCCCCGCCATCGCCTACGAGAACGGCGGCGGGGCCTTCCTGCTGCCGTACCTCATCGCACTCCTCACGGCGGGCATCCCGCTGCTGATCATGGAGTACACCATCGGGCGGAAGTACCGTCTGTCGCCGCCGGCCGCACTGCGCAGGATGGCCCGGCCGGCCGAGGCCATCGGGTGGTGGCAGGTCGTGATCTCCTTCGTGATCGCCACCTATTACGCCGTCATCATCGCCTGGGCCGTGCGCTATGTGGGCTTCTCCTTCGGCCAGCAGTGGGGCGACGACCCGGAGGCCTTCCTCTTCGGCGACTTCCTGCGGGCACCGGAGACACCGAGCTTCCTCGACGGTTTCGTCCCCGGGGTCTTCTGGCCGCTCATCGCCGTGTGGGTGGTCGTGCTGGTCATCCTGGCATTCGGTATCCGGCGCGGCATCGAGCGAGCCAACAAGATCTTCATTCCGCTCCTCTTCGTCCTGTTCGCCGCGCTGGTGGTCCGCGCGCTCATGCTGGACGGGGCGGCCCTCGGACTCGACGCCCTCTTCACGCCGGACTGGTCGGAGCTCGGCAACGGCAGCGTCTGGGTCGCCGCCTACGGGCAGATCTTCTTCTCGCTGTCCATCGGCTTCGGCATCATGGTCACGTACGCGTCGTACCTGGGCCGCCGGGCCGACCTGACGGGCTCCGCGATGGTGGCGGGCTTCGCCAACAGCTCGTTCGAGATCCTCGCGGGCATCGGGGTCTTCGCGACCCTGGGCTATCTGGCGACCGCTTCGGGGGTCGGCGTCGACGAAGTCGCCGGCGCGGGCATCGGCCTGGCGTTCGTCGCCTTCCCCGCGGTGATCTCGGAGATGCCGCTCGGCGGCCTCTTCGGCGTGCTGTTCTTCAGCTCCCTGGTGATCGCGGGGCTCTCGTCGCTGATCTCCATCGTGCAGGTGGTCGTCTCCGCCGTGCAGGACCGGACCGGCATGCGTCGCATGCCGGCGGTCCTGGGCATCGGCGGCCTGATCGCGCTGGTGTCGGTCCTGCTCTTCCCGAACGAGTCCGGCATCTATCTGCTCGACGCGTCCGACCACTTCATCAACCAGTACGGCATCGCCCTGGCCGCCCTGGTCGGGCTGATCGTCGTCGTCTGGGTGCTGCGGCAGCTGCCCAGCCTCCAGGAGAACGCCGACGCCACCTCCGCCGTCCGGCTCGGCCGCTGGTGGCGTATCTGCCTCGGCTTCATCACACCGCTGGTGCTGGGCTGGATGATGGTCGACAGCCTGCGGACCGAGTTCGAGGAGAACTACGAGGGCTACTCGACCGGATTCCTGCTCTCCGCGGGCTGGAGCGTCGCCATCGGAGCACTGTTGGTCGGGGTGATCCTCACGCTGATGCCATGGCCGGCCGGCCGTGAGGACATCGACCTGGACATGGAGTCGCCGGCCGACGGGAAGGACCGCTGATGTCCACCAGCGCCATCGTCATGATGATCATCGCCATTCTCATCGTCTGGGGTGGGCTGATCGCCGCCATCCTCCGGCTGAGGAAGCACCCGGACACTCCGGATCCGCTGCCGCCCGGCTCCCATCCGGCCGAGTGACCGAGTCCTGGCGGTAGCGTCGCCCCGCTCACCCGGGACCACGTTCCGGTCCGTGCGCACACGGTCCGGCAGAGGACGGGCCGGGCACCTTCGGTGCTTCGGGCCCGGAGGCGCCCGCCAGGCCCGCCACCTCGGCCCGCAGAGCGGTGACCTCCGCCGTCAGGGCTTCCAGGAGGGCCGTCTGCTTGCGTCCCTCGGCGTTGTCCCGGTCGAATCGCGAAATGAACCAGGCCGCGATGTTCGCCGTGACGACACCGAGCAGCGCGATGCCGGAGAGCATCAGTCCCACGGCGAGCAGACGGCCGAGCCCGGTGGTGGGCGCCAGGTCTCCGTATCCCACCGTCGTCATGGTGGTGAAGGACCACCACACCGCGTCCCCGATCGTGCGAATGTTGCCGCTCGGCGCGTCCCGCTCGACCTGGAGCACCGCCAGCGAACCGAACATCATGAGGCCGACGACGGCCCCGGCGACGTAGACGGTCATCGTGATCTGTGGGGCGTGCCTGGCCCGCCGGCCCACCAGCAGCAGTGTGGACACCAGCCGCAGCAGACGCAGCGGCTGGACCAGGGGCAGGACCACCGCCAGCAGGTCCAGCGGGTGGCTGCGGACGAAAGCCCACCTCAGGGGAGCGAGCAGCAGCCGCGTCACGTAGTCGCCGGCGAACGCCGCCCATACCGCCCACTCGGCCGCCCGGCACGCCGTGTGCGCCCAGCCCGGCGCGTCAGGAGCGAGGACGGGGACGGCGTAGGCGACGGCGAACACCACAGCCAGCACGAGCAAGGGGGTCCGTGTGCGCTGTTCCCACTGGTCCAGGGCGATTCAATGCTTCATACGGGCATCGTAGGAACGGGACGGGCGACGCCCCCCAGGGGCATCCGCCCGTGATCCCGTACGGGGCGCCGATCGGTGACGTCGGCCGGTAGGCGGATCGGGCCCGGTGGTCAGGGCGACGGCACCGTCGCTTCCCCTTCGTCGCCGTCCGGCGACCCGTCGCGGTCAGGCGGTGTAGCCACCGTCGACCGCGAGAGAGGTGCCGGTGATCCACTGGGCGTCGGGGCCGGCGAGGAAGACCACGGCCTTCGCGGTGTCGGCCCCCGCGCCCAGAACCTTCGCCGCGGTCCTCAGGCGCTCCTCCTCGGCCTCGTCCGTGCCGTCCGGGTTCATGTCGGTGACGGTGGGCCCGGGGTCCACGAGGTTCGCGGTGATCCCCTTGGGCGCCACGTCGTGGGCCAGGCCCTTGGTGAAGCCGATCAGCGCCGACTTGCTCATGGCGTAGAGCGTCACGTCCGGCACCGGCACGCGGTTGGCCCAGCAGCTCCCGATGCTGATGACGCGGCCGCCGTGTCCCAGGTGGGGAATGGCCGCCTGGGTGGCCAGGAAGACGGCACGCACGTGGACGGCCAGCGTGCGGTCGATCTCCTCCAGCGTCACGCCCTCGATCGGGCCGTAGGGGAAGACTCCGGCGTTGTTCACCAGGATGTCGAGCCGGCCGAGCTCCGCCGCGGTCTGCTCGACGGACCGGACGACGGCCGCCGGGTCCGCGCTGTCGGCCCGGATGGCCAGACCCCTGCGCCCGAGCGCCTCGATCGCCTTGACGACCTCCTGGGCCTTGTCGGCCGCGCTCACATACGTCAGGGCGACGTCCGCGCCCTCCTCCGCCAGTCGGAGGGCGGTCGCGGCACCGATGCCGCGGCTTCCTCCGGTCACCAGTGCCACTTTGCCCGCGAGCTGAGGCATCTCGCTCCCTTCACGCTGAGTCGGATAGCTGAGCCATATATTTAGGTCGGACGATCCAAAAATACTAAACAGGCAGGATGGCCGGGGGTCAACCCTTGTCCGAGGAGGCAGACATGGCCGAAAGAGGCCGCCCGCGCGCGTTCGACCGCACCGCGGCGCTGCGGCGCGCGATGGAGACGTTCTGGGAGTTCGGTTACGAGGGCACGAAGCTCACGGACCTGACCGCCGCCATGGGCATCAACTCCGCCAGCCTGTACAACACATTCGGCTCGAAAGAGCAGTTGTTCCACGAGGCCGTCGCACTCTACGACCGCACCGCGGGCTCGGCTACCAACCGCGCGCTGCGCGAGGCGCCGACGGCACGCGCCGCGGTGGAGGCCATGCTGCGCGGCAACATCGATGCCTTCACCGACCCGGAGACCCCGAGCGGCTGCATGATCGTGCTGTCGGCCACGAACTGTTCGCACCAGAACAGGGAGGTCGCCGAGCACCTGGCCCGGTGGCGGCGGACCTCGGTCGCGGAGCTGGAGAAACGGCTGGACCGGGCCGTCGCGGAGGGGGAGCTGGCGCGGGGGACGGACGTGCGCGCGATCGCCGCCTTCTACGCGACCCTCCTGCACGGGTTGTCGATTGAGGCCCGGGACGGCGTGTCCCTGGAGCGGCTCCGTTCCACCGTGGACCACGCCGTGAACCTGTGGGACTCCCTGGTGCGGCAGTCGGCCGGACAGCGGTGAGGGGCGCACGGCTGCATCAGGGCCGGACGCCCCCTTGTGCGCCGGGAGAGGCCAGTCGCAGGCGGCTGACTACTCGACCGCCTCGGTGTAGGCGATGAGCGATTTCTCGATGGCGTCCGGGTCGTCGACGCCGGAGTCGCGGGTCTCGACTGTTGTGTAGATCGTCCGTACGCCCCGTACGGGTAGCGCGCGCTGTGCGGCACGAGGGGCTTCAGGCCCCGGGTGCCGTACCTCCGACCGGGGACGCACATGGAGGGGCCGCCCCCCGGGCGAGCACCGGGACCAACGTCCGCACCAGGTCCGATACGAACTCCGTGCCCAGCCCGCGCGGCGTTCTTCCTCGCGGATTTCGGCCGTACCGCGAGGTGGGAGATGGCGGCCGTCCCGAGGCGGGCGTGGCTACCATCCTCTGTGACCGAAACGACCGAACCGCCCGCACGCCGCCGCATACTCGCCGACCTCACCCCGCTGCGGCACTCGCCCGATTACCGGCGGCTCTGGTTCGGGAACACCGTTTCGTGGATCGGCCAGGGCATGACGGCGCTGGCGGTCTCGCTCCAGGTCTACGACATCACCGGGTCCGCGTTCTCCGTGGGGCTCATCGGGTTCTGCTCACTGGTGCCGCTGGTCGTCTTCGGGCTCTACGGCGGGGCCGTCGCGGACACCGTCGACCGGCGCAAACTCGGCCTGTTCAGCGCCGCCGGGTCGTTCGCGCTCTCCGTCGTCCTGGTGGCGGCGACCGTCGCGGGCATCGAGCGGGTCGGACTGCTGTACGCGGTCGTCGCCCTCCAGGCCGTCTGCTTCGCCCTCAACGCACCGGCCCGCTCCTCGATGATCGCCCGGCTGCTGCCGGCCGAGCAACTGCCCGCCGCCAACGCGCTGAACTCCATGACCAGCACGACGGGCGCGCTCGTCGGGCCGATGCTGGGCGGCCTGATCGTCGGCTGGTGGGGATACCGCGCCGCGTACTCCGTCGACGTCGCCACCTTCGCGGTCTCCCTGTACACGATGTGGCGGTTGCCGTCGATGCTGCCCGACCGGCAGGACGGCGACACGGGCAAGCGGGCCTCCGTCCTGGACGGGCTGCGGTTCCTCGGGACCCGGCCGAACCTGCGGATGACCTTCTTCACCGACCTGTGCGCGATGGTGCTCGCCCACCCCCGCGCCCTCTTCCCGGTCGTCGCGGTCCTCTGGTACGGGGGCGACGCGCGGACCACCGGACTGCTCGTCGCCGCCCCGGCCCTCGGCATGCTGCTCGGCGGGGTGTTCTCCGGCTGGCTCGGCCGGATCCGGCGGCAGGGACTCGCGATCCTGCTGGCCGTCGGCTCCTGGGGCGCCGCCATCGCCGTCTTCGGGCTCACCCGCAACCTCTGGCTCGGGCTGCTGTTCCTGGCGCTCGCAGGATGCGCGGACACCATCTCCATGGTCTTCCGCAACACGATGCTCCAGGCGGCCGCGCCCGACGAGATGCGCGGCCGGCTCCAGGGCGTCTTCATCGTCGTCGTGGCGGGCGGCCCCCGCCTCGGGGACTTCCTAGCGGGCTCGGTGGCCGACCTCACCACCCCCGCCGTCGCCGTCACCGGCGGCGGCGTCCTGTGTGTGACCGGGGTGGCCCTGCTCGCGCTGAAGTGGCGCGCCTTCGCCCGCTACGACGCCCACGACCCGCAGCCGTAGCCGCGTCCCGCGCCCCGTAGTCGCGCTCCGTAACCCCGCCCCGCGCCCGGTAGCGGGGTCCGGCCGTCTGCCGCCGCCCGCTCAGCCGACGATCGAGCGGGCGAAGCCCAGGTCCAGCAGGTCCTGCGGGCGCAGCCGCAACTGGTCGGCGGTGGCGTCGGTCTCCGAGGGTGACCGCTTGAGGATCGCGGCGGCCAGTTCCGGGGCGATGACGGAGAAGTAACTGTCCGCCGTGACATGGGTGTTGTCCGGTGCCGCGAGAGCCAGCGCCCCGCCCGAACCGCCTTCGCCGATCACCAGTGTCGTCACCGGCACCCGTGCCGCCGCGATGGCCGCGAAGGTGTCCGCGATGGCCGCGCCCGCGCCCGCCCGTTCCGCCTCGGCGTCGTTGGCCGCGCCCGGGGTGTCGACGAGGGTGAGGACCGGGACGCCGAGCCGGTCCGCCAGCCGGATGGTCCGGGCCGCCGCGCGGTACCCGGCCGGGCGGGTCGGCGTCCCGCACTGGGCGACGTACGCGACGGGCGACCCGTCCGCGCGCAGCCCGAAACCGCACAGCAGCCCGGGGTCCGTACCGCCGCACCGGTCCCCGTGGAGGGGGAGCCGGGTGGCGAAGTGGTCGGCGAGATACGCCTCCGCGCGAGGCCGCCGAGGATCGCGGGCCGCCGCCACCGCCTCCCGCCCGGTCTCCGGGAGCCGGGCCGCCGACAGTGCGCGGGGCAACGCGGCGGCGGGGAGCGCGCCGTGCGGGCCGAGCGCGCGCAGCCAGTGCGTCAGCTCCCGGGCCAGCTCGCCCGGCGGGACGACCGCGTCCACCTGGCCCGCCGCGAACTGTCCCTCGGCGCTGTACGCGTGAGGATCCGCGTCCGCCGGCCGCACCCGGGAACCGGCGAAGCCGACCTGCGCGCCCGGCAGCGCCAGCAGCACATCGGCGCCCGCCCCCACCGTGGCCCAGCCGCCGCCGGTCGTCGGGTCGCGGACCACCGCGATCTGCGGGAGCCCGGCCGCCCGCAGCCGGGCGGAGGCGGCGGCCACCCGCTGGAGCTGGGTGAGCGCGACCATGCCCTCCTGCATCCGGCTGCCGCCGGTGGCGACGAGCGCGAGCAGGGGCAGCCGCCGGGCCAGGGCCAGCTCGTACGCTGCCACCAGCCGGTCACCCGTCAGCCGGCCCAACGAGCCGCCCAGGAAACCGAATTCGAAGGCGAGCAGCACGCACGCGCGGTCTCCGACGACCCCGGTGCCGTACACCACGGACTCCTCCTCGCCGGTCCGTGCCCCGGCCCGCTCCCGCGCCGCGTCGTACCCCGCCCAGCCGAGCGGACCGTCCGGCGGCAGAGGGTGCGACGGCGGGCGGTGCTCGGTGAAGCCCGCCGCGCCGGTGAGCAGCGCGATCGTCTGCCGGGCCGTCGCCCGGGCGGGGGAGTCAGCCGGCATGGAGCGACCTCTTCATGATCTTGCCCAGGTCGTTGCGGGGTAGGGCGTCCAGGTAGTGCACGGTGCGCGGGCGCTTGTGCGGGGCCAACTGGTCCGCCACATGGGCCGCCAGCTCCTCGGCGGGGGGCGGGGAGCCGGGATCGGCCGCGACCACCCAGGCCACGACCCGTTCGCCCAGGTCCGGGTCCTCCTCGCCGGTCACGGCCGCTTCCCGGACCCCGGGGTGTGCGAGCAGCACGTTCTCGATCTCGCCCGCGCCGATCTTGTAACCGCCGCTCTTGATCAGGTCGGTGGCCTTGCGCCCGACGATCGTGACGTACCCGTCCTCGTCCACCGTGCCGACGTCCCCCGTACGGAACCAGCCGTCCGCCGTGTGCGCGGCGGCGGTGGCGTCGGGCCGGTTGAGGTAGCCGGTGAACAGGTTCGGACCCCGGACCTGGATCTCGCCGATCTCCCCGGGCGCGCCGAGCACCGTGCCGTCCTCCTCCGCCAGGCGCAGCTCCACCCCGGCGAGCGGCGGGCCCACCGTGCCGGGGCGCGGGGCGCCGTCCGCCCGGATCCCCGTGTTCATCAGGGTCTCCGTCATCCCGTACCGTTCGATCACCCGCCGCCCGGTCGCCGCCGCGATGCGTTCGTGGTCGTGCACGGGCAGCGCCGCCGAGCCGGAGACCAGCAGCCGGGCCCCGGCCAGCGCCCCGGCCAGCGCGTCCCGTCCGTCGCCGTCCGCCGGAGAGCCGTGCACGCTCCCGCCCGCAGGGCCGTCCAGCACCTCCGCCAGCCGGTGGTACATCGTCGGCACCCCGAACAGCATGGTGCCGCCGGAGGCCAGCTCACGGGTCACGCCCTCCGGCGAGAACCTCCCGAGGTGGCGCACGGAGCCGCCGCGCCGCAGCGGGCCGAGGACGCCCAGGATCAGCCCGTGCACATGGAACAGCGGCAGCGCGTGGACCAGGACGTCGCCGCCGGTCCACCCCCAGGCGTCCTCCAGCGCGTCCAGGGACGCGGCGATGGCCCGCCGGGGCAGGACGGCCCCCTTGGGCGGGCCGGTGGTGCCGGAGGTGTAGACGATCAGGGCGGGGGACTCGGGGCCGGCCTCGCCCGCCCCCGTGGGCAGGGCGCCGGGGGCGGCCTCGCCCACCGCGTACCCCTCCGGGCCTTCGGTCCCCGCCCGCGCGTCCACGGTCACACGCCGCAGCTCGTCCAGTGCGGGCGGCAGCGCGTCGTCCGGTCCCGCCAGCACGGCCGTGGGTTCGCTGTCGGCCAGGATGTGCGCCAACTCGCGTTCTCCCGTACGGGGGTTGAGCGGCACGGCCGGGACCCCGGCCCGCAGTGCCGCCACCACCGCGATCACCGTCTCCGGCGTCGGGGTGGCCCAGACGGCGACCCGGCCCGCGTCCGCGATGCGGGCGGCGAGCGCGTCGGAGGCCTCGGCGAGCCGGCCGTAGGCCAGGGACAGGCCACCGAAGCGGACGGCCTCCCGGGAGGCCGCCGGGCCGGTGGGGGACTGGAGCGCGGGAAGGAGGAGGGTCACGCCGGGAAGCCTAGGGCTTCCGGGCGGGCCCCGCCCGGGCCCGGATGCCGATGAGGGCGGCGTCACTCCGGGCCGGTCCGCGGAGGGGCCGTCCTGCCCGCCGCATCGCCGAACGCAGCACCGGCCGACGCGTCCTGGACGGCACCGGGCAGAGCGCCTTCAAGGGGGGTACGCGGACGGCGGCTGCCGTTCTTCCGTGCCCGGGGGTCTCACTCGTCGCGCCGGACGGTCCGCATCCGCCCGTACGCGTAGACACACCCCGCCAGCGCCAGATCGGACAGCAGCATGAAGCCGATCGCGTAACTGTCCTTGGCGCTGTAGATCGCGCCCATCACCAGCGGCGGCACGAAACCGCCCAGCCCGCCCATCGCCCCGACGATGCCCGTCACACTGCCCACCTTCGGCTGCGGCGTCACCTGCGAGACCAGGGCGAACACGCTGCCGCTCGCGGTGCCGAGCCCGGCCGCCATGGCCAGCAGCGCGATCGTGCCGACCGGGTCCAGCGGCGGCTCGAAGGCCTGCACGATCGCCATCAGCGCGGCCAGCAGCAGGGCCACCGAGGTCACCAGCGCCGGGTGGGCCCGGTCCGAGAGCCAGCCGCCGATCGGCCGGAAGACCACCGTGACCAGGGCGAACCCGGCCGCCTTGGTACCCGCCTCGGTCGGCGACATCTCGTACCAGGTCTTCAGATACGTCGGCAGATAGACCCCGAACGCCACGATGCCGCCGAAGCCGATCGCGTACAGCGCCGACAGCTCCCAGGTCACCCGGAGCTTTCCTGCCGCGCCGAGCCGGTGCGTCAGCGTGTCCGTGGGGATCTTCCGGCCGGGGTGGTCGCTGACCAGGACGGCCGCCAGCAGCGCGTACACCACCAGCGCCCCCGCGACCACGAGGAACGGCAGGTTGTCGCCGTGCTCCGCGATGCGCGGGGTGAAGTAGCCCGACAGCGCCACCCCGCCCATGCCCATCCCGAACACACCCAGCGCGAAGCCCCGTTTGGCGGGCGGGAACCACGAGTTGACCAGCGGGACGCCGATCGCGAACGTCGTCCCGCCGAGCCCCAGCAGGAACCCGACCGCGATCATCGCCCCGTAGGAGTCCTTCGCCGGGATCAGCAGCAGCACCGGCACGATCGTCAGCGCCGACACGAGCGGGAACATCACCTTCGCGCCGTACTTGTCCGTCAGAGCCCCCACCGGGATCCGGCCGAGCGACCCGACGAGCACCGGCACGGCCACCAGGAAGGACTGCTGGAACGAGCTGAGCCCCAGCCGGTCCTTGTAGTCCCCGGACATCGGCGCGATCAGGTTCCACGCCCAGAAGGTCAGCGCGAAGCCGACCGTCGCCAGGACGAGATTGCGGTACGCGGCCGCGGACGGTGCGGCTGCCGCCGGGGTGGGCGGCTCGGGGGACTGCTTGACGGAGGTGTCCACGCAGGCAAGTCAAGGGCGCGGGGCGCCGCACGGCCCGCCGGACTCCGCCGACCGGGGGACAACGGGTGCCCTCGGCTCCCTCTGCCCCCTGACCCCCTGCCCGCCTGACCCCGCGCCCTGCTGACCTTCCTCGCCTTACTGGTCTCTCTCAGCCGATATCGCCATCAACTGAGACAATCGCGGTATGGATCGGCTGGACAGGGAAATCCTCGGCATTCTCCAGGAGGACGCCCGGATCTCGTACCGGGATCTGGGCGTACGCGTGGGGCTCAGCGCCAACGCGGCGGGCGACCGGGTCCGCCGGATGCGCCGTGACGGGGTCATCCGGGGTTTCACCGTCATCGTCGACCCGGCCGCCGACACCCGTTCGGGCCTGGTCGTCTTCATCGACGTGACCCTGCGCCTCGACACGACGAACGAGGAGTTCGAACGCTCGGTGCTCATGCTGCCCGGGATCACGGAGGTGGTGCACGTGACGGGCGGCCACGATTACCTCGTACGGGCCACCGCCGCCGACCCGGGAGCGCTGGACACCCTGCTGCGCCGGCTGAAACGGGAGGCGGGCATCGCCCACTCCAACACCCGGATCGCCCTGCGGGCGGCCCCGAAACACTGAGCCGGGCGGCCCCGAGTCACGGGCCCCGCCCGGCCCGCCGGCACCCCCGGGTCAGGCCGGGGCCTGCCAGGTCACCGTCGTGGGACGGCCGTCCTCGCCGCGCCCGTCGTCCGCGACCACCAGCCGCACCCCGGCCCGCCCGTCCGGCAGCCGGACCGTGGCGTCCACCTCCACCTCGATGGCCGACACCCCGGGCCTGCGGTGCGCGGCGGCCAGTGCCCCGCGCAGGGCGGCCAGCAGCTCCCGCCCCGTCTCCTCGCCCACCAGCGCGTCCACCGCCCCGGCGAACCGCACCGACGGCGGAAAGCCCAGCAGGGCCGCCGCGCCCCCGGTCTCCCGCAGCACCCGGCCCCGGAAGGTGCTCGGGGCCCCGGCGGGCGGCTGCTGGAGCGCGAAGATCGCGGTGCGGACCTCCTGAATGGTGGAGTCCAGCTCGTCCACGGCCCGGCCCAGCAGCTCATCGGCCTCCGCCCCTCCACCGCCGTCGGCCTCCGCCTCCCTGCTGCCGGCGGTCTCCTCCGACGCGGCCCGGCGGCGGGTCGACTCCAGCATCATCTCGGTGGCGAACAGCCGCTGGACCACCAGGTCGTGCAGGTCACGGGCGATCCGGTCGCGGTCCTCGTACACCGCGAGCTGCTCCCGGTCGGCCTGCGCGTCCGCCAGCACCAGGGCCAGCGCCGCCTGCGAGGCGAACTGGGTCGCCAGCAGCTTGTCCATCTCCGTGTAGGGCCGCTCACCGCGCCGCCGGGGCAGGGCGAGAGTGCCGATGAGCCGCCCGCCGCTCTGCAGCGGCAGCATCATGCTCGGCCCGAAGCGGGAGCGTACGCCGGTGGTCATCCGGGGATCGGTGGCCGAGTCCTCGATGAAGACCGGTTCGCCGCCGAGCAGCTGCACCAGCACCGCGGAACCGGGCTCGATCACCGTGCCGACGATGCCCGCCGGATCGTCCAGCGTGGACGCGGTGACGATCTCCATCCCGCCCTCCTCCGTCGGCTGGAGGATCACCCCGGCCGACGCGCCCGCCAGCACCCGGGCCCGTTCGGCCACCGTCATCAGCGCGTCGGCCGCGTCGGTACCGGTCAGCAGGGCCGTGGTGACGGCCGCCGCTCCCGCGATCCAGCGCTCGCGCTGCCGGGCCGTCGCGTACAGCCGGGCGTTGCCGATCGCGATGCCCGCCTGGGCGGCCAGGACCCGCAGCAGGGCCAGATCCGCGTCGCTGAACGGCCCCGACGGCTTCTCGGCGAGGCAGAGATGCCCGAACACCTCGGTGTGGACCAGGATCGGCGCCCGCAGGAAGCTCCGCGCCGGAGGGCGGCCGGGCGGACGGTCCGGCCGGTCCTCATCGGCCAGGGCCGCCGCCGGCCCCCCGGAGGAGTCGTCCGGGAAGAGGTCGAGCCGCTGCCGCTCCGCCTCCGTCATCCCGGCGGTGTACAGCCCCTCGACCCGGTCCCGGTCCGGGTCCAGCACCCCGAGCGCACCGTGGCGGGCCCCGGTGAGGGCGGTGGAGGTGTCCACGATCTGCTGGAGGGTGGAGCCCAGCTCCAGGTCGCTGCCGACGTTGAGGACGGCCTCCAGGAGCATCGGCAGCCGCCCGGCGGCGGACGGGCCGGGCTCCACCGGCCCCGTCATCCGCGCCGTCCGCGTCGGCCGTTCCACCGCCCGGTCCGTGCCGACGCGCTCACCCCGCCAGCGGGTTGAGGACCATCGGCTGGATCTTGCCGTCCAGCATCGCGCCCAGGCCGAGCACCGAGCAGACGTCGGGGCGCTCGGCGATGTGCACCGGCATGCCGGTCGCGTCGCGCAGCATCTGGTCGAGGCCCGGGAGCAGCGCGCTGCCGCCCACCATCATGATTCCCCGGTCCGCGAGGTCGGCCACCAGGTCCGGCGGGCAGGCGCGGAGGACCTTGCCCACCCCGTCGAGCACCGCGGTGAGCGGGGTGTGGATGGCCCGCCGCACGGCGGCGGTGTCGACCTCCACCGAGCGGGCCAGACCGGTCGCCACGTCACGGCCGTGGATCTCGGTGAGGGCGGGGCCGGTCAGCTGGAGGCCGTTGCCGTGCAGCGCCAGCTGCAGCGGGCGAACGGACTGGCTCGGGAGCAGCAGTTCGTGGTGCTGGCGCAGATGCTGGATGATCGCCTCGTCGATGGCGTTGCCGCCCACCGGGATCCGGACGGCGGTCACGATCGATCCGAGCGAGAGCACCGCGATCTGGGTGGTGGCGGCCCCGCACACCATGATCATGGTGGCGGTCGGCTGCTCGACCGGCAGCCCGCAGCCCACGGCCGCCGCGATCAGGGTGTCCACCAGCTCGACCCGGCGGGCGCCGAGCCCGACCAGGGTCTCCACCGTCGCGCGCTGGGCCAGCGGATCGGCCTCGTGCGGGGTGCAGGCGGCGGCGCGCAGCCGGGGCTTGCGGCGCAGTTGGCGGCGGAGCTTGTCGCCCAGCAGATGGCGCAGCATCCGCTGGGCCATCTCGATGTCGACCACCGTGCCGCCGGAGACCGGACGGGCCACCCGGATGTACTCCGGCGTACGGCCGGTCATCTGCTCGGCGAGCGCGCCGACGGCGATGAGGGAGCCGGTACGGGTGTTGACGGCGGCGACGCTGGGTTCGTCGACGACGAGCCCGAGCCCCTTGACGTACACCCGGGTCCTCGCGGCCCCGAGATCGACGGCGACATGGCAACGCTGCAACTGCTCAAGGCTGACGGTCACGGCGAGTTCTCCCGAGAGCGCGGACGGTGGCACCGGCGGCAGCCGGTCTCTTCTTGCATGGTCGCGCTCTCCCGCCCGTCGCGCGCGCTGAGCTGCGCCGTAAGGGGGCAGGAACTGACGGATCCTCAGGTCAGCGGGCCGGGAGCAGTCGCTGGAACAGACCCCAGGTGAACTCGGCGACCCGCTCCCGGCCGGTGACCGGGTCGGTGACGGCCAGCGACCACCGGGTCGGGGCGCTGCCCTCCATCGGCCGGGCCGGGGGAAAGGCGCGGGCCGCCTCGTCCACGGTGCACGACCACGGGCGCAGCGCCTCCGGAGAGGTCAGCTCGGGCCCGGCCGCGCCCGGGGCCCGCACCAGCCACGCGTTCCACACGGCCCCGCCGGGCCCGGCCATCACCTCGAACCGCAGGTCCGGCCAGAGCGGCACCGGCCACAGCAGCGCCTCGCACTCCAGGTCCCCGACCCGGCGCGGCAGGGTCGCCTCCGGTTCACCGAGCACCGAGCGGTAGCGCCGCAGCGACCCCCGCCCCCGGGGCGCCCGGACCATGGCCTGCCAGCGGCGGTTGGCCTCCCGCATGTCGGCGAGGGAGGCGCTCAGTTCGTGCCGGGCCTCTTCGACCAGGCCGGGCTGGTGGTCGGCCATCCGGCGCAGCAGCACGAGCTGGAACTGGAGGGGGCCGAAGGGGGCGGGAGCGGTCATGCCGCCCATCCTCCCGCGTGTCAGGCGTATCGGACCGGCCGTCCGCGGAATCGGGCTTCGTCACAAGATCCTCACCTGTGCGGCTTCCCTGGTTGTTCCGCGCACGCCTACTCTGCGGGCGCCATGGATTACTGCCCCCCGTGCCGACGGCATCTCAACGGAGCCCTGGCCTGCGCCGGGTGCGGAACTCCCGCCGAGGCGCTGGGCCCCTACGCCGTGCCCGCG
>NZ_NTGZ01000489.1 GCF_002551245.1 Streptomyces sp. rh34
ATCCCGGCCCCGCCGCTGCCGGAGGGCCCGCCGCCGCCCGCCGGCCGGCCGCCGCTGACCTGGCTGTACGTGCCCGGGGACCGGCCGGAGGTGGTGGCCAAGGCGCTGGGCTGCGGGGCGGACGTGGTGATCGTCGACCTGGAGGACGCCGTCGCCCCGGACCGTAAGGAGTACGCGCGCTCCGCCACCGCCGAACTCCTCGGCGACCAGGTCACGGCGGCCCCGGACACGGTGCCGGTCCATGTCCGGGTGCACGGCGAGGAGGACATCCGGGCGCTGGCGCAGCTGCCGGGCCTGACCGCGTTCCGGCTGCCGAAGATCACCCACGCGGTCTCGGTGACCCATGTGGCGGCCGTGGCCCCGGGCGCGGCGCTGTATCCGCTGCTGGAGTCGGCCCTCGCGATCGAGCACGCGTACTCGATCGCCTCGGCCCATCACGCCGTGCACGGCATCGCCCTGGGCGAGGCGGACCTGCGGGCGGATCTGGGCGTACGGGAGGACGCCGGGCTCGACTGGCCGCGCAGCCGCGTCGTGGTGGCGGCCCGGGCGGCCGCGCTGCCACCTCCCGCACAGTCGGTCTTCCCGGACATCCGGGACCTGGACGGCCTGTGGGCCTCGTGCGGGCGGGGGCGGGCGCTCGGGATGCTGGGCCGGGCGGCGATCCACCCGCGGCAGCTGCCGGTGATCGAGCGGGCGTTCCGGCCGACGGCCGAGGAGGTCGAGGCGGCCGAGGAGATCGTCGCGGCCTCGGCGGTGGAGGCGGGGGCGCTGGCGCTGCCGGACGGGAGGTTCGTGGACGCGGCGGTGGTGGCGTCCGCCCGCCGGACGATCGCGCTCGCCGGGCGGGCCTGAGACTGCGGGCCCGCCCGGCGAGCGGGAGGTGTGCGGGGGTGTGCGCCCGAGGGGCGCGGCCGGTCAGCTCTTCTCGGCGGCTTCGGCGCTCTCGGCGGCGGCGCCCTTGCCGGGCTCGCGCGGCTCGTCCTTCGTGAGCGGGTCCTTCTCGGCGGCGTCGGCCTTCGCGGAGCCGTCCTCGTCGGAGCCGTCCTTGTCGGAGCCGTCCTCGTCTGCGGGGCCGTCGTTCTTCGCGGGGGCGGCGTCCCGGTCGGGCTCGACGATCTCCTCGCGGCCCGGACGGATCTTCGCAGAGATCACGATGTAGGCGACGGCGAGGACGAAGACGATGATCGCGGTCCACACGTTCAGGCGGAGGCCGAGGATGTGGTGGGCCTCGTCGACCCGCATGTACTCGATCCAGCCGCGCCCCGCGCAGTAGGCGGCGACGTACAGCGCGAACGCCCGTCCGTGGCCGAGCCGGAAGCGGCGGTCGGCCCAGATGACCAGGAGCGCGACGCCGATGCACCACAGCGACTCGTACAGGAAGGTCGGGTGGTAGGTCCCGGCGACCCGGTTCGGGCCCTCGCTGATCTCCAGCGCCCAGGGGAGGTCGGTGGGCTTGCCGTACAGCTCCTGGTTGAACCAGTTGCCCCAGCGGCCGATGGCCTGGGCGATGGCGATGCCCGGGGCCAGCGCGTCGGCCCAGGCGGGCAGGGGGATGCCCCGTCGGCGGCAGGCGATCCAGGCGCCGACGGCGCCGAACGCGATGGCGCCCCAGATACCGAGGCCGCCCTCCCAGATCTTGAAGGCGTCGACCCAGTTCTCACCGTCGCTGAAGTACAGCTGGTAGTCGGTGATCACGTGGTAGAGCCGGCCGCCGACGAGGCCGAAGGGCACCGCCCAGACGGCGACGTCGGCCACGGTGCCGGCTCTGCCGCCCCGGGCTACCCAGCGCTTGTTGCCGAACCAGACGGCGACGAAGACACCGATGATGATGCAGAACGCGTAGCCGCGGAGCGGGATCGGGCCGAGCTCGATCACGCCGGTCGACGGGCTGGGGATGAAGGCAAGATTCATGGCGAGGTCGACGCTACCCTGCCGGGCGGTGGGTACGGCAAGCCACCCGGCAACGTCTGGGTAACGAGGACCGCGTCACGGGCGGCGCCGGGGCCCGGTCAGGAGGCGGGGCCGGTCAGAGGGCGGGGCCGGTCAGGGGGCGGGGCCCGGTCAGGGG
>NZ_NTGZ01000490.1 GCF_002551245.1 Streptomyces sp. rh34
TGTATAAGAGACAGCCACCGGCCCGGTCGGCCCGACCCCGCCCGTCGATCCGGCCACGGTCGCGGCGGACCCCGCCGCCCTGGCGGGCAGCTCCCTGCCCGAGGCTCTGTGGCGCGACCACGACGGCCCGTTGTACCGCTTCAGCCCGGACGGGCCCGAGCGGGTCTTCGCTGAGGGACTCAAGCCGTACGGCCCCGAGATGGTGAGCGTCATCGACCATGTCTACGGCGGCAGCGCTCTGGTTCCGGACACGGTCTTCGCGAGCACGACCGCCAACCGGAACTACGTGCGCGACAGTGCCCGCGCCAACCCGATGGGCGCACCCGCCCTCTTCCACCGGTACCGCTGGCGCTACGACATCGACGCGCCCGGCGGGATCGACGTGAACGCCACCCTGGGCCTGGCCTCGCCCTTCCCCGACCAGGAGGAGGTGCTCTTCCCGGGCGGCGTCGGGCGCCGGTACATCCGTGGCGCGCAGCCGATGGCGTACGGCGTTCCGGTCGGCCCGTACGTCGTCAACCCGCACTATGTCGCCGACCCGCGGTCCGCGCCGTCCACGGAGGACGCGGACTTCGCGGGACCGGGCGAGCCGACCGGCGCTCCGGTCCTCGAATCCTTCCCGGCCCTGTCGCTGGACACCGATGACGAGGCGGGCTCGGACGACGACGCCCCGGGACCACCGCTGTCCACGCTCACCGCCACGTCCTCCGACCCCGACCCCGCCCCCAACCCCAACCCCGCCCCCGCCTGGGCTCTGGCGCGCGTCCGCTACGCGCGGGAAGCTCTCCACTTCGAGCAACGGCTGGCCGACCACCTGGGCGAACACGCTCTCGTCAACGCGGAGTTCGGCAAGGTCGCGCGGGCGTTCTGGCACATCGCCCTCCACAGCCGCACGGACTACCGGCTGTTCGGCAGCGACAGCGGCGAGGACAGGGGCGCCGTCGGATCCTCCTACGAGGACCTCGCGCGGGTGGTGGAGTCGGGCAACCTGCGCGAGCGCGTGACGTTCCTGATCAACGGTGTCGCCAGCAACCTCGTCCCGTACCTCATGGGAGGCGTGGAGCCCCAGCATCCGGTGATCGGCGTGGAGCGCCGCGACCGCCACCGCAGTGAGCAACTGAGGCGCTACGAGCACGAGATGGCCGAACTCCACGCGGCGGATCTGGACCCGGAGGACGAGGCCATGGAGAGCGAGGAACCGGAGGCGATGCTGCGGACCCCCTTGCGGCCCCACGAGGTCCGGCCCGCGCTGAGCCCGGCCGAGCGACGCCTCGCGGTCCGTGAGGGAACTCTGCTGTGGTCGCCCGCCGGTCAACTGCACACCCCGCCGATGTCCGCCGACGCCCAGGCCCGCTCGGAGGACTCCGGTGGCCCGGTCCTGACCGGGACCTCGGGCAGTGCCTACCGCATCGTCACCCACGTGGCCAGGCTGGAGCGGCTTGCCGGGCTGCCCGTGGACCTCGGTCTGATCCGGGCCGGACTGGTGAGCGTGCTGGTGGGGGTGGGCCATCACAGCTTCCACGAGGTGATGACCGGGGCGCAGCACGCACTGGACGCGATCGACCCCACGGCTGCCTCGGTCCACGTGAACAACTGGGGCCGCTACCGGGACGTCCACCCGCTGACGGAGGAGGAACTGCGCGCCTTCGTCGCCCGCGAGGGCCTGTTCCCCGACGAGCACGCCCGGGCGCTGCTGTCGGCCCTCGACGCGCGCGACGCCGGCGAAACAGCCGATCGGCCCGTCGACCGGGCAGCCGACCGGCCGGACGGGGGTGGGTCATGACGACGGCCCGGACCGGTATCGCGTATCCGCGCAGCACGACAGTCCGGAGGGAACTGGATGCCGACAGCTGAAGAAGTAACCGGCTACGTTCGGAAGTTGTACGCCGCCCTCCTCCCCGAAACGGTGGGTGCGCCCGTGACCGGTGCTCCCGCCCGCTTCCCGCGCGCCTCCGCCGCGCCCTCCGCCCGCGCCCCCCTGACCGTCGCGGCAGGAGAGCCGGCCTTCCCGGCGCCACCGGCGGACATCGTCGCGGCGGCCCGCCGTGCGCCCGACCACTGGC
>NZ_NTGZ01000491.1 GCF_002551245.1 Streptomyces sp. rh34
ACGCCGCCCCCCACGAGCCCCACGCCCCCGGGCCCGCCCCCCGCGGGTTCCGTGAGCCCGACGTATCCCGGTCCGCCCGCCGGCCCGCCGACCGTCACCCGGCGCAGGCCCGTCGGGGCCGTCGATCTGACGCCCGCGCCGGGAGCCGCTCCGCCGCCCCCCGGCGGCTACCGGACGCCGGTGCGCTACGGCTACCCGGAGACCCCCGCCGAGACCACCACCCGGCTGCGGCCGGTCCGGCCCCGGCAGCGGTGGCGTACCGCGACGGCCGCCGCCTGCGTCGTGCTCGGCCTCGGGCTGATCGGCGGGGCCGCCACCGGCGCCTGGCTGACGGGCGACTCCTCGGCCGAGACCACCGGGAACCCGTACACCGCCGCACGCGGCGCCTGGCACAGCGTCCCCGTCGACACGCTGTTCCCGCGCACCCTCCGGGGCGAGGGCGCGGGCCCCGGCGGCACCCACCGCACCTGGACCCGGATCGCCGTCGCCCCCGACAGCACGTGCAAAGCCGGGCTCGACCCGCTGCTCCTGACGACGCTCCGCTCCGTGGGCTGCGAACGGCTGGTGCGCGCCACCTACACCGACGCCACCCGCTCCGCCGTCACCACCGTCGGCCTGGTCTTCACCGAGGCCGACGCCGCGGGCATGGAGGCCCTGCGGACCCGGTTCACCGGGCAGAGGCTCGGCTCGCGCAAGGACCTCATGCCCCGTACGTACGCCCCCGAAGGCACGCCCGCGGCCTCCTTCGGTGACGGGCAGCGCGCCAGTTGGACGGTCACCCCGCTCACCGGGATCCCGGTCGTCGTCCTCGCCGTCTCCGGTTTCGCGGACGGCCGCACCGTCGCCGACCCGCAGCCCGCACCCGACGCCATGGCGTCGGGTGCCTCGACGGACATCGCCCAGGCCGGGCTCGGCCACGAGGCGAAGGGCGTCGCGGACCGGGTGGAGCGCGGACTGCGCGGAGCCGTTGCCGAACTCACGGAGCAGCCCGGATGACCCGACGACCCCACCGCGTCCTCGCCGCGGTCTGCGCCGCCGCCGTCCTCGCGCTCACCCCCGCCGCGCCCGCCCACGCGGACGCCATCCGTGACCAGCAGTGGGCCCTGGACGCCCTGCACACCGACCGAGCCTGGGAGACCACCCGGGGCCAGGGCGTCACCGTCGCCGTCCTGGACACCGGGGTCGACGACGCCCACCCCGACCTGACGGGCCAGGTGCTCCCCGGCAAGGACCTCGTCGGCTTCGGCGCCACCCGCGGTGACTCCTCCTGGGCCCTGCACGGCACCGCGATGGCCGGCATCATCGCCGGACGCGGCAACGGCCCCGGGCGCTCCGACGGCATCCTCGGCATAGCCCCCGAGGCCCGGATCCTGCCGGTCCGGGTCATCCTGGAGTCCAAGGACCCGGCCCGCGCCAAGGCCCGCAAGTCCCGCGGTACCGCCCTCGCCGACGGCATCCGCTGGGCCACGGACAACGGCGCCGACGTCATCAACCTCTCCCTGGGCGACGACAGCAAGTCCGCCCACCCCGACCCCGGCGAGGACGCGGCCATCCAGTACGCCCTGTCCAAGGGCGTCCCCGTGGTCGCGTCGGCGGGCAACGGCGGCGAGAAGGGGGACCGGATCTCCTACCCCGCCGCCTACCCCGGGGTGATCGCGGTCGCCGCCGTCGACGAGTACGGCACGCACGCCTCGTTCTCCACCCGCCGCTGGTACGCCACCGTCAGCGCCCCCGGCGTCGACATCGTGGTCGCCAACCCGGACGGGCACTACTACATCGAGTGGGGCACCTCGGCCGCCGCCGCGTTCGTCTCCGGCGCGGTCGCCCTGGTCCGTGCCGCCCACCCGGGCCTCGACCCGGTCCAGATCAAGAAGCTCCTCGCCGACACCGCCCGCGACGCCCCCGCCCAGGGCCGCGACGACGCCCGCGGCTACGGCATCGTCGACCCGGCGGAGGCCATCGAGGCGGGCGCCCGGCTGCGCCCGGCCGACCTGGACGCCAAGGCCGCCCCGGCGGGACACCGCGGGCGGTACTTCGGCGAGGGCCCGGCCCCGGCCCGTAC
>NZ_NTGZ01000492.1 GCF_002551245.1 Streptomyces sp. rh34
GTCCGCTTGTGCCTGCCCGGCCCGCCTCGTGCCCCTGCCGGGCTCGCCGGGCGGCCGAGCGGGACCGGCGTGCAGCCCCTGGTGGAAGCACGCGGCGAGAGCCCGCCTACGTCCCCGCCGTCACCTGCGCCAGGTCGACCGCTCCCGCGACCCGGGCCGCGACCGTCTCCGCGTACGCCGCGTCGGTGCGTTCGAAGGCGGACCGGTTCGCCGCGCGGAGGAACGTCAGCACGCCCAGGGTCCGGCCCCGGCTCCGGAGCACCGAGCAGAGCGCGTGCGCCGCGTCCCGGGGCCAGCGGCGTTCCGCGGCCCAGGCCTGCGCGGCGTCCCCGGCGCCCGCGCTCGTACGGACGGAGCCGGTGCGCTCGACCGACTGGAGGGCCGGGTGGCCGGGGCCGTAGCGGGCCGGGACGGCGCCGCCGGACACCGGGAGGCAGGGGCCGGGAGCGTCGAAGGGTGTGGCGGCCGTACGCACCAGGCGCTCGCCGGCGGCCAGGTCGACCAGGACGTGGTCGGCGAACCCGGCGAGCGCGAAGTCCAGCAGGGAGGTCGCCGCCTCCATCGGATCCTCGCACTCGGAGGCCGTGCGGGCGGCCCGGTGCAGCTGGCTCGTCCGGAACCGCAGCCGGTCGGCCTCCTGCTCCGCGAGCCGGTCGGCGGTGACGTCCCGGAACAGCCACCCCACCCCGAGCGGGACCGGTTCCTCCGTCAGCGGCGAGGCCAGCCGCAGGAATCCGCTGCGCCAGCACCGGCGGCGTTCTCCCTCCGCCGTCCGCAGGGTGACCCACAGCTCGGCCGGGGCGGTCGGGGCGCCTTCGGCGAGCACATGGTGCAGGGCCGCCTCCAGCTCCTCCACGCCCTGGACCACCAGGTCGCCGAGCGGGCGGCCGAGGAGGGCGGTACGAGCCCCGCCGAGCGCGCGGGCCGCGTACGCGTTGACGACCGTCGGGCGCAGGTCGACGTCGAGGAGGACCACGCCCCAGGTCGCGTCCTCCAGCAGCGCCTCGCTCAGCGCGATGGCCCGCTCCAGGTCGATCTGGGCGTGCACCTCGTTGAACGCGCAGTAGACCCCGGCCGGCTTCCCGTCCGCACCGCGCACCCCGGCGGACTGGGTCCGCACCAGCACCCGGCCGCCGTCCTTGCGCAGCAGCGCGAACTCGTGCACCTGCCGCCCCGGCGCGTCCATGGCCGACATCAGCCGCGTCCGCACCTCGTCCGCGTCGGCCCGGCGCACCGCCCAGCCCGCGAAGCCGCTACGCCCCACGGCCTCGCGCGCCGACCAGCCGAGGACGCGTTCGGCCTCGCGGTTCCAGTGGGTGACCGTGCCGGCCGCGTCGAACGCGCAGAGCGCGGCGTCCATGCCGTCGAGCAGCGCGGCCAGCAGCTCGGACCCGGGAGGCTCACCGGGTATGCCGCCCTCGCCTGCCGCGGGCCCGGGGTCCGCGGAGCGCCCCGGGGGCCCGCCGCCGGAGTCCTCGTCCGGCCCGAGCTCGTCGGTGGTCCCGCTGCTCCTGGAAACACCCACTCCGCACCCCCCGCAGAACGTTTCCGCCGTTTTCCCACGCGTCGCCGCGTGTATTGCCGCACGTCAGACCATTCAACTCGAACGTGACCCAGCACACATCAACTTCACCGAAATCGTTTCTCCCACCGCGGGATCGCCGATCGCCTTCCATCGCTTTCACGCCACACCGCGAACGCGCCGGGGCGGCCTCGTCCAGCGCTCCGGCATGGGGAGTTCACCGGCGGCACGGCGGTGCGTGGTGGCAACGTCACACAGAGTCCACCGGGCACGCCCAGCCTTGGTCCGCCCTCGCCCTCGCCCTCGCACACGCCTTCGCCCTCGCACGCCTCCGCACGCTTCGGCACTTGGCCGCTCCCGGCCCCGTCCGTCCCGCTCGTCCCCGCTCCTCGTCCCCGGTCCCGCTCCTCCGACCCTCAACCCCAAGGAGCTCCTCCGTGACGCCCCTCCGCATCGCACGTCCGACGGCGGCGACCACCCTCGCCGTCTGCGCCGCGCTCGCGACACTCGTCGCCGC
>NZ_NTGZ01000493.1 GCF_002551245.1 Streptomyces sp. rh34
GCCGCAGCGCGGCGAGCAGCCAGGCGCGCCGGGTCAGCAGCTGGGCCCGGCGGGCGTCCAGCTCGGCCAGTTCTCGGTCGAGGCGGGCCAGTTCCTCGGCGGGCTGGGGCACATGTTCCATGTACGGGAGTGTGGCCCCGGCCACCCGGCCCGTACATGCGCTCGGATACTCACTTCCCGGCCGCACCGCCCTGAGTAGGGCCCCACCCGGAAGCGGTTTGAACGAAGCCCGCGGAGCCCTGTATGGTTCAACCCGTTCCCGGGCGATTAGCTCAGTGGGAGAGCGCTTCGTTCACACCGAAGAGGTCACTGGTTCGAACCCAGTATCGCCCACCGGGGAGAGCCGGTCCGCCAGCATCACGCGGACCGGCTTTCGCATGTTCTGCCCCGCGAACCCCTCACGCCGCCGTCGGCATTTCCGGGCGCAGCGGCCACGCCGGATCCACCGTCTCCGGCGTCCCGCTCTTCGCGAACCACGCCTCCAGGCCACGCGCCTGGGCCGCGTGCCAGGTCGCCTGAAGGGTGTGCAGCTCGGACGGCGACAGCCGCTCCAGCCGGGCCGAGAATCGCCGGCACACCGCCCGTACCAGCTCCAGCGAAGCCGTCGCGTCGGCCGCCGCGTCATGGGCCCCGTCGAGCACCACCTCGTAACTCGCGCACAGGTCCGTGAGCGTACGGCGGCCCTTGCGGTAGCGGTCCAGATGCTTGTCCAGCACCCTCGGGTCCACCACCCGCATCGGCACCCCGTCGAGATACCCGGCCAGCGACGACGCCCGGTGCCGCTTCAACTCCCGGTCCAGCAGCGTCAGATCGAAGGGGGCGTTCATCACGACCAGCGGCCGGCCGGTCGCGCAGCTCTCCGCCAGTGCCCGGGCTATCTCGTCCATCACCGGGGCGGGCCAACGCCCGTTGCGCTGAAGGTGGTCATCCGTCAGACCGTGGATCCCGGTCGCCCCCGGCGGGACCGGAACCCCCGGATTGACCAGCCAGCGCGTGACGCGGACGCGACCGCCCGCGGTGTCCTGCGCGACGAGAGCGGCCGAAACGATCCGGTCCCGCTCGACGTCCACGCCTGTCGTCTCCGTGTCAAAAGCGGCCAGTGGCCCCTCGAACCAGTGCATCATCCCCGAACTCCTCGCACCCGCACGGCAGATGGAGTGATTCCTCTGCCCGATATCGGTGATACCCGGGCTGTTTGCCTGATACGCCGTTTGCGGGCGGTCCGATGCGGTGACAACACAGGTGAGACGCCGGGAAGTTGCCTCCGGCGTCCGTCGATCCGTCCAGCCCACGACACTCGCCGGCAGACCATCTGCCATCGATCGGCACGCCCGGAAGGCACACGGAGCCATGGCGCTCGCGCAGCCCGACCCCGGGGGAACCGCCCGCGCCGAGGCCTTCGGGCCGCGGCTGCCGCAGCAGTTCGACACGCCGCTGCGCGGCTCCCTCGCCACCACCGCCTGCATGGAGACCCTTCAGGTGGGCTATCTGCACGCCGTCGCGGCGGCGGCGGGATGCTCCCTGTCCCAGCCCTTCCCCGACAACGGCATCGACTGGCACGTCAGCCACGGCGCCCCGGCCCACACCGTCGACGACGAAGTGACCATCAAGGTGCAGCTCAAGTGCACCTACCAGATACCGCCGCACCCGGCGGGCGGGGCGTTCTCCTTCACGCTCGACAACGCCCACCTCGTGAAGCTCGCCCGCAGCCCGGTGTCGGTGCACAAGATCCTGGTCGTGATGATCGTGCCCCGCAGCCAGGACGACTGGCTGCGCGCCGGGCCCGGGGGCCTCGATCTGCGCCACTGCTGTTACTGGACCAATTTGGCCGGCCACGCGGTGACGGGCCGGTACCGGACCACTGTGCGCATTCCGACCTCGCGGATCTTCGACGACCGCGCACTCTGCGACATCATGGCCCGGGTCGGGGCCGGAGGGAGACCCTGATGCACCGGTCGATGGACGAGCCCACGGGCGGAGCGGGACTGCCCGCCGCCCGCTCGCATCCCACCGCCCGCCCCGGGCCCCCGCC
>NZ_NTGZ01000494.1 GCF_002551245.1 Streptomyces sp. rh34
GTCACCGGGGCCGACGGCAGGATCACCGGAGTGCGCACCGCCGACGGCACGGTGCTGCCCGCCGACGCCGTGGTCAACGCCGCCGGCACCTGGGGCGGCGAGGTCGGCCGCCGGCTCGGCGCCCCCGTCGAGATCCTGCCCCGCCGGGGCTTCGTCCTCGTCACCGAGCCGCTGCCGCCGATGATCCGGCACAAGGTCTACTCCGCCGACTACGTGGCCAACGTCGCCTCCAGCGACGAGGGTCTGGAGACCTCGTGCGTCGTCGAGGGCACCCGCGCGGGCACGATCCTGATCGGCGCCAGCCGCGAGAGAGTCGGCTTCGACACCGCGATGAACCCGGCCGTCGTGGCCACGCTCGCGGCCCAGGCGTGCCGCCTCTTCCCTTTCCTGCGCGGCGTCCACCTGATCCGCGCCTACCGGGGCTTCCGGCCGTACTGCCCGGACCATCTGCCGGTCATCGGCCCGGACCCCCGCGTCCCGGGCGTCGTCCACGCGTGCGGCCACGAGGGCGCCGGCATCGGCCTGGCCACCGGGACCGGCGCCCTGGTCACCGCCCAGCTGCTCGGCCGCCCGTGGCGCGGCGCCGATCCCGCCGCCCACACCGGCCTCCTGCCCGACCGATTCCTCACCCCCGGAGGTGTGCCGAAGTGACCGCGTTCACCCTGGACGGCGAACCGATGCCGTTCGTACCGGGACAGACCCTGGCCGCCGCGCTCGTCGCCTCGGGCCGGGTCTCCTGGCGGACCACCCGGGGCGGGCAACGGCCCCGGGGGATCTTCTGCGGGATCGGCGTCTGTTTCGACTGCCTGGTGACCGTCGACGGAACGGGCGGGCAGCGCGCCTGCCTGGTGCAGGCCCGCGCGGGCATGGCCGTCACGACCGGGGAGGGCGACGATGAGTGAGTCCGCCGACCTCGTGGTGGTGGGCGCGGGACCGGCCGGCATGGCCGCCGCCGCCATGGCCCTGGACGGCGGGCTGCGGGTCGTCGTCGTCGACTCGGGCGCCGCCCCGGGCGGCCAGTTCTGGCGCCACCCCCCGCTCCCCGCGCGAGAGGCCGTTGCGACCGCGGACCTGCACCACGGCCTGCGCACCTACCGGGCGCTCCGCTCCACCCTCTCCGCCCATGAGCGCACCGGACGGCTCGCACTGCTGCTGAACCACCACGTGTGGACCACGGCCCGCGAGGAGGACGGCTTCGCCGTCCACGCCGTGGACCGCCGCCGGGCGCCCGAGGAGAGGACCGTCGTACTGCGGGCACCGGCCCTGCTGGTGGCGACCGGCGCATACGACCGCCAACTCCCCTTTCCCGGCTGGGACCTGCCCGGTGTGCTCACCGCCGGCGGGCTCCAGTCGCTGCTCAAGGGCGGGGGAGTCGTCGCCGGCCGCCGGGTGGTCCTCGGCGGCACGGGCCCCTTCCTGCTGCCGGTCGCCGCCGCCCTCGCCGCACGCGGGGCGAAGGTCGTCGCCGTGTGCGAGGCGGCGGCGCCCTCGGCCTGGCTGCGCCACCCCGCGGCCCTGCTGCGCAACCCCGCCAGGTGGGCCGAGGGCGCCCGGTACGCGGGCACCCTCGCCCGGCACCGCGTCCCGGTCCGCACCCGCACCGCGATCGTCGGCGCCGAGGGGGAGGGCCGGGTCGCCGTCGTGCGCACCGCCGCCCTGGACGCCGACGGGGCCCCGCTCCCGGGCACGGAGCGCCGGATCGAGGCCGACACCGTGGGCGTCGGCTGGGGCTTCGTCCCCCAGCTCGACCTGCTGCTCCCGCTCGGCTGCGACCTCGCCGACGCGGGCGACGGCACCATGGCCGCCGCCGTCGACGACGGACAGCGCACCACGGTGCCCGGCCTGTACGCGGCGGGCGAGACCTGCGGCGTGGGCGGGGCCTCGCTCGCGGTGAGCGAGGGCCGCGTCGCCGCCGCCTCGGTGCTCACCGACCTCTCCGCCCCGGGCCGGTCCGGCACCCGCCGCCCCGCCGCGGAGCGCCGGGCGGTGGCCCTGTCTCTTATACACATCTCTGAGCGGGCTGGC
>NZ_NTGZ01000495.1 GCF_002551245.1 Streptomyces sp. rh34
AGATGTGTATAAGAGACAGCTCCTGTACTGGCCCGGCGACCAGCGGCACGTGGACACCTACCGCGAACGGTGCGTCGCCCTGCGCCTGCGGATCCCGGTCGACCGGGGGCTGCCGTTCACCGCGCTGCGGGACCTGCTCGCCGACCTGGTGCACACGGACCGGGGCAACGACGAGACCGTGCCCTGCTTCCCGTTCGGTCCCGGAACCCGTATCGACGACCGGGACGGCGTGCTTCCCCGCCTGACCGCGCTCGGCGACGAACTGCGCAGAGCCGTGGAGGGCGAGAAGCTGCGCAGGACGCTGCGGATCCGCTGGGCCGCGCTGCGCTCGGCCGCCGGGCTCGAACCGATTCCGGTGCCCCGCGAGGGCGTCACCATCACCCGGGACACCCGCTTCCGCCGCACCGGCGAGATCGTCCGGATGCCCGACGGACCCACGCACGACGTCTGGGCGGTCGACGGGAACGTCTTCACCCTGCCGAGAGCCGCCGGCGACCGGGTGTACGCCGCCCTGGGCGACGGCGAGGAGACCGGGGCCGACGACGTCTGCCGCGCCCTCGCCGCGGGCGACGACCGGAACGACCGGACGGTGCTCGCGCTGCTCGACAAGCTGTACCGGCTGCGCGGCATCGACGTGGCCGAGGAGACGGCACGATGACGCTGACCATCGAGAAGTCCTTCGACTGGGACACCTTCGCCGACCGGTTCTGGGACCGGGCGCCCGTGCTGTACAAGGGCCTCGACACGGCGCCGTTCGACGCGTCCGAGGTGTTCCGGGCCGCCGTGCTCGGCAGCCGCCCGCCCCACCCGCTCGCCGTGCCGGGCAACCTCCAGTTCCTCGTACGGCGGCGGCAGCAGACCCGGCCCCACGACTACCTGCCCGAGCCGCTCGACGGTTCGCTCGACGGCTACGAACGGCGCATGGCCGACCGGCTGGACGGGCAGCGCTACGCCCTCGTCGTGCACCGCTTCCACTCCTTCTCCCACCCGCTGTGGGACCGCGCGCGGCGGTTCTACGCCGGGCTGTGGGAGCGGGTCGGCCAGCCCACGCACACCGCCGGTTCCACCCTGTTCCACGGCTCCTACGAGCACAGCCCGGTCGGCGTGCACCAGGACCGCTTCGCCACCTTCATGTTCTGCGTACGCGGCGTCAAGCGGATGCGGTTCTGGGCCGAGCGGCCCTGGTCGGACCCGGTGCACACGGTGCTGGACTACCAGCCGTACCTGGCGTCCTCGTTCGTGGCCGAGGTCGAACCGGGAGACCTGCTGTACTGGCCCGCGCGCTACTACCACGTGGGGGAGAGCGCCTCGGACGCCCCGGCGACCAGCGTCAACGTGGGAATTCCGCGTCGCGAGCACCGGCCGTACTACGAGATCAAGGACCTCTTCCGGGGCACCCGGCCGGTGGCTTCCGCCCCGTTGTTCACCCCGGACGCCGGGCCGGGCGGCCGGCTGGCCGGTGAACTGCCCACGGCCCTCGCCGACGCCGTGGACGCCTTCGCGGAACACCTGGACCAGGACCGGTTCGCCGACCGGGCCACCGCGCTCGCCCTGCGGGTCAGAACGGCGGGCGGCTTCTGGCCGACCGAGCCGCCCGCCGCGCCGCGCCCCCTGGACGACGACACCCCCGTACGCGCCTGCGCCCCGCTGCTGCCCGCCCCCGGCGAGGGCCCGCGCGCCCGGTCCGCCAACGGTCACGTCACCACCGGCGCGACCAGCGCCGAAGCCCACGCGGTGCTGCGCCGGCTGGACGCCGGTGAGACGGTGCGGGTCCGTGAACTGCCCGAGGCCCGGCGCGCGGACGTCCGCCGCCTGCTGCAGGAACTGGAGAGCTTCCGTGCCGTCACCCGCCTCGACACCCACTGACCGGACGTCCGCCGATCCGACGCCCGGGCCGGCCGTGCGCGGGCCCGCCCACCGGCAGGCCGCCGCCCGGATCCTGTCTCTTATACACATCT
>NZ_NTGZ01000496.1 GCF_002551245.1 Streptomyces sp. rh34
ACCGGGGCGTGGTCGTGGACACCGCCGCCGCCGACCTGCGCCGGATCGAGCGCGACCTGCACGACGGCGCCCAGGCCCGCCTGGTCGCCCTCGCCATGGATCTGGGCCTGGCGAAGGAGAAGCTCACCGACGACCCCGAGGCCGCCGCCCGCATGGTCGACGAGGCCCACGGCGAGGTGAAGGTGGCTCTTCAGGAGCTGCGCGACCTGGCCCGGGGGATCCACCCCGCCGTCCTCACCGACCGGGGCCTGGACGCCGCGCTCTCCGCGATAGCCTCCCGCTGCACGGTGCCCGTGACGGTCGAGGTGGACCTGGACTCGCGGCCCGCGCAGGCGATCGAGGGCATCGCGTACTTCACCGTCTCGGAGCTGCTCCAGAACATCAGCAAGCACGCCCGTGCGACCCGGGCCACGGTCGACGTGTGGCGGGCGGCGGACCGGCTGATGCTCCAGGTCACCGACAACGGCCGGGGCGGGGCGTCACCGGCCTCGGGCGGCGGTCTGGCCGGGCTGACGGAGCGGCTGGACGCCGTGGACGGGGTCCTCGTGGTCGACTCCCCGGCCGGCGGTCCGACGACGGTCACCGCCGAGCTGCCCTGGCGGGGCTGACCCGAACGCGGGCGCCTCTCCAGCCACCTCTTCCTTCTCACCTCCTCTCACCTCCTCTCTCCCTCGCCACATACGTACGCCCCTTCGCCCGGCCTCCCGGTCCGGCGGCGGGGCGTACGGCCGCGATCGTCCGGGCGTACGGCCGTGATGGTCCGGGGCACGAGGCCGGGCGTGCCCGGGGGCGTAGGTGGCGGTGCTCCCGGGCCGTGCGGGTTATCCACAGGGGGCCCATCCGTGTCCGGGTCCTGGGATGCTTGTGCGGTCGGGGCGCGGTGCGCGGTGGTCGGGCGTGGTGCGTGCGGGGTCGCGGGGAACGCGGCATATTCGGAACAGTGGGGGACTCGCAGTCGTGGAGAACGTGGAGAACAGGGTGCGCGTGGTCATCGCCGAGGATTCGGTCCTGCTCCGGGAGGGGCTCACCCGTCTGCTCACCGATCTCGGGCACGACGTGGTCGCGGGGGTCGGGGACGCGGAGGCGCTGCTCAAGACCGTGGCGGACCTCGACGCCCAGAAGGCGCTTCCCGACGTGGTGGTCGCCGACGTGCGGATGCCGCCGACGCACACCGACGAGGGCGTGCGCGCGGCGGTGCGGCTGCGGAAGGACTACCCGGACATCGGGGTGCTGGTCCTCTCCCAATATGTGGAGGAGCAGTACGCCACCGAGCTGTTGGCGGGCAGCAGCCGCGGAGTGGGGTATCTGCTGAAGGACCGGGTGGCCGAGGTCCGCGAGTTCGTGGACGCCGTCGTCCGGGTGGCGCAGGGCGGGACGGCGCTGGACCCGGAAGTGGTGGCGCAGTTGCTGGGCCGCAGCCGCAAGCAGGACGTGCTGACCGGGCTGACGCCGCGCGAGCGGGAGGTCCTGGGTCTGATGGCCGAGGGCCGGACGAATTCCGCCGTCGCCCGGCAGCTCGTGGTGAGCGACGGGGCGGTCGAGAAGCACGTCAGCAATATCTTCCAGAAGCTGGGGCTCTCGCCCAGCGACGGGGACCACCGGCGCGTCCTCGCCGTGCTGACCTACCTGAACTCCTAGGCGTCCGGCACTCTGCCCGATACCTGCGGAGGTGGAGCGTGGACCGCCGCCAGCCGGATGCCGGAGGTGCTCCGGGAGCGATCCGGGGGCGCTTCGGGGGCATTGCGCGGGTCTGGGGGTGTCCGGCGGGCACCGGACGGGCACCTCTGATCAAGGAAGGACCGATGAGGACTGACGGAGCCCGGGCGGCCGAGGGTGCCCAGGCCCTGTCCTCGGACTCCCGCCCGCCCCGCCTGCCCCTTCGGGCGACGACGGGTGTTTGACGACAGGGCCTAGCTTGATCTTTAACGTGCGATGTCGAACGGTGTGTCGTACTTGATCACTCGGTTCGGGAACCGCCGTACGCGGAAGCGGCCTTCGTCTGAACATG
>NZ_NTGZ01000497.1 GCF_002551245.1 Streptomyces sp. rh34
CTTGCCAGCCCGCTCAGAGATGTGTATAAGAGACAGAGCCGCGACAGGACGGGCCGGACCCGCGGCGGGGCGGCTCCCGTGGTCACGGAGCCGCCCCGTACCGCCTGTCCGCCGTCCGGGCGCCGCGGCGGCGAGGCGTCGGCCTCGTCCGCCGCGGCGCACGGCCCGGTGGGGTCAGAGCGGCTGCGTCTCGACGACGCTCAGGACGCTGATGCAGTTGCCGTCGGTCTGGTCGCCGCCCTGGACGGACGTCTCCTGCAGGTCCAGCACGGAGTGCGCCTCGACCTCGGGGGTCTCGTCGGCGGCGGGCTTGGTGTTCTCGGACATGGCGATCTCCATCCACTCGTCACTGCGATGACAGGAAGCTGCGGGACGACCGGAACCCCCGGGGAGCTGCCCCGGGGCGTCCGGTGCGGGGATCAGTTCTCGACGACGCTCAGCACGCTGATGCAGTTGCCGGGGGGCGCGATGATGTCACGGTCGGCGTTGACGGCCGTCTCCTGGAGGTCCAGCACGGAGTGCGCCTCGACCTCGGGGGTCTCGTTGGTGTCGTCGGCGGCGGGCTTGGTGTTCTCGGACATGGCGGTCTCCATCCACTCGTCACTGCGGTCCGGGGTCCGTGGGGCGCGCCCCTCGGTGTCCGGTGCGGCCGGCCGGTGCCTGCCGTTGCCGAGAAAGTTAGGAAGCCGGGCCTGGCGATCGCTTCGGCGGCGGTATGGCGTCGGTATCGGGCCAGTTCGGAGGGAGGGAAGCACTGCTTTCCGGCCTCGCCGGCGGCCCGGGCCCCCGCCCCCACCTGGGCCCATACCGTCGCCGAAGCCCCGCCGGACCGTCCGTGAACCGCCGGCGCGCAGCCTGGGTACGCGCCCGACGCGCCCCGGCCCCGAAGGAGGCGGCCCGCATGGAACTCGCCGAACTCGTCGCACGGCGGCCCTACCCGGCCGCCGGTCTGCTCCTCGGCCTCACCCGGCGCTGCCCGCTGCGCTGCGCGCACTGCTCGACCGGGTCGGACCTGTTCACCCGGGAGGAGCCGGACGGCGGTCAACTGGAGCGCTTCGTCGGCTCGTTCAGCGAGGAGAACCGGCCCGACGTCGTCATGCTCACCGGCGGGGAGCCGCTGCTGCTGCCCGCGCTCGCCGAACGGCTGAGCGCGCTGGCGCACCGCGCCGGGTCCCGTACCGCGCTGCTCAGCGGCATGTTCTTCGCCCGGTCCGGGAACACACGGCCCGAAGGCCATCGGTCCGGGAGCCGCCGGGACCATGGGGACGACCGGAGCGGTCGGACCGGCCGGGGCGGGAAGGCGATTCCCCCCGCGATCCTGCGCGCGATCCGCTCCGTCGACCATTTCTCGGCCTCCCTCGACGTCCACCACGAGCGCGAGGTCCCGCGCGCCGACGTCTTCCGGGCCCTGCACCGGATCCGGGACGAGGGCGTGGACGTGAGTTTCCACCTCACCGGGACCGGCGCGTCCGACCCGTATCTCGCCGACATCACCCGGGCGGTGGAGAAGGAGTTCGGCGGCCGGGTCCCCTGCCTGGTCAACGAGGTGCGGCCGTTCGGCCGGGCGGCCTCCTGGGCGAGGCCCGCCCGGATCGGCCCCGACCCGGCGGCGGCGTCGCCGTGCTCGATGGCCGCCTGGCCCGTGGTCGCCTTCGACGGCCGCGTGCTGGCCTGCTGCAACCAGGACACGGTCGACCAGCGGCCCGTCCCGGCCCATCTGGACCTCGGGCACATCGGCGTCGACGACTGGGCGACCGTGCGCCACCGGGCGCTGGAGTCCCCGGTGCTGCGCATGCTCCGCACGGTCGGGCCCGCGCATCTGGCCGCCCGGTACGGCTCCGGCCCCCGGGCGGGCTCCTACTGCGACGGCTGCCGGGCGCTGGGCGGCGACGAGGCTGCGGAGGCCGGGGCCCGTGCGGTGGCGGGCGGGGCGGCCGGAGCGCTGCTGGACCTGACGGCCGCGGTGCGCGGCTCCCGGGAGGGTGCACAGGGTGTCGTGCGC
>NZ_NTGZ01000498.1 GCF_002551245.1 Streptomyces sp. rh34
CCGGCGATCCGCACGGGCGGCCCGAGCTGCGGCGGGCCCTCGCCGGTTATCTGGCCCGGGTGCGCGGGGTGCGGGCCGCGCCGGAGCGGATCGTGCTGTGCTCGGGGGCCGCGCACGGGCTGCGGCTGCTGGCGGAGGTGGTGGGCGGCCCCTGGGCGGCGGAGGAGTACGGCCTGCCCTTCCACCGCGACCTCCTCGCCTCCCACGGGGTCGGTACCCGGCCGCTCGGCGTGGACGCGGACGGCGCCCGGGTCGACGGGCTCACCCGCCGCGACCGTGCCGTACTCCTCACCCCTGCCCACCAGTTCCCCACCGGCGGGCCGCTGCACCCCACGCGGCGGGCGGCCGTCGTCGACTGGGCCCGGGCCACCGGCGGGCTCGTCGTGGAGGACGACTACGACGGGGAGTTCCGTTACGACCGGCAGCCCGTGGGTGCTGTTCAAGGGCTCGATCCCGAGCATGTCGTGCTGGTGGGGTCGGTGAGCAAGAGTCTCTCCCCCGCCCTGCGGATCGGGTGGATGGTGCTGCCCCAGCGGCTGGTGGCGCCCCTCGTCGCGGCGAAGGGTGAGCGGGAGCAGTTCTCCAGCGCCACCGAGCAGTTGACGCTCGCGGACTTCGTCGAGTCGGGCGCGTACGACCGGCAGGTCCGCCGGATGCGGCAGCGCCACCGCCGCCGCCGGGACCAGTTGGTGGCGGCACTGGAACAACGGGCCCCGCACGTCCGGGTCACCGGGATCGCGGCCGGTCTGCACGCGGTGCTGGAACTGCCGCCCGGCACCGAGCGTTCGGCGGTCCGGGCGGCGGCCTGGCAGGGGCTGGCGGTGGAGGGCCTCACCGGCTACCTGCACCCGGGGGCGGGGCAGGCGGAGGACCCCCGGGACGGGCTCGTCGTCGGGTACGCGACGCCTGCCGAGCCCGCCTACCCGGAGGCGCTGGAGGCCCTGTGCCGGGCCCTGCCGCCGGGATGAGCCGCGGGGAGCCGCAGGAAGCCGCAGGAAGCCGCAGGAAGCCGCGGCAAGCCGTAACCGGCGGCACGGTGCCGCCGTACGGTTGAACGTTCGTCGTCGGCGGAGCCGCGGGGTGCCGCGAGGCCGCCCCGCCCGGAGGTCCTTGCTTGGAGGCCCTGTGCCGCTCGCTCCGGCGGGTCAGCCCGCCTGCGCCTGCGTCTCCGCCGCCACCAGCAGCTCCGTGAGGTGGAGGCCGAAGCGCGCGTCGCAGGCGTGCGGCACTCCCGTGCGTACCGCTTCGGCCAGGGCGTCCACCGCGCCCCGGAACGCCGTCTCCGCGCCGTCCCAGCCGGGGAGCGACGCCGTGCCCCGCTCGCCCCGGAACTCGATCTCGACGCCCGCCGCGCCGGGCGGGGCGCTCAGCCCGAGGGTCACCGTGCTGGACGCGCCGGAGCTGTGGCGCAGGATCAGGTGCGTGGTGTCGGCCGGCCCCCGGGCGGCGGTCAGGTGCTCCACGTCGCCCAGGACCGGGATCAGCACGGAGAGCGCGTGCGGGCCGACGTCCCACAGGCCCCCCTTCTCGCGCCGCCACGGGGAGTCCGCGTACTCACTGGTCGAGCCCTCGGCGTAGAGCGAACCCAGCCACTGGGCGCGAGCCGTGAACCAGCCGCCCACCGCGGCCTGTTCGGCGATCCACGCGGAGGTCTCGGGAGCGAACCGGAGCGTGCAGAAAACGACCGAGGCGACCCCTGCCCCCTCCGCCGCCCCGGCCACCGCGCGGGCCCCCTCGACCGTCGTGGCGACCGGCTTGTCCATCAGCAGGTGACAGCCCGCCTCGGCGGCCCGGACCGCGAGCGGGGCCTGGACGTCCGGCGGCAGCGCGAAGGCCACCGCGTCGCTCGCCCCGAGAAGTGCGTCGATGCCCTGCTCGCCGGTGTACGCGCGGGTGCCGTGGGCGGCGGCGAGGGCGTCGGCCGCCTCGGCCCTGCGCCCCCACACTCCGCTCAGTTCGACGCCG
>NZ_NTGZ01000005.1 GCF_002551245.1 Streptomyces sp. rh34
ATGTGTATAAGAGACAGGTCCGACGCCCCCCGCGACGCCCGCCCCTGGTTCGCGGCGCCGGGGCCGCGGCGGCCATCGGCGGCGCGGCCGGACCGTCCTGCTCGGAGCCCTCGGGCTGCTCCTCGCCGCGGGCGCGCTGAGCCTGGCGGAACTGGCCATGGAGCCCGGGCGGGACGACACCGCCGCCGACTTCGTACGCGAGTCGCCGTCCGGCCCGTCCGGCGCCGCACCCGAGGAGCCGTCCGCCGACGAGCCCCGTGACCCCGGCCCGGTCGACTCCCCGGCCGGGGCGACCACGCACCCCTCGACGGACGCCTCGGCGGCCGGCAACGGCGGCCACTCGCGGGCGCCGAGCCCCGAAGCCTCCGCCACGGGTGACACGGATGAGCCCACCGCCTCCCCGGACCCCGACGACACGGACCGGTCCGACGCCCCCGACAGCCCGCCCGCCGATCCGCCGGAGCCGGACGATCCGCACGAGCCGGACGATCCGCACGAGCCGACGACCGCGCCCGCACCCCCGCCGCCCCCGGCGGACCCGACGCCCACCCCGACGCCGTCCCCGACCTGCACCCGCTTCCTGTGGTGGTGCACGTAGTCCGGACACACCCTAGGCGGGCACCTCGCCCAGCATCCGGCGCAGCAGGTCCCGCAGGACCGTGCGCTCGGCGTCGGAGAGGCCGGCCAGCGGCTCCCGGGCGAAGTCCAGCGCGTCCCGCAGCCGGCGGGCCGTGCGCCTGCCCTCCTCCGTCGCGGCGGCCAGCTTGATCCGCCGGTCGGCCGGATCGGGCCTGCGCTCGACCAGCTCCCGGGTCTCCAGCCGGTCGATGATCCCGGTGACGTTGGACGGCTCGCACTTCAGCCTGAGGGCGATCTTCCGCATCGGCAGCGGCTCCAGCGAGAGCAGCCCGAGCACGCGTGCCTGCGCCCCGGTGAGGGAGTGCTCGGCGGCGGCCCGGTCGTACTCCTCGTGGTAGCGCGCCACGACGGCGCCGATGAGCTCGACGACCTCGACGGTCAGGGGGTCTGTGCGAGTGGCCATGGAGCACAGCGTACCGATTTACTTGACATCATGAAATATTCAGGAGCATGGTTGTTTCATGTCATGAAGCTTTTCGCGCCACCGGGCGCGGAAGCGCACCCCCTCGTATGACATTGAGGAGAACCCGAGCCCATGTCTGCAGCACTTCCCACGTCCAGCCGTGAATGGCACCTCGTCGCC
This sequence comes from Streptomyces sp. rh34, assembly GCF_002551245.1. GTDB lineage: Bacteria > Actinomycetota > Actinomycetes > Streptomycetales > Streptomycetaceae > Streptomyces. Next base: position 1,223 of record NZ_NTGZ01000005.1, read on the forward strand.
CGCCCGCACGGCTGGCCCAAGGCCGAGGACTTCGCGCTGCGTGAGGCCGAGGTCGCCGCTCCGGCCGAAGGCCGCGTCCTCGTCCGCAACAAGCACTTCTCGGTCGACCCGTACATGCGCGGCCGGATGAACGACGTGAAGTCCTACACCCCGCCCTTCCAGCTCGACCGCCCCATGGACGGCGGCGCGGTCGGCGAGGTCATCGCCTCGAACGCCGAGGGCTTCGCCGTCGGCGACCACGTCCTGCACGGCCAGGGCTGGCGCGAGATCGCCGACGTGCACGCGAAGAACGCGGTCAAGGTCGACCCCGGCCTCGCCCCGCTCTCCGCCTACCTCGGCGTGCTCGGCATGACCGGACTCACCGCCTACGCGGGCCTGTTCGACGTCGCCTCCTTCAAGGAGGGCGACGCGGTCTTCGTCTCCGGCGCGGCCGGCGCCGTCGGCAGCCAGGTCGGCCAGATGGCGAAGCTCAAGGGCGCCTCCCGGGTCATCGGCTCCGCGGGCTCCGACGAGAAGGTCAAGCTCCTCACCGAGGAGTACGGTTTCGACGCCGCGTTCAACTACAAGAACGGGCCCGTCCGCGACCAGCTCAAGGAAGCCGCCCCCGACGGCATCGACGTCTACTTCGACAACGTCGGCGGCGAGCACCTCGAAGCCGCGATCTCCTCGCTCAACGTGCACGGCCGCGCCACCATCTGCGGAATGATCGCCCAGTACAACGCGACCGAGCCGACCCCCGGCCCGAGCAACATGGCGCTGATCATCGGCAAGCGGCTGCGCCTGACGGGCATGCTCGTCGGCGACCACGCCGACCTCCAGCCCCGGTTCGTCCAGGAGGTCGCCGGCTGGCTGGCCTCGGGCGAGCTGAAGTACCAGGAGACGAAGGTCGAGGGCATCGAGAAGGGCTACGACGCGTTCGTCGGGCTGCTGCGCGGTGAGAACACCGGGAAGATGATCGTCTCCCTGGTCTGACCCGCCCCCTGCCGGTCACGGTCACCCGTTAGGCTCATCCGAAGGCCGTCGCGATCGTGGGCGCGAGTCGCGGCGCACCAACAGGAGGAATCCTCACACCATGACCATCCAGAAGATCGACGTCGCCTACACCGCCGTCGCCACCGCCGAGAACGGCCGGGACGGACGGGTCTCCTCCGACGACGGTCAGCTCGACGTCGTCGTCAACCCGCCGAAGGCCATGGGCGGCAGTGGCGCGGGCACCAACCCCGAGCAGCCCTCTGGGCGGGCTACAGCGCCTGCTTCCAGGGCGCGCTGGGCGTCGTCGCCCGCCAGGAGAAGGCCGACATCTCCGGCTCGACCGTGACCGCCTCGGTCTCGATCGGCAAGACGGAGGCCGGCGGCTTCGGCCTGGAGGTCGCGATCAGCGCCTCCATCCCGAACGTCGACGCCGCCACCGCGCAGGCGCTCATCGAGAAGGCCCACCAGGTCTGCCCGTACTCGAACGCCACGCGCGGCAACATCGACGTCACGCTCTCGGTCGTCTGACCGCGGCACCGCCGGCCCCAGTGCCGCGTGAGGACCGCACCCCATCCCGGGGCGCGGTCCTCACCGCTTTCCACCCGCCAGTACGCTGACGCCCATGAGTGATCTCGGGGCGGGTTTCGGCTACTTGATGAAGGGGCAGCGCTGGGTTGCCCAACACGGGCGATGGTTCGGATTCGGGCTGCTGCCCGGACTCGTCACCCTCGTCGTCTACGCCGGAGCTCTGATCGGACTCGGCTACGGGGCCGACGACCTCGTCGGCTGGGCGACCCCGTTCGCCGACGACTGGTCCTCGCCCTGGCAGGGCCTGTTGCGCACCGGGCTGACCGCGTTCGTCTTCGTCTTCGGCCTGTTCCTCGCGGTCATCACCTTCACCGCCGTCACCCTCCTGGTCGGCCAGCCCTTCTACGAGTCGCTCTCCGAGGAGGTCGACCGCAGCGAGGGCGGCGACGTCCCCGAGTCCGGGCTGCCGCTCTGGCGGGAACTGTGGATCTCCGCCCGCGACTCCCTGCGCATCCTGCTGCGCGTCGCCCTGTACGGGATCGTCCTCTTCGCCTGCGGTTTCATCCCCGTCATCGGGCAGACCGTGGTCCCCGCGATCGGCTTCTGCGTCTCCGGCTACTTCCTCGCCGAGGAGCTGACCGCCGTCGCCCTCCAGCGCCGGGGCATGGCCCTCAAGGACCGCCTCGTCCTGCTGCGCGGGCGCCGGATGCTGGTGCTCGGCTTCGGCGTCCCGCTGACCCTGGCCTTCCTCGTCCCCGTCGTCGCGGTGTTCCTGATGCCGGGAGCCGTCGCCGGGGCCACCCTCCTCGCCCGCGACCTGGTGGACCCCGACGCGGCGGCGGACCCGGGCCCGGGCCCCGGCACCGCCGACAGCGGTGACGCACCGGTGCCCCGGGCGTGGTCCGCGTGACCGAACTGCTGGCGGTCGCCGCCATCACCGTCCTCGCGGTCGTCTCCCCGGGCGCCGACTTCGCGATGGTCGTGCGCAACAGCTATCTGTACGGGCGCGCCACCGGCGTCCTCGCGGCCACCGGCGTCGCGGCGGGCGTCCTGGTCCACGTCACGTACACGATGCTCGGCGTCGGGCTGCTCATCGCCTCCTCGACCGCCCTGTTCACCGCGGTCAAGCTGGCGGGCGCCGCCTATCTGATCTACATCGGGGTGCGCACCTTCCTGGCCCGCGCCGACCTCGACGTCGACCTGACGGACCGGCCGGGGCTCTCCCCGTTCGGGGCGCTGCGCAGCGGCTTCCTGACCAACGCCCTCAACCCGAAGACGACCCTGTTCGTCGTCGCGACCTTCACCCAGGTCGTCGGACCCGGCACCGCCCTGTGGCAGCAGGCGGGTTACGGCCTGTTCATGTCGGCCGCCCACCTCGGCTGGTTCGCCCTCGTCGCGCTGTTCTTCTCGCACTCACGGCTGCGCGGCGCGATGCTGCGCCGCCAGAAGGCCCTCAACCGCTCGATCGGCTCGGTCCTGGTCGGCCTCGGCGTCACCCTGGGCCTGGCCCGCTGACACGACGCGCCCCCGACCCGGTTCGCGTACCCCGTGCCGGGGGCCCGGGTCACCGGCCCTACGCGGGCGGCTCCGGGGCCGTGATGGTGCGGTAGGCGATCTCCGCCAGCCGGGCCTGGCCGTCGCGGCTCGGGTGGAACCAGTCCCACTGGCTGAGCTGCGCCCCGGTGAAGCGGAAGTCGAACACCGCCCCGCCGTCGTACCGGCAGTACCGGTCCTTCGCGCACACCTCCCGCAGCACCCCGTTGTACGCGACCACCCGCTCCCGCACCGCGTCCCGCCGGGCCACGGCCGCCGGGCCCAGATCGTCCGCGTCGGCCAGCATCGACTGACAGATCCCGAGCTGCCAGATCTTCTTGCCCAGCTCGTTCACCCGCCCCGTCGACCAGAGCCGCTTCAGGTCCGGCACGCTGGAGACGTACACCTGCGCCTTCGGGGCCCCGGCCCGCAGCTGCCGCATCGACGCCTCGAACGACGCCCGGAAGTCCGCCACCGGCGTCATCAGCCGCACCGAGTCCCGGCACGCGTCGTTCGCGCCCGTCATCACCGTCACCAGCTCCGGCCGCTCCTTCGCCGCCAGCGCCATCTGCTCGGGCAACTGCGCCATCCGGGACCCCGACACCGCGTGGTTCCAGCTGCGGTCCGCGGCTCCGGACGGGCCGAGCAGCCGGACCGCGAGACTGCGCACGGCGTCGTCCGAACCGGTCGCCCACGACACCTCGGGACAGTCGGCCAGCACCGAGCACGCGTCGAAGCCCCGGGTGATCGAGTCCCCGACCGCCGCGACCGACCCGGGCCGCGGGTTCCAGTCCGGGGTGGGAGAGGGGGACGGCGAGGCGCCGCGCGAGGCCGCGGGCGCGTTCCGCGACACGCCGCCGTCCGCCCCGTCTGCGCTGCATCCGGCGAGGGCGGCGACGCCGACGCACGAGAGCGCCGTCAACGCGGCGACGGCGGTACGCATACGTGGGCGTGTCACTCGCTCCGGCATCGGTCGGATCCCCTCCGGTCAACCAGTGGCCTATGCCTCTGGACATGCCCCCCGGCAACCACACGATCCCCAGGTCGGGGCTGTGCGCGCCCTGCCGGGTGAAAGCCGGCGAATCAGGGGCCCGAGACCGACGGTACGTCACACGGACGGCCCCGGCGCACGGTAGCTTTTCCCCGTCGAACCAGCGGCGTCCCGCCCGCCCGCGTTCACACGGGCGGCTCCGGTACATTACGTCACGTCACATACTGTCCCTTTTCAGGAGATTAACTCCCGATGCTGTTTACTGATGACAACCTCGGGGACCGGCCGGAAAGAGGCGGTATGGGCGCGAGGCCGCTGGGGAAGGCGTACCTCGTCCCACACGGGAGGTTCCGGTGACGACACGTGGAGTCCTGTACGTTCACTCCGCACCGCGCGCGCTGTGCCCACATGTCGAGTGGGCAGTGGCGGGCGTCCTCGGTGTGCGGGTCCAGCTGGACTGGATCAGACAGCCGGCCGCACCCGGCACCTGGCGGTCCGAGTTCTCCTGGAAGGGCCGCGCCGGCACCGCCTCGCAGCTCGCCTCCGCCCTGCGCGGCTGGGACCTGCTGCGCTTCGAGGTGACCGCCGAGCCGTGCCCCACCGCCGAGGGCGAGCGCTACAGCTCCACCCCCGGCCTCGGCATCTTCCACGCCGTCACCGGCATGCACGGCGACATCCTGATCCCCGAGGACCGGTTGCGGGCGGCGCTGGCCCGATCGGCGCGCGGCGAGAGCGACCTGGAGGCCGAGATCGCCTCGCTCCTCGGCAAGCCCTGGGACGACGAGCTGGAGTCCTTCCGCCACGCAGGCGAGGGCGCGCCCGTCCGCTGGCTCCACCAGGTGGTGTAGGAGCCTCCGCCGCCCTTCGAGAACAAGCCCCTCCGGCGCCTTTCACCCAGCGGTGATCGGCGAGCAGCCCAAGCCCCTCCGGCGACTGAGGAGCGGGGTCCGGGCAGAGCCCGGAAGAACGACGAAGCCCGCCTCCCAGGACCCGGGAAGCGGGCTTCACACGTACACGGGTGGCGTCACACGGACCGGAACGCCAGCACCACGTTGTGCCCACCGAATCCGAACGAGTTGTTGATCGCCGCGATCGGCCCCTCGGGCAGCACCCGCGGCTCACCGCGCACGACGTCCGCGTCGATCGCCTCGTCCAGCTCGTCGATGTTGATGGTCGGCGGGGCGATGCGGTGGCGCAGCGCCAGCACCGTCGCCACGGTCTCGATGCCGCCCGCGCCACCCAGCAGGTGACCCGTCATCGACTTCGTCGCCGAGATCGCGACATGGTCGAGGTCGTCGCCCAGCACCAAGCGCAGCGCCTTGATCTCCGCGAGGTCGCCCTGCGGCGTCGACGTGGCGTGCGCGTTGAGGTGGACCACCTCGGACGGCTTGAGGTCGCTGGAGTCCAGCAGGTTCCGCATCGCGGCGGCGATGCCCCGCCCGGTGGGCTCGGGCTGCGCGATGTGGTGCGCGTCGGCCGAGAGGCCCTGTCCGAGCACCTCGCAGTAGACCTTCGCGCCGCGCTTGGCGGCGTGCTCGGCGGACTCCAGGACGACGACGCCCGCACCCTCGCCGAGGACGAAGCCGTCCCGGCCGGTGTCGTACGGACGAGAGGCCTTCTCGGGCTCGTCGTTGCTCTTGGACATCGCCATCATGTTGGCGAACGCGGCGATCGGCAGCGGGTGGATCGCCGCCTCGGTGCCGCCGGCGACGACCACGTCGGCACGGCCGGTACGGATCATCTCGACGGCGTACCCGATCGCCTCGGCGCCCGAGGCACAGGCGGAGACGGGCGTGTGGACACCGGCCTGGGCGTTGACCTCCAGGCCGACGTTGGCCGCCGGGCCGTTGGGCATGAGCATGGGAACGGTGTGCGGGGAGACGCGGCGTACGCCCTTCTCCTTCAGCACGTCGTACTGGTCGAGCAGGGTGATCACGCCGCCGATGCCGGAGGCGATGACCGAGCCCAGACGTTCGGGGGCGATGCTCTCGTCCTCGCCGGCCTTGGCGGTGAAGCCCGCGTCCGCCCAGGCCTCGCGGGCCGCGATCAGCGCGAACTGCGCCGAGCGGTCCAGCTTGCGGGCCAGCGGGCGGGGAAGGACGTCGCCCGGGTCGACGGCCGCGGGGGCGGCGATCCGGACGGGCAGTTCGGCGAAGCGCTCGCCTTCGAGAGGCTTGACGCCGGACCGGCCGGCCATCAGACCTTCCCAGGTCGATGCGGAGTCGCCACCCAGCGGAGTGGTTGCGCCGATACCGGTGACGACCACGGTGCGATTGGTCGAGTTCACTGGAAAATCTTCTCCACGTGTAGAGGGTCGTGAATCAGCGGCGCCACCGCCGGGTGGCGACACAGCCGGGCTGGGATCAGCCCTGGTGCTTCAGGATGTAGTCGGCGGCGTCGCCGACCGTCTTGAGGTTCTTGACGTCCTCGTCGGGGATCTTGACGTCGAAGCGCTCCTCGGCGGCGACGACGACCTCGACCATGGACAGCGAGTCGACGTCCAGGTCGTCGGTGAAGGACTTGTCCAGCTGGACGTCCTCGACCGGGATACCGGCGATCTCGTTGACGATCTCGGCGAGACCGGTGACGATCTCTTCCTGCGTGGCGGCCATGTTGGGGCTCCTTCGGTGGGTTTCTTCGGGGTTCGTGCGTACGGACCAAAAGGTCCGGTGTGCCTAGGGGAGGGTAACGACCGTCGCGGCGTAGACGAGACCCGCCCCGAAGCCGATGACGAGCGCGGTGTCGCCGCTCTTCGCCTGACCGGTCGCCAGGAGCCGCTCCATCGCGAGCGGAATCGAGGCGGCGGACGTGTTGCCGGTGGACTCGATGTCACGGGCGACCGTGACGTGATCCGGCAGTTTCAGGGTCTTCACCATCGAGTCGATGATCCGCATGTTGGCCTGGTGCGGAATGAAGACGTCCAGGTCTTCCGGGGCGATCCCGGCCGCGTCCAGCGCCTGCTGGGCGACCTTCGCCATCTCGAAGACGGCCCAGCGGAAGACCGCCTGGCCCTCCTGCGTGATGGCCGGGAACTTGATCTCGCCCTTCGAGTCGAGCGGCAGCTTGGAGACGTCGCCGACGTGCAGGTCGTTCCAGGCCACCGTCTGCTTGATGGTCTCGGACTTGTCGCCCTCGGAGCCCCACACGGTCGGGCCGATGGCCGGCTCCTGGGAGGGGCCGACGACGACCGCGCCCGCGCCGTCACCGAACAGGAAGGCCGTCGCGCGGTCCTCCAGGTCGGTCAGGTCGCTGAGCCGCTCCACGCCGATCACGAGGACGTACTCCGCGGAGCCCTCGACGATCATGCCCTTGGCGAGGGTGAGGCCGTAGCCGAAGCCCGCGCACCCGGCCGAGATGTCGAAGGCGGCGGGCTTGCCCGAGCCGATCTTGTGGGCGATCTCGGTGGCGACGGCCGGGGTCTGCTTGAAGTGCGAGACGGTCGAGACGACGACCGCGCCGATCTGCTCGGGATCGATGCCCGCGTCGGCGATGGCCTTGCCGGACGCCTCGATCGACATCGCGGCCACGGTCTCCTCCTCGGAGGCCCAGTGGCGGGTGACGATGCCGGAGCGGGAGCGGATCCACTCGTCGGAGGAGTCGATCGTTTCGAGGATCACCTCGTTCGGCACGACCCGGGTCGGGCGGTAGCCGCCGACCCCGAGGATCCGTGCGTACGGGGCGCCCTTGCTGGGCTTGATCTTCGACATGCTCGCTCCTTAGGCGCCTGCGTGCTCGGAAGCGAGCGCGCGGGCCGCGTCGAGGTCGTCGGGGGTCTTGAGCGCGAGCGTCTTCACGCCGGGCAGCCCGCGCTTGGCGAGCCCGGTCAGCGTGCCGCCGGGGCTCAGCTCGACGAGTGCGGTGACGCCCAGCGACTGGAAGGTCTCCATGCACAGGTCCCAGCGGACCGGATTGGCGACCTGCCCGACGAGCCGTGCGACGACCTCGGTGCCGGTGGCCACGGTGTGGCCGTCGGCGTTCGAAACGTAACGCACGGTCGGGTCGGAGACCGTGAGGTCGCCGACCGCCGCGCGCAGCTTCTCCACGGCCGGGGCCATGTGATGCGTGTGGAACGCGCCGGCCACCTTGAGCACGACGACCCGGCGCACGCCCTCGGGCATGTCGGCCTCCAGGGCGGCGATCTGGGCGGCGGTGCCCGCGGCGACGATCTGGCCGCCGCCGTTGACGTTGGCCGGGGTCAGACCGAGCTTCTCCAGGTGCGGGACCGACACCTCGGGGTCGCCGCCGAGGAGGGCCGCCATGCCGGTCTCGGTGACCGCGGCGGCCTCGGCCATGCCGAGCCCCCGGGTGCGGACGAAGCGCAGCGCGGCCTCGTCGTCGATGACACCGGCGAGCGCCGCGGCGGTGATCTCACCGACACTGTGACCCGCGACGACGTCGGGGGAGGGCGCGTCCAGGGCGGCGGCCGAGAGCAGGCCCGCGGCGACCAGGAGCGGCTGCGCGACGGCCGTGTCGCGGATCTCGTCCGCGTCGGCCTTCGTGCCGTAGTGGGCAAGGTCGAGCCCGATGGCGTCGGACCAGGCCGCGATGCGGTCGGCGGCACCGGGGAGGTCGAGCCAGGGAGTCAGGAAGCCGGGCGTCTGAGCGCCTTGGCCGGGAGCGACGAGTACGAGCACCCTCACACTCTCTCTTGTGGACGGCTCCGCACGCCCGTGGGGACAGGGACGAAGAACCGTCGGGGGAATTGTTGAAGTCCAACAAAAGTCTAGGACTGAGGATCCGCCGCGGCCAAGCGCCCCAGGATCAGGGCGATCCTCAGCGTGAACGCGGAGCGCACATCGGAAGGTGACCATCCGGTGACGTCGGTCACACGTCGCAGCCGGTAGCGCACGGTGTTGGGGTGCACGAAAAGCATCCGGGCGGCGCCTTCCAGGCTGCTCGCCTGCTCAAGATAGACACTCAGCGTTTCCAGAAGAGCCGAACCGGCCTCTTCCAGCGGTCTGTAGATCTCCTCCACCAGCTGGTCCCGCGCGGCCGGGTCTCCGGCCATCGCCCGCTCCGGGAGGAGATCGTCCGCGAGGACGGGCCGGGGCGCGTCCTGCCACGCCAGGCACGCCTTCAGCCCGGCCGCCGCCGCCTGCGCGGACCGGGTCGCCGCCAGCAGGTCCGGCACCACAGGACCCGCGACGACCGGTCCGGCGGCGTACGGCCCGATCAGGCCCTTCGCGACCTGGAGCGGGTTGTCGCTGCCGCCCGCGATGACGACGAGGCGGTTGCCCAGGACGCCGGTGAGGACCTGGAGCTTGGCGTGCCGGGCGGCGCGCCGGATCGCCTCCACGGTCAGCTCGCTGTCTCCGTCGGGCGCGGTGCCGAGGATCACGCACACATGCTCGGGCGAGTTCCAGCCGAGCGCGGCGGCCCGCGACACGGCCCCCTCGTCGGCCTCGCCGGAGAGCACCGCGTTCACCACGAGGGATTCCAGCCGGGCGTCCCAGGCGCCCCGGGCCTCGGCGGCCTGGGCGTAGACCTGGGCGGTGGCGAAGGCGATCTCACGCGCGTAGACGAGGAGCGCCTCCCGCAGGAGCGACTCGTCGCCCGGGGCGGCCACCTCCTCGATCGCCGTCTCCATGACCTCGATCGTGGTGCGGACCATCTCCACGGTCTGCCGCAGGGTGATGGCCCGGGTCAGTTCGCGCGGAGCGGTGCCGAACACATCGGTCGAGATGGCCTGCGGGGTCTCGGGATGACGGAACCACTCGGTGAACGCGGCGATGCCGGCCTGGGCGACCAGGCCGATCCACGAGCGGTTCTCCGGAGGCATCGCCCGGTACCACGGCAGCGATTCGTCCATGCGGGCAATCGCGTTCGCGGCCAGCCGGCCGGAGGACTGCTCCAGCCGTTTCAGGGTCGCGGCGTGCAGGTGGGCGTCGTGGGCGGGGGGCTGCTCAGGATCGGGTCGGGGCACGAGGACAAGACTGCCTTATCGGGCCGGTGGATCGGTGGGCCGGGGCAACGGTGCCACGTACCGGCAGGTAGGCGCACACCTGACGCGACGGTTCCGTTCCGGTGGCCGTGCGACGGGCGCGACGGTTCCGCTCCCGCGGCCGTGCGACGCGCGACGGTTCCGCTCCCGCGGCCGTGCCACGGGCGAGACCGTTCCCCCCTCCCGCGGCCGTGCGACGGGCGCCCCCGGGCTACCGTGGCCGGGTGATTTCCGTGCACCGGTCCGATGACCGCTACCGGGGCGGGGACGAGGCCGCCGGGATCATCACCCGGCACGCCCTCTCCTTCGGTCCCCACTACGACCCGGACAACCTCCGCTTCGGCCCGATCCTGGCCTGCAACGAGGAGCGCCTCGCCCCGGGCGCGGGCTTCGAGGAGCACCCGCACAGCCATACGGAGATCGTCACCTGGGTCGTCGAGGGCGAGCTGACCCACCGCGATTCGGCCGGCCACTCCACCGTCGTCCGCGCCGGGGACGTGGCCCACCTGAGCGCCGCCTCCGGGGTCCGCCACGTCGAACGCAACGACGGCACGGACCCGTTGACCTTCCTCCAGATGTGGCTGGCCCCCCTGGAGCCGGGCGGCGCACCCTCGTACACGGTCGCCCCCGGCATCGCCGACTCCACCCCGTACGCCCTGCCCGGCGCGGGCGCGATGCTCCACGCCCGCCGCCTGGCCGGGGGCGAGCGCACGGCGGTCCCGGACGCGGTGCGCGCCTACGTCCACGTGGTGAGGGGGCGGGTCGCCCTGGGCGACGAGGAGCTGGGCCCCGGCGACGCCGCCCGGATCACCGGCGCGGAGGGCCTGGAGGCGGTCGCGGTGGCGGGGCCGGCGGAGCTGCTGGTGTGGGAGCTGGCGGGTTGAGGCGTCAAGCGGAGCGGCGGGCCCGCCAGAGGTCGCGGAGCAGTGCGATCTCGGCCATGTGGTGGATGAGTTCCAGATTGGCGTTGGCCAGCACACCGACGTACGGGTCGTCGGGGTCGGAGCCGTACGGATACTGCGAGAGGCCCACGATGTCGAGCTGTTCGTCGGTGAGCGTGGCGATGCTCGCACGGTGCCGGTCGACCGTCTCCCAGAACCGGTCGAGCGCGAGCGGGGCGGACGGCGTGAAGTCGACCAGCAGATGCGGGTCCCGCCGCCGTTCGCCGAAGGTCCACTCCCAGCGGCCCGCGAAGTCGGAGTGCAGGTGACCCAGCCGCCACGCGATGGTGGTGACCGGCACGACATCGGGCTCCGGCTCACCGGTGAACGCGAGAACCTCCTCGACCCGTTCGGCGCTCACGCTCCAGTCCTCGGCGATCTTCGCCACGGACATGCCGCCCGCCGCCTGCCGTGCGACCTCCGCGTACTCGCTCGCCGGGATCTCCGGCGCACCCTTGTCGAGCACCCACGCGCCGGGCCCGTACGCCCGGGGCGTCACCGCCTCGTCCCGAGGCCGGATCGACCAGCTTCCGGGGGCCGGCTCCCACAGGTACTCCTCGTCCCCGAGGCCTTTCAGCCTGACCTGAGCCGTCTCCCGCGCCTGGTCGAACTGCTCGATCAGGATGCTCAGCCGGTCGGTCCGTCGATCGTGGTCGTTCATGCGCGGCTCCCTCGTCCTCGCGCCACGCGATCCACGGCGCACGGAGGGAAGTTAATGGCTCACCTCGCGGCGCGCGACCGAATTCCGGGGAGGCCGGGGGCCGGGGGGCCGCCGGGAACAGGAGGTCAGGCCTCGGCGCGCTTCTCCCGCTCGTCCGCGATCCGGTCCAGCTCGCGCATCGCCTGGGAGTGCCCGCTCATCCGCCGGCTCACGTGGCCGGTCGTGAACAGCGCGGTCCCCACGAGCGATACGGGAAGGGACAGCCCCAGGACGAGCAGCGCCTCGGGCCAGTCGCGTTCGTCCTCGCAGTAATCGCCCTTCCACAGACCCTCGTTGGCCGTGCCGCCCTCCGTGAACAGGCGCGCCGCGCACTCGTCGGTGTGGCCGTTGCGCGTTTCGACCTCGTAGTCCGTCAGGAGCAGAATCGCGCACCAGCCCCACAGCAGGGCCGACAGGAGCAACAGGCCGGTTCCGCAGTCGCGTATGCGGGTGGACCGCTCACGGAATTCGAGGTCGTACTCTCGTGATCGCATGGCGGACGAATCTAGCAGCGCGCGACGGGGCCGGTCCGCCCTCACGGCAACGTGCGGGTGAGCCAGACCACTTCGCCGTTCTCCTCCGTGGAGACGTGGTCCCGCTCGAACGCGAGCTTCTCCAGGACGCGGAGCGACGCGGTGTTCCACGTGGCCACGGTCGACCAGATCCTCTTCCGCCCGGTCGCGGCGGCGGATTCGAGTACCGCACCGGCCGCCTCGGTGGCGTAACCGTGCCCGTGGGCGCGTTGGAACAGCTCGTACGCGATCTCGGGCTCCTCCAGGGTGGAGCGGCCGATGATCAGTCCGCAGTAGCCGATGAAATCGCCCTCCTCGCGGCGCTGGATGGGCAGCAGGGCGATCCCCGTGGTCTCCGTCGCGGCGAGCAGCTCCGCTATGGACGTCCGGATGCGTTCGACCGGGGGTTTCCCCTTGCCGCGTTCGGCGAGCAGGTCGCTGAACGCGGCGGCGTCCGCCCCGTCCCACGGTCGCAGGATCAGGCGCTCGGTCTCCAGGTGGAAGGGCATGGTCGCGTAGGCAGACATGGGCTCACTCTGCCATTCCGTCCCCCCGCTCACCCGGGGCCGGGTCCGTCCTTGCGTGCGCGGACGGCCAGGGCGGCGACCAGCAGGGTTGGGACGAGCAGGAGCGAGAACGTGATCGCGTAGCCGCCGAGCCGGCTCGTCCCGGCGGCCAGTCCGGCGTTGAGGACGGCGGTGGCGAACGCCAGGACGACGACCTGCCCGAGGTTCATGTTGGTCTGCATGGCGCTGGTGGTGTGGCCCAGCCGGTCCGGTGTGCTGTGCGAGAGCGACAGCACGGTGACGCACGGATCGAGCATTCCCATCCCGATCGCCGCCAGCGGCATGGCCACCATGGCGAGCACCGGGGACACCCCGGAGAAGCTGCCCACGACGGCGAAGGCGACGGACGCCGCCATGATCAGGGCGCCGACCGTGACGAGCCGGTGCCGGGCGACGCCCTGGAGGAGCTTCCCCTGCACCCATGAGGCGACCGCCCACAGAACGGCCGAGGCGGTGAACGCCACGCCGACCGTCACCGCCGCCACCCGCCGCTCGGTGATCAGCATCAACGGCACCAGCGCCTCGATGGTGAAGTACGTACCAGAGGTCAGCCCGCGCAGCAGAACGGCGGTGGGGAGGCCCCGGGCGCTGCGCCAGGTGCCCTGCGGCAGCAGGCGGGGCGCGAAGGCGACCAGGAGCACGACCCCGGCGGCGACGAACAGCAGATGGCGCGCGTCCCACCCCGAGACGCCGTACTGGCCGAGCGCCGCGCCCAGGCTGAGCATCCCGGCGACCACCAGCGGTGGCCGGGAGGCGCGTTCCCCGGCGGGCGGGGCCTGGTCCTCATCGCCCGCGGGGGCCCTGCGGAGCACGGCGAGGAGGGCGACCGCGGGCAGTGCCGTCAGCACGGCCAGGCCGTAGAAGACCGTCCGCCAGGACCACACCTCGGCGACCACCCCGGCGACCGGCGGCCCGACCAGGGACGGGATGATCCAGCTCGCGCTCATCATCGCGAGCATCCTGGGCCGCAGATTCTCCGGATACGACTGGCCGATGGCGGTCGTCACCGACACCGCCACCATCCCGGCCGCCAGACCGTCGACGAAGCGGCCGATCACCAACTGCCAGATCGAGACGCTGGACGCCGACACCAGCAGCGTCACCACGGAGAGGACCATGCCCAGGGCCAGCGGCCGCCGGGCGCCGGAGCGGTCCGCCCAGTGCCCGCCCAGCACCCCACCGAGCAGACTGGCGGCCACAAAGCTGCCCGCCACCAGGGGGAACAGGGACACCCCGTCCAGATCCTCGGCCGCCGTCGGCAGCGTCGGCACCACGGCCAGCGCGGCGAAGCCGGTCAGGAACATCACTGCGGCGAAGGTCAGGGTGGCCGCCGCGTACTGCCGGGAGAAGATCCCCGGCAGGGTGTCGCTCGGTGCGTCGCTCCGTGGTGGACGGAGGGCTTGTTCCGCGGTCATCGGCGTCCCGTCGCAGTAGCTCGCCACCCCGAGACTTGGTGCAGACCAATCGGAGCCAGGCGCGAAGCTATGCCAGGGGCCGATTCCCGGGCAACCGTATTTCGGCGCACGCGGGAGGACGCGAAGCAGGGCGGTACGGCGGCCAGTTGCCCGCCGGTCGTCGGGGACGGATCGGCGGAGGGGCTGTGCGCCCAGGCGCTTTCCGGCCGGCTCTTGGGCGGAGCCTTATGGCCGAGCCTTTTCGCCCCGTCCTCGGTCGTCCTCGTTCACGAACCCGAGGAACAGGACATCCTCCAGGTCCTCGGGATCGAGCGTGTTGTGACGGAACCGGACAGGTTGCCCCACCTGGGGCGCTTCGGCCCGGCGAGTCACGCGCCGGATACTTCCGGCCCCGGCCCCGACCCCGGCCACTGCGGCGGTGATCGTGATGTCGTAGTAGGGCCCGGTATCCGGGTCGCGATCGTCATCCTCGACGACCTCGGTGACGGTGCCCACGGACTCCTGGCCGTCGGCGTACATCGCGCGGACGCGTTCCCTGTCCGCCGCGATCCAGAAGCGCACGGCCAGGGCGAGGAAGGCGATGGCGAGCAGCATTCCGACCGTCGTGGACAAGAACCACCCCGACCGGTGGTGGAACTCGGTCTGGAACGCGGCGACGTAGATGCTGACAGCGACCATGAGTGCGCACAGGCCCATCCCGACCGCGACGAGCGCCCCGAAGACGCGCTCCCGCAGAGCCCCGTGATGGATGCGCGCCCTCGTCCCAGGCGTTCTCGCCAGACGCGTCCATTGCTCGCTCCGCCCCTTCACGCCTCGAACCTCCACTTCCCGTCCTCGCGCAGAAACGGCGACCCCGGCGCAGGCTTGAGCGGTCCGCCTTCGCCGCCGATGCGGACACCGTCGAGCACGTAGCCGGCCCGCCACACGTCGTCGTGTGCCTCGGTGAGGAACACGACGCTGTCGGCCAGGCCCGGGTCGCGGAAGGCATAGACCTGCCAGGCGGTGCCCGGTGCGATCGCGTCGACCCAGGAGCCGTGCGGGTAGTCGGCGAGCTGCGCGGTGTGCCGTGCGCCGTCGACGCCCCTGTAGCGCAGCAGGATCGTGTGTCCGTCGCTGTCGTCGGCGCTGAGGACCACGGTCGCCTTGCGCGGCGTGCGGTCGAGCGCGGGCAGGGGGCCGCGTGTGGCTCTCCACAGAGTCACGAACATCCAGATCATCAGTACCGCGGCGAGAGCACCGAGCACGATCAGTGTCCACATCAGCACGTGCCCCCACCCGGCCCAGCTCAGCCACAGCGTCGCGGCGGTGAAGACGCCACAGCCGCCGAACACCGCGACCGGGATCGCCCAGCCGTGGCGGATCAGGAATGGTGCCTCCGGCCCGGTGCCCACGAACAGCCGCGTCACGATCCGGTCGAGCAGTGGCTCGCGAGCGGAGTCCTGGCGGTTCATGCCTCGGCTCCCCCTGCTCCCTCGGCCTGGTGGTCCGGGAATCCGTCGAACAGCGCGTCACGCACGTTCTGAGGGTCGAAAGTGTTGTGGCGGAAGCGGATCGACCGTTCGACCCAGGAGGAGGGATCGTCGCCGTCGTGCCAGTTCAGGCGTCGGCGCAGCGGCGCCTCTCCCGGCGAGTCCGCGCTGATCACGAACTCGTACCACTCCAGGTCCTCTCCCTCGGCCGGGTGGGTGATCACCTCATCGATCCGTCCCACGGAGACGTGCCCGTCGGCGAAGACCGCAGTGAGCCGTCGCCTCTCCGCCACCGCCCCCAGCGCCATCCCGCCGATGAAGCCCACGACGACGGGCCCCCACAACCAGAAATAGACGTCGATGCGGTCGATGTCCGCCACCTCGAACCACACGGCGACGGCCATGGTCACGAGGGACCCCGCGGTGATCGCGTGGACGCCACCGACCGTGAGGACCGCGCCGACGGTCTCCAGGCGGGACCAGCGGCGGATGCGGGCGCGGGTCCCGGGCGTGCGCGCCTGGGCCATCCACTCCGCCGTCTGCACGTCGGGCTGCGTCAGCTTGCGCAGCATCGTGTACTTCGACCGGCTCATCTCGCGTCCCTTCGAGCGGCCTTCCGGTCTGCGCCCCAGGCCAGGTACGAGCCCCTGTTCACCGCCGGGGTCACATCTGCCGTCGAGGGATGGGCGACGTTCCTCCGACCGCAGCATTCTTCCATGGCCGGTGCTTCCGATCACAGGGGCGGAACAGCTTGGGGTGGCCGACGCGCGACGCGAAGCAGGGCGGTACGAGGGCCAGTTGCCCGTGCCGCCCTGCTCCCGGTAACGGTCGTGTCAGCGCAGCCCGTCCACGAACGCCTGCCAGGCGTGGGCCCCGAGGACGATGGCGGGGCCGGTCGGGTTCTTGCTGTCGCGGACGGGGACGGACCCGCAGGGGGAGCCGACGGCGGTCTCGACGCATTCGCCGCCGGTGCTGCCGCTGTACGAGGAGGTCCGCCAGGCGGCGCCGCTGGTCACGGTGCACTCGACGCAGTCGCCGCCCGTGCTTCCGCTGTAGCTGGACTTACGCCAGTCCGCGTTCGTCAGGTCAGGGCCGGTCTCCATAACGCTCCTCCATCACGCGGCTGATCCGCGCCACCGATTCCTCGACGGAGAGTGCGGTGGCCTGGAGGTGAGCGTATCGGAGCGAGGCCTCCCTGACCGTCTCCGGGTTGGCCGTCATATGGCCGGAGATGAGGTCCTCGGTGTAGATGACATCAGGGTCGTCCTCGAAGCGCATGCCGGTGAACGAGCCATCCAAGCTCGCGTGTTCACCCGCCTCGAACGGCAGCACCTGGATCCGCATCCAGCGGTGCGCCGCGTAGTCCAACAACTTCTGGAGTTGGGCCCGCATCACCTCGTGCCCGCCGATCGGCCGGTACAGCACCGCCTCGTCCAGGATCGCCCAGGCCAGCGGCGGCTTCTCCCGCTCCAGGATCCGCTGGCGCTCCATCCGGGCGGCGAGCAGACCCTCCAGGTCGTCGGGCATACCGGTGGTCAGGACCGCTCGCGCGTACTCCTCCGTCTGCAACAGCCCGTAGACCACCTGCGCCTGGTACGTCGAGATGTACGCGGCCTTCGCCTCCATGTCCGCGTACGGCTGGAACCACGTCGGCAACTGGCTCCGCAGCACCAGCACCACCAGCCGCGAGAACGTCCCGTCCGTCCCCAGCGCCGCGTCCACGCGCTCCGAGAAGTCGCGGGTGGGGATCTTCTTCGTCGTCTCGATCTGGCCGACCAGCGAGCCCGTGCAGAAGATGATGGTGCCCAACTGCGGCTGCGTCAGGCCCTGGGCCTCGCGTTGGCGGCGCAACTCCCCGCCGTAGTAAGCGAGCGGGGAAGCGTCGGGATCGAGCGTCTGGATGTTGGCCACGGATGGACCTCCGGGTGCAACGCCTCGCGGCGTTCGTTTCGGTACGTAGCCGAGCGTAGCCATGGCGTCGCAGCCTGGTGACATGAATCACGTACTTGTCCCCCGGAGGGATCCGGGGGAGCCCGTCTACCGCGCCGACTTCGCCCTCGGTGAGCACTCCGCCCGGCATCTCCGCCGCGTCCTGCGGCTCTACCTCAAGGGCTGGGAGCTGATGTTTCTCGCCGACGCCGCCGAACTGGCGCTCACCGAGCTGATCTCCAACGTCGTGCGGCACGTGCCCGACCGGCGCGGCAAGACCTTCATCTTCCGGCTGCCGCGCGGTGAGGGCGTCCGCGTCGAGGTGTCCGACAGCAGCCCGACCGTGCCCCTCGCCATCACCGGCGATCCGCTGGACGGCGGGGGCCGGGGGCTCGTCCTGGTCGATGCCGTCACCGACGAATGGGGAATCATCAAGCGGTGGGACGGCAGCGGGAAGACCGTCTGGTTCGAGTGCCTGACGCCGCCGGAGAAGGGCGGCAGCCGGTTCAGGACAGCTCGGCCAGAACCGCGTCCGTGAACGGCGTCCACGCCTCCGCCGCCCACGGCCCGAAGGCCCGGTCCGTCAGCGCGACGCAGGCCGCGCCCGCCACCGGGTCGATCCACAGGAACGTGCCCGACTGGCCGAAGTGCCCGAAGGTGGCCGGGGAGGACGAATTCCCCGTCCAGTGCGGGGACTTGGCGTCGCGGATCTCGAAGCCGAGGCCCCAGTCGTTCGGGCTCTGGTGGCCGTAGCCCGGCAGCACGCCCTTGAGGCCCGGGTGCACGACGCTCTGGGCCTCCAGGACCGTACGCGGGTCGAGGAGGCGCGGGGCCTGTACCTCGGCGGCGAAGCGGACCAGGTCGGCCACCGTGGAGACGCCGTCGCGGGCGGGGGAGCCGTCGAGGGTCGTGGACGTCATGGACAGCGGCTCCAGGACGGCCTGGCGCAGGTACTCCGCGAACGGGATGCCGGACGCCTTGGCGATGTGGTCACCCAGCACCTCGAAGCCCGCGTTGGAGTACAGGCGGCGGTTGCCGGGCGGGGCCGTCACCCGGTGCTCGTCGAAGGCGAGGCCGCTGGTGTGGGCGAGGAGGTGACGCACCGTGGAGCCCTCGGGTCCGGCCGGCTCGTCCAGCTCGACCGCCCCCTCCTCGTACGCCACCAGCGCCGCGTAGGCCGCGAGCGGCTTGGTGACCGAGGCGAGGGGGAAGCGGTGGTCGGCCGGACCGTGCGTGCCGAGGACCGTGCCGTCCGCCCGGACGACGGCGGCGGCCGCCGTCGTGACCGGCCAGGTGTCGATGATGCGCAGGCTCTCCATGGCTCCGAGCCTAACCGCCGCGCCTGCCACCGAGTCCCGGGCCCCGGGGGGTCCGGGACGGAGGCTGCGCGTCAGGCGGCGGCCAGCGGCGCGAGCCGGGTGCCGAGCGCCATGATCCGCATCGCGCGCTCCGTGGCGTCGGCCAGGAACTCGCCGCTCCTGCCGATCGCCTCCACCAGCGTCATCGGCGCGGGCAGGATCGCGCTGTACGCGTCCACGCCCACCGCCCGCACGTCCTGCGCGCCCGGCCCGATCGTCCCGGCCAGCACCAGGACCGGCACCCCGGCGGCATGGGCCCGCCGGGCGACCTCCGCCGGGATCTTCCCGCGTACGGTCTGGTGGTCGAGCGCCCCCTCCGCCGTGATCACGAAGTCCGCGCGGGCGAGGCGCGCGTCGAGGTCGAGACCGTCGAGCAGCACGTCGTAGCGGGGGAGCAGGCGCGCGCCCACGGCCGCGAGGCCGGCCCCGAGGCCACCGGACGCGCCCGTGCCGGGAGCCGTACGCAGATCGATCGCAACACCGGACCTCGGAGCCAGGTCCCGGGTGAGGACGGCGGCCAGCCGCTCCAGGCCGGCCGAGAGCAGCTCCACCTCCGCCGGGGTCGCCCCCTTCTGCGGCCCGAACACCCGGGCCACCCCGCGCTTCCCGCACAGCACGTTGTACGGGTTGCAGGCCACGAGCAGTTCCGTGCGGGCCAGCCTCGGGTCGAGGCCGGACGGGTCGATGTGCTCCAGCTCGTGCAACGCCCCGCCGCCCCGGCGCAGTTCACGGTCGTGCCGGTCGGTCAGCCGGGCCCCGAGCGCCTGCAGGGCGCCCGCGCCCCCGTCCGACGTACCCGAGTCGCCGCAGCCGACGAGGATGCGCCGGGCCCCCGCGTCCAGGGCCGCCCGGATCAGCTCGCCGACACCGTACGTGGTGGTCGCGCCCGGGTGGCGGAGGCCCGGCGGCACCAGGGCGAGGCCCGCGACGGCGGCCATCTCCACGACGGCGGTCAGCGGTCCCGGCCCGCCCAGGAGCGCGAAGTGCGAGGCGACCGGGTCGCCCACCGGGCCCGTCGCCGTGCACGGGACCAGCCGGCCGCCGCCCGCCAGGGCCAGCGCCTCCGCCGTACCCTCGCCGCCGTCGACCAGCGGGATGAGGTCGAGGTCGGCGTCGGGGATCACCCGTCGTACGCCGACGGCGATGGCCTCGGCCACCCGGGCGGCCGAGAGGGACTCCTTGAAACCGCTGGGGGCGATCGCGATGCGGTGGGTCATGGCTGGGTCTCCAGAAGGACGGGCACGCCGAGCAGTGGCCAGACGGCGAGGGCGAAGGTGAGGACGAGGGCCGCGGTGAGCGGGGCGAGGAACGCGGACAGCCGCAGCAGGTCGCGCGGGGTGTAGGTCGGGGTGCCGGGCACATCCGCGAAGAGCGCGACCGGCTTGGCCGAGGAGGGCAGCGTGTGGCAGAAACCGGCGGCGGCCGTGGAGGCCAGCGCCGCCGTGACCGGATTGACCCCGGCCCCGACCGCCGCCGCGATCACCAGCGGGACCAGCACGGAGGACCGGGCGGAGCGTGACTGGAGCGCCAGATGGGCGGCTGTGCTGACGACGACCACGCCGGTCAGGAACATCCAGGGGGGCGTGGACGCCCCCAGGGGTATCCAGCCCACCAGCCAGTCGGCCGCGCCCGAGTCGGAGAGGGCGACGCCCATCGCCATGGTGGCGGCCATGAACAGCAGCAGGGGCCAGGGAACCGTCCGCAGACCGTCCTTGAAGCGCACGGTCCCCAGCGCCGGAGAGGTCGCCACCAGCGCGCCGATGAGCGCGACCACGGCGGGCGACACCCCGTGCAGGGGCTCGCTGCACCAGAGCAGGACGACCGTCGCCAGCAGGAGCAGGCACCGGGACTCCGCCGGGCTGAACGGTCCCTCGACGGCCGTCTCGGAGTGCTCCTGGATCTGCGCCGCCGTGATGGTGACCGGACCCTTGCGGTCGGAGCGCCGGGTCGTGGTCAACAGCACCAGTTCGGCCGCGAGATGGGAGGAGACGACGGCCAGTGGCAGCCCGAGGACGAGCCACTGCACGAAGCTCAGCTGCTCCCCGGTCTGCTCCCAGAGCACCCCGACGGTGATCAGGTGCGCCCCCGCGCCGATCAGGGTCGCGACGGCCGACAGCAGGATGACCGTGGGGAAGAGCAGCGCCAGCATCACCACGAGACGGCCGCGCTCGCGCAGGGCGGCGGCCAGCGCGAGGAACACCGGGAGCGCGAGGGCGGCGCGCCCCGACGTGGCCGGCACGGCGAACGCGGTGACGACCAGTCCGGCCGTGGTCAGGTGCACCAGCTGGCGTACGGTCCTGGCCCCGCCGACCAGGAAGACGGCGGCCCGGCCGGCCAGACCGGTCCGGGTCACGGCGGCCGCCAGGACGAAGGCGCAGATCAGCAGCCACACCGTCTCGTCGCCCAGGGTGGCGAACAGGGTCTCACTGCTGATCACCCCTGTGACCGTCAGCGCCAGGCCCGCGCCGAGCGCGATGTAGGCGTCGTCCACCGGCGTGGCGATCCAGGCGGCGGTGGCCAGGGCGAAGACGGCGAGGGAGAGCCGCCCGTCGACGCCGAGGCCGGGGGTGGCGCCGGGGACGGCGAGGAGAGCGCAGAGTCCGAGGACGGCACAGAGGCCGGCGGTCTGCCGGAGTGGTAGAGGCACGCTGTACAGCCTCGGAAGGCGGGGTGAGCGCCTGATGAGCGTCCGGTGAAGGCCTTTTCATCAAGAGTGTCGAGCGGCTCACCCCCCGCCCCGGGACGACGAACGGCCCCGCCCCGGGCACGCGGGACGGGGCCTCCGGCCGGTGCCGGGATCAGGCCGGGGCTCAGGGCAGGCGGTAGCCCATGCCCCGGATCGTCTCCAGCCGCTCCGCGCCGAGCTTCCGGCGCAGCGCGCGCACGTAGACGTCCACGATGTTGGAGCCGGGGTCGAAGTCGTACCCCCACACATGGGACAGGATCTGCTCGCGCGACAGCACCTGACCGGGGTGGCGCAGGAACATCTCCAGGAGCACGAACTCGCGCGCCGTCAGATCCACCGTCCGGTCGCCCGCGCGGGCCCGGCGCGTCCGCAGGTCCAGGGCGAGGCTGCCGCTGCGCAACATGGTGACCTCGGGCGCGCGGGCGGCGGTGCGCTGCCGAAGCCGTACCCGGGCGAGCAGCTCCTCGAAGCGGAACGGCTTCGTCATCCAGTCGTCGGCCCCGCCTTCGAGCCCCGCCACCGTGTCCCGCACGGAGTCGCGGGCGGTGAGCACGATGACCGGCAGCGTGACGCGGGCCTCGCGCAGCTCCCGCAGCACGGTGAAGCCGTCCCGGCCCGGCAGGCCGATGTCGAGCACCATCAGGTCGAACCCGCCGGTCAGGGCATGGCCCAGCGCCAGGTCCCCGTCCTCGGCGACGACCGTGGTGAAGCCGTTGGCGCGCAGCCCCTTCTGGACGAACGAGGCGATGCGCTCCTCGTCCTCGGCGATCAGGATGCGATTCATGTGGCGGTCTCCAGCGTGAGTACGAAGGTGGCTCCGCCGCCCTCGGTCCGGCGTAGTTCGACGCGGCCGTGGTGACCCTCCGCGATGGCCTTGACGATGGCGAGGCCGAGCCCCGCGCCGCTCGTGCGGGTCCCGCGCCGGGACGTCCCCCGGCGGAACCTCTCGAAGATCACCTCGGCGTCCTCCGGCGGAATCCCGGGCCCGTGGTCGGCGACGTACAGCTCGACGCGGTCCGCCTCCGCCCGCGAGCCGATCCGGATGCGCCGGCCGGGCACGGTGTGCTGGACGGCGTTCTGCGCGAGCTGCACCATCGCCTGTGTCATCCGCTGCGGATCCAGGCGCACTTCGAGGTCCGCGACGCCGTCGAGCTGCCACTCCCGGTCGCCGAGGGTCCGCACCTTCACGAACACGTCGGCGGTCAGCTCCGCGAGCTGGACGGGTTCGGGGGTGACGAAGTCGGGGCGCTCGGCCCCCGCGAGCAGGAGCAGGTCCTCGACGATGCGGCTCATCCGGTCCAGCTCGTCCGTGACCAGCCGCACCGTCTCCTCCCGGTCCGCCGGGTCGTCGCCCATCAGCTCCAGGTGACCCCGGACGATGGTGATGGGGGTGCGCAGCTCGTGCCCGGCGTCGTCGACGAAGACGCGCTGCGCGGCGAACGCCCGCTCCAGCCGGTCGAGCATCGCGTTGAACGTCTCGGCGAGGGCCGCGATGTCGTCCCGGCCCTCCACGGGGATCCGCCGGGTGAGGTCCTGCTCGGTCAGTTCCGCCGCCGTCATCCGGACGATCCGGACGGGCGCGAGGATGCGTCCGGCGACGGCCCAGCCGATCCCGGTCGTCATCAGCAGCGCCACCCCGGACAGGGCGAGCAGCGTCCAGAACGTCTTGTCGGCGACGGCCCGTTCGCGCTCCGGGTGGAAGGCGACGACGAACGCCCCGGGCTGCTCGCCCGCGGCAGGTCCGATGGCGACCTTGGCCCAGCGCACCTCGCCCTGCGGGCGGTCCAGGGTTCCGGAGGAGTCCTTGGAGGCGTGGATCCGGGTGAGTGAGGCGTCGTCCTTCCACAGGGCGATGTCCGGGGGCAGCTCGCGGCGCTGCCGGATCGCGCTGGGGCGGTCGCCGGGCCGGCCGGTCAGGCCCAGCAGCTCCTCGTCGGGGTCCGCGTACTGCCGTTGCAGATAGACGCGGAGCAGCCTGTCCGCGGTGTCGAACCGGCCGCCGGTGTCGGGGTCCACCCCCTGCGGCACGAAGTTCGCGAACTCGCCGGTCTCCTGCGTGAGCAGCTGGCTGATGCGGTGGTCCACGTCCCGCTGGAGGATCGAACGCACGGTGACGGCGACCGCGCCCAGCGCGACCGCCATCACGACCAGCAACCACAGCAGGATCCGTACCCGGGCGGAAACCCTCGGCAGGCTAACCGTCATCACCGAAGTCGTCGTCATCGTCGTCGTCGGCCGCCGAGGGGCCCGGGACGACGGAGCTGTCCGGTGTGCGGGACGGAGCGGGGGAGCCGCTCGGCGTCGCGGTGTCGGCCGGCGACGTGACCCCGCTCGGCGGCGGTGTGCCGCGCGGGCTCTCCTCCAGCTGGACGGTGGGAGGCACCTTCGGTGCTTCCGAGGTGTCGGTCATGGCATAGCTGGTGGCCGCTATGCCGAGGGGCACGGCGACGACGGCTGCCAGGGCCGCCAGACGAGGTGAGAAAGCCATGCGTTCACCCTGACTGTCCCGGACGGTACGAACATGAAGCGAAGATGAACAATCCTTCATCTTCGGTGCGCTCCCCGTCCATCCGTGGGAGTGCCCGGCCCCATCCGTGGGAGTGTCCGGCCCGGGAAGACCCGCCGTTCCCGCTCGCTCCGAGCCGTTTCCCCTTGCTTCGAGTGCACTCCAAGGATCTAGCGTGGAGGACATGACGGTGATCGACAAAAGCTCCCGGAGCACTCCCGCGACCAGCGCACATCCTCCGCCCTCACCGGCGGCGGACGCCTGCGCGGCCGCCCCGAAGCCGCACCCACGCCCCGCGGGCCGGGACAGCTACACGATCAGCGAGGTCGTCGCCCTCACCGGGCTCACCGCGCACACCCTGCGCTGGTACGAGCGCATCGGGCTCATGCCCCACGTCGACCGCTCGCACACCGGCCAGCGCCGCTTCAGCAACCGCGACCTCGACTGGCTGGCCTTCGTCGGCAAGCTGCGGCTGACCGGGATGCCCGTCGCCGACATGGTCCGGTACGCGGAACTGCTGCGCGAGGGCGAGTCCACCTTCGAGGCACGGCAGGAACTGCTGGAGGCGACCCGCCGCGATGTGATCACGCGGATCGCGGAGCTCCACGACACCCTCGCCGTCCTCGACCACAAGATCGAGTTCTATGCGGGCGCCCGCAGGGCGCCGGAGAGGAACAGTGCCTGATGACCGTTGACAGGATCGCCACCGTGGAGCTGGGCGCCGGAGGGCCGCCGGTCGGCATGCAGGGCCTCGGCTGCATGGGCATGAGCGAGTTCTACGGCGACACCGACGAGCTCTCCGCCCGGGACACCCTGGACGCGGCCCTGGAGGCGGGCGTCACGCTCCTCGACACCGCCGACGCCTACGGGCGCGGGGCCAACGAGGAGTTCCTCGCGCCGTTCGTCGGGGCCCACCGGGACGAGATCACGCTCGCCACCAAATTCGCGCTGGTCCGCACCGAGGACCCGCACTACCGGGCCATCCGCAATGACCCCGCGTACATCCGCACCGCCGTCGAGGCGAGCCTGCGCCGGCTGAACACCGACGTCATCGACCTCTACTACATGCACCGCCGCGATCCGGCCGTCCCCCTCGCCGAATCGGTCGGCGCGATGGCGGAACTGATCCAACAGGGCAAGGTCAGGCAGCTCGGGCTGAGCGAGGTGACCGGCCCCGAGCTGCGCGAGGCGCACGCCGTGCACCCGATCGCCGCCCTCCAGTCCGAGTGGTCCCTCTTCAGCCGGGACGTCGAGAAGAGCGCCGTCGGCGCGGCGGCCGAGCTGGGCGTCACGCTCGTCCCGTACTCCCCGCTGGGCCGGGGCTTCCTCACCGGGGCCTTCACCGACGCGGGCAAGGACCTCGCGGCGAACGACTTCCGGGCCCACCAGCCCCGGTTCACCGGCGACAACGCCAAGACGAACGCCGCCCTGCTGGAGCCCGTGCACACCATCGCCGCCGCGCACGGGGTCACCGCCGCGCAGGTGGCCCTCGCCTGGGTCCAGCAGCGCGCCCAGGTGCACGGGCTGAACGTGGTTCCGATCCCCGGCACCCGTAAGCGCAGCCGCCTCCTGGAGAACGTCGCGGCGACCCGGCTGACCCTCACGGCGGACGAGCTGGCCGTGCTGGAGCCGATCGCGGGCCGGGTGGCGGGGGACCGCTACCCGGACATGAGCAGTACGTCGGCGGCGCGGGAGTAGCCGGGAGGCGTACGCGGTCATCGCTTGGTTCATGAAGTTCATCGCGACCGAGCCGTGCCCGAGTGAGGCCTCACGCCAGCCCCAGCGCGAACACCGCGAACCCCGCCGCGAGCAGCCCCGCCAGCGCGCGGCGGGCGTTCGCGGCGCGGGTGCCCGCCTGCCACGGAGCCTCGAAGCGGCGCGCGTACCGGGCGATCAGCACCAGCAGCCCGGCGAACACCGGCAGCCAGGCGATCCGGGCGAGGATCCAGCCCACCGTGTCCGGCGCGGTCGTCAGCCCCGCCACCGCCGTGCCCGCCGCCCCCGCGAGCGAGGCCGGTACGGCGGCGGCCAGCATCGCGGTCTGGTGCCAGCACAGGATCGTCATCGCGGACAGGTTGATCACCACGACCGGCGCCCAGAGCAGCGGCTTGCGCAACAGCCGCCCGAGCCGGTCGCGCAGCAGGATCGCCGCCCCGCTCTGCGCCGCCGCCAACGCCACCACCAGCAACGACGGCGGATGCGAGTTCGTCCGCGCCTCGCCCGGCACCCCGACCATCGACGCCGGGTAGTGGAAGGCGAGCAGCAGCGCGGCGAACAGCACCCCGCCGCCGATCAGCAGCAGCCGGGCCCCGCGCCTCCCGATCCGCCCCTCGCCCCAGGACACGCCCAGCTGATACGCGAAGAGCCAGCCGGGCAGGATGTTGAGCACGCTCAGCCAGGACGGCATCGCCTCCGCGAAGGGCCCGTAGCGCAGGAAGTCCACCACCGCGACCGACGCCAGCAGCGGCAGCGCCGCCCACCCGCCGAGCTTCCGCGCCAGCGTGACGCAGACCGGGGTGAGGGCCGTGACGACGGTGTAGACCCCGACGAACCAGAGCGGCTGGATCACCAGCGTCGACCCCGTACGCAGGGTGTCGCCCGGCACGCCCAGTGCGGACAGAACCGAGAGCAGCACCGCCCACACGGCGGTCACCCCGAGCACCGGCCGGCCGAGGCGGGCCAGCCGGCCGCCCAGCCAGGCGGCCTTCGTCGAGGTCCGGCGGCGGAAGGAGAGCACGGAGGCATACCCGCCGACGAGGAAGAAGATCCCCAGCATCTGGAGCACCCAGCTCGCGGGCGCGAGGCCGGCGAACGTCGAGAGCGGGCTCGCGTTGTG
Organism: Streptomyces sp. rh34; assembly: GCF_002551245.1. Classification (GTDB taxonomy): domain Bacteria; phylum Actinomycetota; class Actinomycetes; order Streptomycetales; family Streptomycetaceae; genus Streptomyces. The sequence goes on from NZ_NTGZ01000005.1 coordinate 28,106, forward strand.
CAGGCCATCGGCGTCCAGCCGGAACCCGCCGAGCATCCAGTGACCGAGCGGCACGGCGAGCAGTGCCAGCGCCCGCAGGCCGTCGATCGCCCGGTCGCGGTGGGCGGGGGTGGACGCGTCGATACGGGCCGCGAGCCGCCGGCCGTTCTTCAGCAGGGCGCTCATCGGGCCGCGCCTTCCAGGGCCGGGGCGGCATCCAGGGCCGGGGTTCCCTCCGCGTCCGGGGCGGGCTCCACCACGTCACCGCGCGCGATGGCGGCGAAGGCCCGCAGCGAATCCGTCCCGGGCTCGAAGTAGCCGGCGTGGCCCCGCGCCTCGTCCGCCGGTACACGGCGTGCGCCGAACGCCGGATCGGCCGGGTCCGCCCCGTGGCCGAGGCCGGCGAAGCGCACGTTCGGCACGTCGTCGATCCAGTCGGTCGGGTCCTTCGCCGCCCACACCCGGGCGCTCGTCCGCAGCGCGTCCACGTCGTCGGCGCGCATGCCGGGGGAGCCGAGGACCACCAGGTCGGTGGCGGGGAGGCGGTGCGCGGCCAGGCCGCAGACCACCGAGCCGTAGCTGTGGCAGAACATCGCGGGCTCGGGCAGCCCGTCCGCCGTCAGGCCCTCCGCGAACCGGGTCAGCCGCCCGGCGCCCGCCTCCGCGAGCCGCCCGGTCGCCGCGTCGACGCCGACGCCGACGGGGGTGGTGTACCCGGCCCAGGCGATGACGGCGGTCTCCGGACCCGCCTCCGCGTGGAGCGTCCTGGCCATCCCGGGCGGGGCCCCGTGGGGAGCCGCCTTCCGGTCGAAGGTCCCGGCGTCGTTGTCGGACCCCGGCACCACCACCGAGACCCGGTGCGCCGTGCGCAGGTCCCCGAAGACCTCGGCGACCTGACCGCGTCCGCGCGGGTCGAACGCGAGGATCTGGCGGCCGGGGGCGGCGAGCGAGCGGTAACGGGGGTCGTCCTCGGCGGCCAGCGCGAGGGAGTTGGCGCGGTAGCGCAGTTCGAGGGGCGCCCCGTCGAGATTCCCGACGACGGACGGATGACGCACGAGCAGGAGTTGCCGCACGTCGGCGCTCAACCCGGCGAAGAACGAAGCGACTTCGGCGGGCGTGGCCCGCTCCGGGTCCGGCAGCCCCGCCCCCGGCGCCCGGTCCGCCCGCCACTGCGCACTGCCCGGCGGCGGCCCGGTCAGCGCCTGCTGCGCATCCGTCGAAACCCAGCCCGCGGTACCTGTCACCACGCTGGTTGCCAGTGCGAACGCGACCAGGGTCCTCGCGTATCGGCGCATCGTGCCCTCCCTCTCCGGATCCGCACCGACCGGTGCGACCGGGAGGAAGGTAGGAAGAGGACGGGTGAGGGGGCGTCACACCGGGGAGCCAACCGCGGGATGCTACCGGGGTAGGGGGTGGGGCAGGATCCGGGGCGCGGCTACGCCCCCGCGTCCCCCGGCGTCACCAGCCCCGACTCGTACGCGAAGATCACCGCCTGCGCCCGGTCCCGCAGGTCCAGCTTGGCCAGCACCCGCCCGATGTGCGTCTTGACGGTCTGCTCGGCCAGTACCAGCCGCCCCGCGATCTCCTGGTTCGACAGCCCCCGGGCGATCAGCTCCAGCACCTCGCTCTCGCGCGGGGTGAGCCCGTTCAACCGGAGCGCCTGGCCGCCGCGCGTCGCCCCGGAGGGCCGTTGCGCCGCGAAGTCCGCGATCAGCCGCCGGGTCACCGAGGGCGCGAGCAGCGCGTCCCCGGCCGCCACCACCCGTACCGCCGCGATCAGATCGGCGGGCGGGGCGTCCTTCAGCAGGAACCCGGACGCGCCGGCGCGCAGCGCCTCGTACACGTAGTCGTCCACGTCGAACGTGGTGAGCATCAGGACCTTCGGCCGGTGCACCACCCCCACCGGCGGGTTCAACAGCTCGCGCGCGGCGGCCAGTCCGTCCATCTCCGGCATCCGGACGTCCATCAGGACGACGTCGGGGTGCTGGTTGCGGCTGACGTCGACGCCCTGGCGGCCGTCCGCCGCCTCGCCCACCACGTCGATGTCGCTCTGCGCCGCCAGCAGCGCCGCGAAGCCGGCCCGCACCATGGCCTGGTCGTCGACGATGATCACGCGGATGGTCACAGGTCCTCCGAGGGGGGTGGGGCGGACGGAGACACGGCCGGAGGCAGCGGCATCCGGGCGGCCACCCGGAACCCGCCGTCGGGCAGCGGCCCGGTGTCCAGCGTGCCGCCGGTCAACCGTACGCGCTCCCGCATCCCCACCAGCCCGTGCCCGGTTCCGGCGCTCTCCAGCGGTGCGGCGGGCCTCGGCGCGGGGCCGTTGACGACCAGCACGTTCAGATGACCCGCGGAGGCCCGGACCGAGACCTGGGTGCGTGCCCCGGGCGCGTGCCGCACCACATTGGCCAGCGCCTCCTGCACGATCCGGTACGCCGACAGATCCACCGCCGACGGCACCTCGCCCAGGTCAGCGGCGAGCGACAGCTCCGCCGGCAGCCCGGCCCGTACCGTCGCCTCCACCAGCTGCTGAAGCCGGTCCAGGCCCGGCTGCGGCGCCCGGTCGCCCTCGGTGCCGTCGCTGCGCAGCACCGACAGCAGCCGCCGCATCTCGCCGAGGGACTCCCGCGCCGCCGCCGCGATCGAGGCGAACTCCTCCTGCGCGGGCTCCGAGAGCCCGGAGATCCGGTACGGCGCGGAGTCGGCCTGCACGGTGATCACCGACATGTGGTGCGCGACCACGTCGTGCAGCTCACGGGCGATCCGCGTCCGCTCCTCCAGCAGCGTGCGCTGCGCCCGCTCCGCCTCGCTGATCGTCTCCTGCTCGGCCAGCCGCCGCGTCGCCTCGCCCCGCTCCCGTACCGCCGCGCCGATGACCAGGACGACCGCGCCGAGGATCGGCAGCAGCAGGGCGCTGCCGGTGCTGCGGTCCGAGGGCGCGATCAGATGCAGGGCCGCTCCCGTCGCGGCCGTCACCGCCCAGACGGCGACGACGGTACGCCGCGTCTCGCGCAGGCCGAGGGCCAGCAGCAGGAAGAGATACGCGACCAGGACCGGCGGGGGCCACGGCCAGGTGTCGTGCCGCTCGGGCTGGTGCGCCAGCAGCACCAGCGCGCCCACGATGTCGGCCGGGAAGATGATCCACCACGCCTGCAGGGGCCGGTGGGCCAGCATCAGCAGGGGGGCGGCCTGGGCCACCCCGAGCGCCCCGGCCAGTGCGCCCGGCACGTCGTACTGCGAGGTCAGGACGTTGATGGTGACCGGGATGAAGGTCGCGGTCAGGGCGAGCACGACGGCGTACGGCAGTAGCCGCTGCCACCGCTTCGGGGCTTCCGCGAGCAGCGGGGTGGACGGATGGGACGCGTGGGACAGCCCGTGGGCGAGCTCGCGCAGATTGCGGCGGGCGGCGCTCAGCAGGCCGTCGGCGGGCGGCGGGGGCCCGGCGGGGGAAGTGGACATGGCCCGGTCAGCCTAGGCAGGCCGGGGGCCCGGGGGCGTCATACCGGGGTCGCGACCCTCGACGGGTTCGCCTCATACCCCGGTACGGGGTCACATCCCGGCGAGGACACGGGACACGGACAGCAGGTCACAGGGCACGTGGCACACGGGATACCGGGGGCACACGGGGCGCGGGATCACAGCTCCGCGAGCAGCTGGGCCTTCTTCGCGCTGTACTCGGCGTCCGTCACCAGTCCGGCCTGATGCAGCTCGCCGAGGTGATGTATCCGCTCGGCGATGTCCGCCGGATCGCGCCGCCCGGCGTTCACCAGGACCGGGGCGGAGGCGGCGGGCGCGGGCTGGGTCCGGCGTACGGATTCCAGGACGGCGGCGGCGAAGGGCAGCGACTCGTGCACAGGACCGTAGCCCAGGCCGAACAGCACGGCCGCCGGATCCTGGTCCGCGCGGGCGGCCCGAGGCTCGGCGGGCACGCCCGCGGGCACCCCGCCGTCCGCGTCCCCGGAGCCGCCGGGACCGTGCAGATCGCCCAGGCTGCCGCCGGTGCGGTGGTCGACCGGGGCCGCCGCGCGGGGCACCAGACGCAGATAGCCGTCCAGCGCCTCGGGCGAGCGCCACACGATTCCGGCCAGTTCACTCACCCGGAAGGTCTGGTCGCCGGCCTTCCACTTGGCGCTGGAGGCCCCGGTCCAGGACCACCGGAAGGAGATCCGCTCGCCGTCGAAGCTGGCCCGGCCGTCGTACGCCTTGAAGTTCATCGGGGCCTCGGGGGCCGCCACCATGAAGCGGTCGGCGCTCTCGCCGGACGCCGGGTCGAGCAGGGCCCGCAGCTCGTCCGCGTAATACTCGGCGAGCACCTCCCGCTCCGCCGGAAGGACCAGGCGATAGGGGTCGCACCCCTCCTTGAGCTGCCCGGAGGCAGCCTCCATCAGGGGATCGGCACCCGCTCTCGGCACGGCACGCAGAACCACCGTGCCCCGCTTGCCGGGGGTCAGCGTCACCGACGACAACGCCGCATACGGGATGCGGCGTTCCCGCAGGCTCTGGAAGAGCTTCGGTGTGCGGATGCCCCGTTCGAAGCGGATGAGCACGGAGTCGGTGTCGAACCCCCAGGTGGCATGAATTCCGGCCAGCGCATCACCCATGTGCCTCATCGTATGTGGCACAGTCCCGCACGTCCCCCCTCGGAGCAAGTCCCAATTAATCCGTCCGACACCGACCTCTACGCGCGTCAGCCGTCCCGCTCGCCGGAAATACCGTGGTGGCACGTGCTGTCGGCGCTCGCGCAGCTGACCGATCCATAGGCTCCGACGCCGATCGCGGCGAAGTTGTCCAGGCTCTCGGTGCCCGGTTCGAAGTAGCCGCTGTGCCCGGCGGCCCCGGCCGCCGAGACGACCCGCGCGCCGAACGCCGGGTCGACCGGGTCGGCTCCGTGACCGATCCCGCCGAACTCCAGATGGGGTACGTCCCCGATCCAGTCGTCCCCGTCCCGCGTCGCCCAGATCCGGGCGCCGGTCTCCAGCTGCCCGGCGTTGGCGACCCGCATGCCGGGGCTGCCCGCGACCGCGATGTCGGCCACCCGGTCGTGGGCCCGGTGCGCGGCCACCCCGCACACCACGGAGCCGTAGCTGTGGCAGAACAGCGAGACCTTCGAGGCGCCGGGCAGCGCGCCGACCATCGCGTTCAGCCGGACCGCACCGTTCGCCGCGAGCCCGCCCAGCGCCGCGTCCATGCCGAGACCGGCCGGGGCGGTGTAGTCGGCCCACGCGATGACGGCCGTACGGGTGCCCGGGGAGGCCGAGCGCTCCGCCTTGTACAGGGACTTGGCCATGCCGACGGGGGCCCTGTACGCGCGGGTGCTGCGCTCCAGGGTCAGCAGATGGGTGTCGACGCCCGGAACGACGACGGAGACCCGGGCGGCCCGGTCGAGATCCCCGAACACCTCGGCCGCACGGCCCATCCCGGAGGGATCGAAGGCCAGGATCTGGCGCTTGCCCGCGAGCATCGACCGGAACCGGCCGAGACGGGCCTCCGCCTCACCGCGCCCGTCCGGCGAGAGCTTCTCGTCGTGCGCCCGCGTCTTCTCCGCGGCCACGGCCTGTCTGAGGGCCACCCGGTTCGCGTAGTAGCGCAGGGTGACCGGAGCGCCGTTCAGGTTCCCCACCACCGACGGGTACTTGCCCGCGAGGGCGATCCGCTGCCCCGAGGTGAGGGCGGCGAAGAAGTGGGCCAGCCGATAGGCGGGAGAATCGGCGTCCGGCAGCGAGCGGCCGCCTATCCGGTCCCGCGCCCAGGAGGCGAGCGCGAGTTCGCGCGGCCCGTCGGAGTGCTGATCGCGGACGGCGCTCCAGCCCGTCGTCGCCAGCATCACGAACACCACCGCCACGGCGAGCAGAGCGCGCCAGGCGGTCAACGTGGGTGAGGTGTCGAAGGAAGTCACTGCGCCACACCCTAGGAGACGCGGGCCGACCCCCGTGATTCGGGTGAGGTACATCACCTGTCCGCTAAGGATTCATCACGGATTTCTCACGCGGGGTCACCGCTGACCCGGGGTCGCGCTACCCCCGACGCCAGTCCCGGGCGAGGGCCGGGACGAGCTGGTCGAGATACTCCTCGGTCAGGTCGCGCAGCGCCTCCACACTCGGATCGAGCCCCCGGCCCCACAGCTGGCCGGTCACCCGCATCACCGCGGAGAACGCGGCGACGGCCACCCGCGGCCGGGGGTCCCGCTCCACGTCGAGCCCCTCGCGCTCCGCGATCAGCAGAGCGATCTGGTTCTCCAGGGCGACCCCGCGCCGCATATGGGCGGCGAGCAGGGTGGGGGTCGACTCGATCATCTGGTAGGTCCGCATATGGAGATCGACGGTGACGACCTCCTCGATCGCCTCGCCGATGCTGTTCCACGCGCACAGCACCGCCCGGCGCATGGCCTCGAAGGGGGCTTCGTCCGCGGGGCGGCGGCGCAGCTCCTCGATGAAGCGGGACTCGACCATCTCCTGCACGGCGAAGGTGGCGTCCTCCTTGCTCGCGAAGTAGCGGAAGAAGGTGCGCTGGGAGACCTCCACGGCGTCGACGATCTCGTCGACCGTGGTGCGTTCGTACCCCTGGGTGGTGAACAGTTCGAGGGAGGCGCGTACCAGGGCGTCCCGGGTGCGCTGCTTCTTGCGTTCACGCAGTCCGGCTCGGGGCTCGACTGTCTGCCCGTCGGTCACGTACCGGTTCCTCTTTTCCCGTGTTTGTCCAGCTCAGCATACCTGTGCGCTACGTGTGAGCTACGTGACAGTTACTGTCTTGTGAATTGGTTTGTCAACTGTCAGCGGCTGTCACTAGTCTCGCCGTATGACTAGTCAGACCACCGTCGAGAAGGCGCCGCGGGAGCCGGAAGACAACGCAGTACCCGCCCCGGTCAAGGGGCTTCGCGGCCACCCCTGGCTGACCCTCTTCGCCGTCGCCATCGGCGTGATGATGGTCGCCCTCGACGGCACCATCGTCGCCATCGCGAACCCCGCGATCCAGAAGGACCTCGACGCCTCGCTCGCCGACGTCCAGTGGATCACCAACGGCTATCTGCTCGCCCTCGCCGTCGCCCTGATCACCGCGGGCAAGCTCGGCGACCGCTTCGGCCACCGTCAGACCTTCCTCATCGGCATCGCGGGCTTCGCCGTCGCCTCCGGTGCGATCGGTCTCTCCAGCGAGATCTCGCTGGTCATCCTCTTCCGTGTGCTTCAGGGCCTCTTCGGCGCCCTGTTGATGCCGGCCGCACTCGGCCTGCTGCGCGCCACCTTCCCCGCCGAGAAGCTGAACATGGCGATCGGCATCTGGGGCATGGTCATCGGCGCGTCCACCGCGGGCGGTCCGATCGTCGGCGGTCTGCTCGTCGAGCACGTCAGCTGGCAGTCGGTCTTCTTCATCAACGTGCCGGTCGGCGTCGTCGCGCTCGTCTTCGGTCTGGTGATCCTCAAGGACCACCGCGCCGCCAACGCACCGCGCTCCTTCGACGTCCTGGGCATCGTGCTGCTCTCCGGCGCGATGTTCTCCCTCATCTGGGGCATCATCAAGGCCGGTGAGTCCTGGGGCTGGGGCGACGGCCGCACCTGGGCGTGGCTCGGCCTCGCGATCCTGCTCTTCGTCGCCTTCGGCCTCTGGGAGACCAAGGTCAAGGAACCGCTCGTTCCGCTGGGGATGTTCCGTTCCGTCCCGTTGACGGCCGGTGTCGTCCTCATGATGCTGATGGCCTTCGCCTTCATGGGCGGCCTCTTCTTCGTGACGTTCTTCCTCCAGGGCGTCCACGGCCTCAGCCCGGTCGACAGCGGTCTGCACCTGCTGCCGCTGACCGCCATGATGATCGTCTCCTCGCCGGTCGCCGGCCTGCTGATCACCAAGTTCGGCCCCCGCGTCCCGCTGGTCGGCGGCATGGTCTGCACGGCCACCGCGATGTTCGGCATGACCACGCTCAGCGACTCCACCGGCACCTTCGCGATGTCCCTCTGGTTCGCCCTGCTCGGCTGCGGACTCGCCCCGGTCATGGTCGGCGCCACCGAGGTCATCGTCGGCAACGCGCCCATGGAGCTGTCCGGCGTGGCCGGCGGCCTCCAGCAGGCCGCCATGCAGGTCGGCGGCGCGCTCGGCACCGCCGTCCTCGGAGCGGTCATGTCCTCCAAGGTCAGCTCCGAGTTCGCGGACAACTGGGCGGGCGCGGGCCTGCCCGGCGCACCCGACCCGAAGCTGGAGGAGGCCGCCGAGTTCGGCATGGTCCCGGCCGAGGCGCTCGCCAAGGCTCCCAACATGACGCCGGACGTCATCGACACCATCGGCGGGGTCATCCACGACACGTTCATGTCCGGCATGGGCCTGGCCTTCACGGTCGCGGGCATCGTCGCCGTGGTCGCCGCCTTCGTCGCCACCCTCACCAAGCGCGGCGAGAACGCCGAGGCGGGCGCCGGAGTCGGCCACATCTGACGCCGGAAGCGGCGCAGGTCGTCAACACAGCGCAGGTCAGAGCCCCGCCGAATCCTTTCGGCGGGGCTCTCGCCTATCAGGGTGGCACCCCCCGGCCACCCTTCCGCACACCAGGTCCGGTGACACAGAGTGAGCGGCGGAAGCGAACACCGACCAACACCGACCAACCACGGGGGTTGATCCATCATGCGTACGACTGTTACCCGTACGACCGTTCTCGCGGCCGCCCTGGCCGTCACCGCACTCGTTCCCCAGGCACTGGCCCACGACCGGGCGGCAGCGGCTCCCGAGCGGTCCCCGGCCGTCGGCCTCGGGTCCTGCGAAGCGGGCAGGCTCTGCCTCTGGAAGAAGCCCGACTTCACCGGGGCCCGCCACACCTACGAGCTCTCCGGCGTGGACATCGAGAGCTGCACCCCGTTGCCGAAGGGCGGCGACGCCCAGTCCCTCGCCAACCGCACCGGACGGCCCGTCACCACCTACCAGTCCGCCGAGTGCGCGGAGACGGGGGAGTTCGAGACGTACCCCGGCGGCGGCACCTGGACGCCCAGGTCCCCGTACCAGGTACGGGCCTTCAAGATCTGGGAGAACTGAACCCCGGCACGCCTCAGGGGCGGCGACGCTCCCGCGCCACCGCCCCTGAGGACCTTCACTGCCGCGCCGCTGCCTACGCGTCGCCGCCCGCCGCGCCCGGATCGGCCGCGGCCACGTCCAGGAGCTGGTAGCGGTCCACAGCCGTCTTCAGGGCCGACCGGTCGATCTTGCCCTCCTTGGCCAGCTCGGTGAGCACCGCCAGCACGATCGACTGCGCGTCGATGTGGAAGAACCGGCGGGCCGCACCCCGGGTGTCCGCGAAGCCGAAGCCGTCCGCGCCCAGCGACTGGTAGGCGCCCGGCACCCAGCGCGCGATCTGGTCCGGAACCGAGCGCATCCAGTCCGAGACCGCCACGAACGGGCCCTGGGCCGCTTCGAGCTTCCTGGTCACATACGGGACGCGCTGCTCCTCCTCCGGGTGCAGGAGGTTGTAGCGCTCCACGTCCACCGCCTCGCGGCGCAGCTCGTTCCAGGAGGTCGCCGACCAGACGTCGGCCTTGACGTCCCACTCGTCCGCGAGGATCTTCTGCGCCTCCAGGGCCCAGGGGACCGCCACACCGGACGCCATGATCTGGGCCGGGATCTCGCCCTTCTCGCCCGTGCTGAAGCGGTGGATGCCCTTGAGGATGCCCTCGACGTCCACGTCCCTCGGCTCGGCCGGGTGCTGGATCGGCTCGTTGTAGACGGTGAGGTAGTAGAAGACGTCCTCGTTCGCCTCGCCGTACATCCGGCGCAGCCCGTCCTTCATGATGTGCGCGATCTCGAACCCGTAGGCGGGGTCGTACGCGACACAGCCCGGGTTCGTCGAGGCGAGCAGCTGAGAGTGGCCGTCCGCGTGCTGGAGGCCCTCACCGGTCAGCGTCGTACGGCCGGCGGTCGCGCCGAGCACGAAGCCGCGCGCGAGCTGGTCGGCCATCTGCCAGAACTGGTCGCCGGTGCGCTGGAACCCGAACATCGAGTAGAAGACGTACACCGGGATCAGCGGCTCGCCGTGCGTGGCGTACGCCGAGCCGGCCGCGATCAGCGAGGCCGTGCAGCCCGCCTCGGAGATGCCGTCGTGCAGCATCTGACCCGTCGGGGACTCCTTGTACGCGAGCAGCAGATCGCGGTCGACCGCCTCGTACTGCTGGCCGAGCGGATTGTAGATCTTCGCACTCGGGAAGAACGCGTCCATGCCGAAGGTGCGGTACTCGTCGGGGGCGATCAGCACGAAGCGCTTACCGATCTCCTTGTCCCGCATGAGGTCCTTCAGGACGCGGACGAACGCCATGGTGGTGGCGATCGACTGGGCACCCGACCCCTTCTTCGCAGCCGCGTACGTCTTTTCATCCGGCTGCGGAAGCGGCTTCGCACGCACCACCCGGGTCGGGACGTAACCGCCCAGACCCTGGCGGCGGTCGTGCATGTACTGGATCTCCTCCGAGTCGCGGCCCGGGTGGTAGTAGGGCGGGTAGCCCTCGTCCAGTTGCTTGTCCGTGATCGGGATGTGCAGCCGGTCCCGGAAGCGCTTGAGGTCCTCGACCGTGAGCTTCTTCATCTGGTGCGTCGCGTTGCGGCCCTCGAAGTTCGGCCCCAGTGTCCAGCCCTTGACCGTCTGCGCCAGGATGACCGTCGGCTGGCCCTTGTGCGCCTTGGCCGCCGCGTAGGCCGCGTAGACCTTGCGGTGGTCGTGACCACCGCGGCCCAGGTGCAGGATCTGCTGGTCGGTCATGTCCTTGACCATGTCCCGCAGCCGCGGGTCGTCGCCGAAGAAGTGCTCGCGGATGTACTCGCCGGTCTCGGTGGCGTACGTCTGGAACTGACCGTCCGGCGTGGTGTTCAGCCTGTTGACCAGGATGCCGGTGCGGTCCTGCGCCAGCAGCGGGTCCCAGGAACGGTCCCAGACCAGCTTGATGACGTTCCAGCCGGCGCCCCGGAACTGCGACTCCAGCTCCTGGATGATCTTGCCATTGCCGCGCACCGGGCCGTCGAGCCGCTGGAGGTTGCAGTTGACCACGAAGGTCAGGTTGTCCAGGCCCTCACGGGCGGCGATGGACAGCTGGCCCAGGGACTCCGGCTCGTCCATCTCGCCGTCGCCCAGATAGGCCCAGACGTGCGACTGGGAGGTGTCGGCGATGCCGCGCGCCTCCATGTAGCGGTTCATCCGCGCCTGATAGATCGCGCCGAGAGGACCGAGGCCCATCGAGACGGTCGGGAACTCCCAGAAGTCCGGCATCAGCCGCGGGTGCGGATAGCTGGACAGCCCGTTCGGAGCCTTCGACTTCTCCTGGCGGAAGCCGTCGAGCTGCGCCTCGCTCAGCCGGTCCAGCAGGAAGGCGCGGGCGTAGATCCCCGGGGACGCGTGTCCCTGGAAGAAGATCTGGTCGCCGCCGTCGCCCTGGTCCTTGCCCCGGAAGAAGTGGTTGAAGCCCACGTCGTACAGCGAGGCGGAGGACGCGAACGTGGCGATGTGGCCGCCGACGCCGATCCCGGGGCGCTGGGCCCGCGAGACCATCACCGCGGCGTTCCAGCGGGTCGCGTTGAGGACCTTGCGTTCGATCTCCTCGTCGCCGGGGAAGAACGGCTCGTCCTTCGTGGCGATCGTGTTCACGTAGTCCGTGCTGCGCATCTCCGGCACGGCGACGCGCTTTTCTCGCGCGCGCTCGATGAGCCGAAGCATCAGGTAGCGGGCCCGCTCACGGCCGCGCTCGTCGACGGCGGCGTCGAGGGAGTCGAGCCATTCCCGGGTCTCTTCAGGATCGAAATCCGGGACCTGGCTCGGAAGGCCGCCAATGATGATCGGGTTGCGATCGGATCCGGAAGCCACACTGTTCCTTCGCTGTTCGGTGGTGATCTACGGGGCCTGTCGCGGGGGACGTACCCCCGGCCAACGCTGTCAACTCTGTGTGTGCCGCCTCCATCGTGCTACCGCGAGGGTCCGAACGTCATCTCTACCGTGGGGTAACCCCGAGGTTCCGAAAACGCGTCCGCGGGGCACGAGTGTGGGCAGCACGCGGCTGGGTACGGGCAAACCGCAACCTTACGCCCAAGGCGTCCAAGTGTTCCCAAAGGCTGTTCGACTCCGATTGGTGGATCGAAACCGCATAAGCTGAGGAAGGACGTAAACGGACGGAGTGACTCGGGGAGCCCCCGGGAAGCCGCCGGAGAGACATGCCTGAACTTGCGGTGAGGTGGCAGGGAACGTCACCGTATAGGCGGTCTCGCACGCTGGGTACTTGCGCGATTCGCCGAGCCCGTGTGGACTACGGCCAACGCCCCGCGCACGCGCGTGGCTGCAGCATTTTCCGAAGACATGATCAGGAGGCAACCCGTGAGCGCGACCGCGGACCACGCGGAGGAGCGAACCAACCCGGCAGCACGCCTGGGGTTCGAGCCCGGACAAGTGGTCCAGGAGATCGGCTACGACGAAGACGTCGAGCTGGAGCTCCGTGAGGGCATTGAGGCCACTACCGGCCAGGAACTCGTCGACGAGGAGTACGACGACGTCGCAGACGTCGTCCTGCTCTGGTTCCGCGACGAGGACGGCGACCTTACGGACGCGCTGGTGGATGCCATTGGTCTGATCGAGGACGGCGGTACGGTCTGGCTGATGACGCCGAAGACCGGCCGTGACGGATACGTCGAACCGAGCGACATCAATGAGGCTGCCCAGACAGCCGGTCTCGCCCAGACCAAGAGCATCAGCGCGGGCAAGGACTGGACGGGCAGCCGTCTGGTCACCCCCAAGGGGGCCAAGGCCAAGCGCTGAACCACGTTTCGCACCACTTCGGGTCTCTGTCATCAGGCCCAGGGCCCCCGTGGGCGCACACCGCGCCCGTGGGGGCCTTCGTACGTCCACGGCCCCTCCGGCACCGGCCCGGGGCCCCTGCGTAGGGTGGGTGTCACCCGGACGGACCCGGCCCGGGATGCGGAGAAGCGGCGATAAGGATGCGTGTTCCATGACGATCGAGGTCGGCAGCCAGGCCCCGGACTTCCAGCTCAAGGACAACCACGGCCGGACCGTGCGGCTGTCGGAGTTCCGCGGCGAGAAGAACGTGGTGCTGGTCTTCTACCCGTTCGCCTTCACCGGCGTCTGCACCGGCGAGCTGTGCGCGCTCCGCGACGAGCTGCCCCGCTTCGAGAACGAGGGCACCCAGCTCCTCGCCGTCTCGAACGACTCCATCCACACCCTGCGCGTCTTCGCCGAGCAGGAGGGCCTGGAGTACCCGCTGCTGTCCGACTTCTGGCCGCACGGGGAGACCTCGCGGGCGTACGGCGTCTTCGACGAGGACAAGGGCTGCGCGGTGCGCGGCACCTTCGTCATCGACAAGGCGGGCGTCGTCCGCTGGAGCGTCGTGAACGGGCTCCCGGACGCCCGCGACCTGAACGACTACGTCAAGGCGCTCGAAGCGCTCTGAGACGATCTCCTGGCGACGCCCGGTCAAAAGCCTGTTTTGGCCGGGAACCGGTCACTAGGATCCACTCGTTGATCCGATGCCAATGAACGACGGGGACGCCGGCGTCTGCCGGCCCCTGAGAAAACTACTGGAGGACTCGTGGGAGTCAGCCTCAGCAAGGGCGGCAACGTCTCGCTGACCAAGGCCGCGCCCAACCTGACCGCGGTCATCGTCGGTCTGGGCTGGGATGCCCGCACCACCACCGGTGGTGACTTCGACCTCGACGCCAGCGCGCTGCTGGCGAACGCCGAGGGCAAGGTCGCCGCCGACGGCAATTTCGTCTTCTTCAACAACCTGAAGAGCCCCGACGGCTCCGTCGAGCACACCGGTGACAACACCACCGGTGAGGGCGAGGGCGACGACGAGGTCATCAAGGTGAACCTGGCCGGTGTTCCGGCCGACGTCGACAAGATCGTCTTCCCGGTCTCGATCTACGAGGCCGAGAGCCGCCAGCAGAGCTTCGGCCAGGTCCGCAACGCGTACATCCGCGTGGTCAACCAGGCCGACAACACCGAGCTCGCCCGCTACGACCTGAGCGAGGACGCCTCGACGGAGACCGCGATGGTCTTCGGCGAGCTCTACCGCAACGGCGCGGAGTGGAAGTTCCGCGCCATCGGCCAGGGGTACGCCTCCGGCCTGCGCGGCATCGCCCAGGACTTCGGCGTCAACGTCTGACGTCTCCTGGGCCCCAGGGGGCGTCCGGCCCGATGCGCCGGACACCCCCTGACCGGGCGCTTTCGACGCCCGACCCCGGGCGCCGAAAGCGCCCGGCAGCGTTTTACACGACTCGGGGAGGACACACATGGGCGTCACGCTCGCCAAGGGAGGCAATGTCTCCCTCTCCAAGGTCGCACCCAACCTCACCCAGGTGCTGGTCGGGCTCGGCTGGGACGCACGCTCCACCACGGGAGCCGATTTCGACCTCGACGCCAGCGCCCTGCTGTGCCAGTCGGGCCGCGTGCTCGGCGACGAGTGGTTCGTCTTCTACAACAACCTCACGAGCCCCGACGGCTCCGTCGAGCACACCGGTGACAACACCACGGGGGAGGGCGATGGCGACGACGAGTCCGTCATCGTCCGTCTCGACCAGGTTCCCGCCCACTGTGACAAGATCGTCTTCCCGGTCTCGATCCATGACGCGGACAACCGGGGCCAGGCGTTCGGCCAGGTCACCAACGCCTTCATCCGTGTGGTCAACCAGGCCGACGGCCAGGAACTGGCCCGCTACGACCTGAGTGAGGACGCCTCGACGGAGACGGCGATGATCTTCGGCGAGCTCTACCGGTACCAGGGCGAGTGGAAATTCCGTGCAGTCGGTCAGGGGTACGCGTCTGGCCTGCGCGGCATCGCTCTAGACTTCGGCGTCAACGTTTCATAGATAGCGCCGCGCTCGGGTCTTTCGTTCGGACCGGCTCGGCCTCCGTGAGCCCGACCTGATCCAGACGAAAGACCCCAGGCGCGGGGGAGCCCCGACGCACCGGGGGAGACCCTTTACCAACACGATGAGGTAGCCAGTGGTACTGAAAACCTTCGGCTGGTCGTTCGCGGTCACCGCGCTCGGCCTGGTCGCAGCGATTCTCTACGGGGGGTGGCAGGCATTCGGCATCGTCGCGATCCTGTCCGTCCTGGAGATTTCGCTGTCCTTCGACAACGCGGTGATCAACGCCGGAATCCTGAAGAAGATGAATGCCTTCTGGCAGAAGATCTTCCTCACCATCGGCATCCTCATCGCCGTCTTCGGTATGCGACTGGTGTTCCCCGTCGTGATCGTGGCCGTGAGCGCCAAGCTCGGACCGATCGAGGCCGTCGACCTGTCCTTCAACGACCCGGACAGGTACAAGGAACTGGTGACGGACGCCCATCCGTCGATCGCCGCCTTCGGTGGCATGTTCCTGCTGATGATCTTCCTCGACTTCATCTTCGACGAGGACCGGGACATCCACTGGCTGCGCTGGATCGAGCGTCCGCTCGCCAAGCTCGGCAAGGTCGACATGCTGTCGGTCTGCGTCGCGCTGATCATCCTGATGATCACCGCCATGACCTTCGCGACCCAGGCCCACCAGCACGGTGGCGGGCACGTGGACAAGTCGGCGACGGTCATGCTCTCCGGCATCGCCGGTCTGATCACCTACCTGATCGTCGGCGGGCTCTCCGGATTCTTCGAGGGCAAGCTCGAAGAGGAGGAAGAGCGTGAGCACGAGGCCGAGGAAGAGGCCAAGAAGAAGGGCAAGCCCGTCACCGGGGTCGCCCTCGCCGGGAAGGCCGCGTTCTTCCTCTTCCTCTACCTGGAAGTCCTGGACGCCTCGTTCTCCTTCGACGGCGTCATCGGCGCCTTCGCCATCACCAACGAGATCGTGCTGATGGCCCTCGGCCTCGGCATCGGCGCCATGTACGTCCGTTCGCTCACCGTCTACCTGGTGCGCGAGGGCACGCTCGACGACTACGTCTACCTGGAGCACGGGGCGCACTACGCGATCGGCGCGCTCTCCATCATCCTGCTGATCACCATCCAGCACGAGATCAACGAGCTCATCACCGGCTCGGTCGGCGTGATCCTGATCGCCCTCTCCTTCTGGTCCTCGGTCAAGCGCAACCGCGCGCTCGCCGCGGAAGCCGGCGAGGGCGGTGGCTCGGGAAGCAAGGCCGAGGTGTCCTCCGGGGTGTGACCCGGTAGGGATTGAGGAACGCTCTCTGCGGGGCGGCCCACACGGCGACGGCTCTCCGGGAACTCCCGGACCCGGCCCGGTGGCCGCCCCGCGGTGATGTCCGGGGCGCGCGAACAGGTGGGGGTTGGTATGGGGTTCTTCGACGGCCTGTGGCAGGGGCGCGCGGCGCAGTTCGACTCGGGCAACTCGACGTCGAGCGCGATCGTGCTGTCCAAACGGAACGCCACGATCTCGCTCACCAAGCAGGGCGCCCTGTCGGGCAACCTCCGGGTCAACCTGTCCTGGCGGATGCGGACCTCGGACATCGAGGGCCGGTCGCGCCAGAGCGGCATGCTGCGGCGCCCCCTCAAGCTCTTCCAGCCCGAGGTGGTCCAGGCGCACACCCAGGGCGTCGTCAACGTCGACCTGGACCTCGGCTGCATGTACGAGCTGATGGACGGCACCAAGGGCGTCGTGCAGCCGCTGGGCGGCCTGATAGGCGACCTCAACGGCCCGCCCTACGTCCGGCTCAGCGGCGACGACCGGTTCGGCGCGCCCTCGGGGGAGACGGTCTACGTCAACCTCGACCAGCGCGACCAGATCAAGCGGCTGCTGTTCTTCGTCTACATCTACGACCGGACCCCCGCGTTCGACCGTACGCACGCCAAGGTCACGCTCTACCCGGGCAACGGCCCGCGCATCGAGATCGAGCTGGACGAGCGCGCACCCCAGGCCCGCTCCTGCGCGGTGTTCACCGTGGAGAACATCAAGGACGAGCTGATCGTGCGCCGCGAGGTGAAGTTCGTGTACGGCTTCCAGTCGGAGCTGGACCGGCTGTACGGCTACGGCATGCAGTGGGGGCGCGGCTACAAGTCCCGGACCTGAGTCCGGGCAGCCGTGAGGACCCGAGGGCGAACACGGGAATCAGGACGAACGCGGGAGTCAGGGCGGGGCGGCTCAGGGCCGGGCGGCTCAGGACCGGACGAACTGCGGACCTTGTGGAGGCAGCACGAAATGTGGGTCGGGCGCGTACGCGGCGGCGGCAGCGGGCTGCGGATAGCCGTACGCGGGCGGCTCTGCGGCGGGCTGCGGATAGCCGTACGCCGGCTGATGGGCCGCGGCGGCCGCAGCGGGGTGCGCGACCGGCGGCGGATAGCCGTAGGAGGGCTGCTGGTGCTGGACCGTGGCCTGGGAGTCCGGCCCCGGCCCGGGCGGCACGGCCGGCGGCGGGGGCACGGCTGTCTCTTATACACATCNGATGTGTATAAGAGACAGGCCGTAGGAGGGCTGCTGGTGCTGGACCGTGGCCTGGGAGTCCGGCCCCGGCCCGGGCGGCACGGCCGGCGGCGGGGGCACGGCGGCCGGGAGTGGCCCCCCGCCCACCGGAGCGGCCGGCTCCTGCGGCCCGTTCACCGCCTGCGCCCCGTTCGCCGCCTCCGACTCGTCCACCGAGATGCCGAAGGCGGTGGCCAGGCCGATCAGGCCGGTGGGATATCCCTGGCCGACCGCGCGGAACTTCCACCCCTCGCCGCGGCGGTAGAGCTCGCCGCAGATGATCGCCGTCTCTTCCCCGGTCTCCGGCCGGACATCGAACACCGCCAGCGGCTCGCCCTCGGCGAACGCGGCGTCGAACAGGAGTATCCGCAGGTCCAGGACCTGCTCGAAGGCGGCCCCGTCGGAGGAGGCCGCGATGACCACCTGGTCCACCGACGCGTCGAGTGCCCCGAGGTCCGCCTCGACCGTGTCCGTCAGCCCTTCCGGGACACTGCGCTTCGGCAGCCGCCGGACCAGGCCGGAGGGGTGCCGGGGCTGGTTGTAGAAGACGAAGTCCTCGTCGGACCGCACACGGCCGGACGCACCGAGGAGCAGGGCGGAGGCGTCCACGTCGGGAACCCCGGCACCCGGGGTCCAGCGCAGCACGGCCCGGACGGCCGCGGCATCGACGGGGACGTTCGAGCCCTTCAGCATCGTGTGCGTCATGACCGTCATCCTGCCTGCTGGGGGCCCGGACGGACAACGCGGGGGGCGGCACGATCGTGCCGCGCGGCGGCGCGGGCAGGGCGTGAGGCTACCGCGAGAGGGGGTCGGACAAGGGGTGGGCAACCGGAAATTCATATACATGGGGAACTGTTGACACCCGTCCGTACGTACTATTACCGGCCATACGTTGTTCGGCCGGTCAGGCAGTTCGGGGGAAAATCATGCGTCACTTCGGGCACATATCGCCCACTGCCCGCGAGGGGCTGTTCTTCAGGGAGCCCTGTACCTTCACCGCGGACTCCCCGGCACGGATGCTCTCCGTCGCCCTGGGAGCCACGCTCTACTCCCCGGCAACCCGCCCGTCGCTCGCCGACGACGTGCTCAAGCAGGCCGCGCGCGGCGTCGTCTCCATGGTGCTGTGCCTGGAGGACTCCATCGACGACGCCGAGGTCACCGAGGCCGAAGCCAATCTGATCAGGCAGTTCGCCGAGCTGGCCGACCGGGGCGCGGCATCCGGGACCGCCGGGCGGAACCCGGACGACGCCACGGCCGCGGCGGGCGTCGATGTACCGCTGCTCTTCATCCGCGTGCGTGAACCGGCTCAGATCACCGACCTGGTCCGGCGCCTCGGCGGCTCGGTACGGATGTTGTCCGGTTTCGTACTTCCCAAATTCACCGAAGAGCGTGGTCGGCAGTTCCTGGAGGCGCTCGCCGAGGCCGAGACGGAGTGCGGACGGCGCCTCTTCGCCATGCCGGTCCTCGAATCCCCCGAGCTGCTCCATCTGGAGACGCGCGGCGAAATCCTCCAGGGCATCGCCCGCAGCATCGACAAATACCGGGACCGGGTGCTCGCCCTGCGGCTCGGCGTCACCGACTTCTGCTCGGCCTACGGACTGCGCCGCGCGCCCGACATGACGGCGTACGACGTCCATATCGTCGCCTCCGTGATCGCCGACGTGGTCAACGTGCTCGGCCGGGCCGACGGCACCGGCTTCACGATCACCGGCCCGGTCTGGGAGTATTTCCGCCGCCAGGAGCGCATGTTCAAGCCCCTGCTGCGCCGCAGCCCCTTCCTGGAGGGCCGGGCCGAGGAACTGCGTACGGCCCTCATCCAGCACGACCTCGACGGACTGCTCCGGGAGATCGAGCTCGACCGCGCCAACGGGCTGCTGGGCAAGACCTGCATCCACCCGTCGCACGTGGCGCCCGTCCACGCACTGTCCGTGGTCAGCCACGAGGAGTTCACCGACGCCCAGGACATCCTGAGTCCGGAGCGTGGGGGCGGCGGGGTGCTGCGCTCGGCGTACACGAACAAGATGAACGAAGTGAAGCCCCACCGGGCCTGGGCCGAGCGCACGCTCCAGCGGGCCGAGGTCTTCGGGGTGGCGAAGGAAGACGTGGGCTTCGTGGACCTGCTGGCCGCCGGCCTGACGAACTGAGCGCGCGTCGATGAGCGAGCGCGCGACGAGAGAAGAGACCGTGGACGTGGTGTGGTCGGGCAGCTGGGTGGCGAAGCGACTGGGAGTCGCTCTCGAAGGCGACGGAGAACTCCAGGAACTGCTGGGCCTGGCCCTGCGCCGCAACCCCAAGCGGGCGCATCTGCTGGTGTCCAACGTGCTGGGCAAGCATGTGCCCCAGCGGCCCTCCGTCGTCCACGGGGCCGGGTTCGAGCTGGGTGAAAGGGTACGGGCGCTCCTCGGCGCCGAGGAGGCCCGCCGCGCGGTGGTCCTCGGGTACGCGGAGACGGCCACCGGCCTCGGCCACGCCGTCGCGGACGGACTGCGGGACGCCCCGTACCTGCACTCCACCCGCCGACCGGTGGCGGGCGTCGAGCAGGCGGGCGGATTCGAGGAGGCCCACTCGCACGCCACCTCGCACCTGCTGCTGCCCGAGGACCGCGACCTGCTGGCGAGCGGCGGTACCGGGGCCGACGCCTCCGTGCTGGTGCTGGTCGACGACGAGTTCTCCACCGGCAACACGGTCCTGAACACCATCCGCGCGCTGCACGCCCTGCACCCGCGCGAGCGGTACGTCATCGTCGCCCTGGTCGACATGCGCTCGGCCGGCGACCGCGACCGGCTGACCGCCTTCGCCGCCGAGATCGGCGCCCGCGTCGACCTGGTGACACGCAGCACCGGAACGGTCGCCCTGCCGGACGGCGTACTGGAACGCGGCCAGGCCCTGGTCGCGGCGCAGGAGGCGGAGCAGGCGGACCGGGTGGAGTACCTGGCGAAGGCCGGCCGAGGCGCTGCCCCCGCCCCCGTCACCCGCGTCGACCTCGACTGGCCGGCAGGCGTACCCGACGGAGGCCGGCACGGCTTCACCCCGGCCCACCGGGTGTCCCTCGAAGCGGCGCTCCCGGCGATGGCCGACCGGATCGCGGCCGAGCTGGGCGCCGACGCGGCGGTACAGGACCAGGACCGGCGCCGGAGGATCCTCGTCCTCGGCTTCGAGGAGCTGATGTACGCCCCGCTGCGCCTCGGCACCGCCCTCGAAGCCGTGCTGGCAGCCGACGCCGAGATCCGCTACTCCACCACCACCCGCTCGCCCGTCCTGGCCGTCGACGACCCCGGCTACGCCATACGCACCCGCCTCGTCTTCCCGGCCCACGACGACCCGGCGGACGGCCCCGGCGACCGGTACGCGTACAACGTGGCGGGCGCCGGCTTCGACGCGGTGGTCGCCGTCGTCGACTCCACCGCCGACACCCCCGAACTGCACGCCCCCGACGGGCTGCTGGCCCGGCTCGCCGAGCACACCGGCCACGTCCTCCTCGCCGTCCTCCCCTCGTACGTCCCGGCCGCGGCCGCTCCCACCGGCGTACCCGGCACCCCCACACCCGCCCCCGAACGGCAGGAGCCCGCCGTGCTGCCCGAGCCCCTCCGAGGCCCCGACTTCTCCAGTTACGCGCCACAGGACGTCGGCTGGCTGCTCCAGGACCTCTCGGACACCGAGCTGGAAGCGCCCACCGAAGAGCGCGAGGAGGCGATCCAGAGCGGCGGCGCGCACTACGCGGAGTCGCTGCCCGTCGAGTACCAGCCGAGCGCCGAGTACCAGGCCCTGTTCACCGCGGCCCTGGAAACCTCCGCCGCGCGCATCGCCCGCGCGGTCGGCACCGTCACCGAGACCGTCCTCGCCGAACGCGGCCCCCGCCCCGTGCTCGTCTCGCTCGCCCGCGCCGGAACCCCGGTCGGCGTGCTGATGCGCCGCTGGGCCCAGCACCGGCACGGCCTGGACCTGCCGCACTACGCCATCTCCATCGTCCGGGGCCGCGGCATCGACGCCACCGCCCTGCGCTGGCTGGTCGCCCATCACGACCCGGCCGACGTGGTGTTCGTCGACGGCTGGACGGGGAAGGGTGCGATCACCCGCGAACTGGCCTCGGCCATAGCCGAGTTCGAGGCCTCGGGAGGACCCGCCGGCTTCGACCCGGAGATCTCGGTGCTGGCCGACCCGGGCGGCTGCGTGCGGACGTACGGCACCCGCGAGGACTTCCTCATCCCCTCGGCCTGCCTCAACTCCACGGTATCCGGCCTCATTTCCCGTACGGTGCTCCGCGCCGACCTGGTCGGCCCCGACGACTTCCACGGCGGAAAGTTCTACCGGGAGCTGGCCGACTCCGACGTCTCGGGACTCTTCCTCGACACGATCGCCGCCCGCTTCGACGAGGTCGCGGGCCAGGTCGAGGCAGAAGCCAAGGAACTCCTCGCCGCCGACCGCGCCCCGACCTGGGAGGGCTGGGCAGCCGTCGAGCGGATCAGTGAGGAGTACGGCATCCACGACGTCAACCTGGTCAAGCCGGGCGTCGGCGAGACCACCCGGGTCCTGCTCCGCCGGGTCCCCTGGAAGATCCTCGCCCGGCGCGGCGCGGGCGCGGACCTGGGACACATCCGGCTGCTGGCCGAACAGCGCGGCGTCCCGGTCGAGGAGGTCGACGACCTCCCGTACAGCTGTGTCGGTCTGATCCACCCCCGGTTCACGCGCGGCGCGACGGGCGCGGACGGCAAGGCGGTGCAGGGCGCATGAGCGTGACTTCACCGGCCACCCTGGTGGCGAGCGACCTCGACCGCACACTGATCTACTCGGCGGCCTCGCTCGACCTGTCGATGCCGGACGCGGAGGCCCCCCGGCTCCTGTGCGTGGAGGTGTACGGCCACAAGCCCCTCTCGTACATGACCGAGACGGCCGCCGCCCTCCTCACAGAGGTGGCGACCACCACCGTCTTCGTCCCGACGACCACGCGCACCCGCGAGCAGTACGGGCGCGTCCACCTCCCCGGACCCGCCGCCCGGTACGCGATCTGCGCCAACGGCGGGCACATCCTCGTCGACGGTGTCTCCGACCACGACTGGCAGAAGCGGGTGGAGGGCCGGATAGCGGAGGAGTGCGCCCCGCTCACCGAGATCCGCGCCCACCTCGCCACCACCACCGACCCGGCCTGGCTGCTCAAGGAACGGGTCGCCGAGAACCTCTTCGCCTACCTCGTCGTCGAGCGTTCCCTGCTGCCCGGGGAATGGGTGAAGGAACTGGCCGCCTGGGCCGGGCCGCGCGGCTGGACGGTCTCCCTCCAGGGCCGCAAGATCTACGTGGTCCCGGCGCCGCTCACCAAGAGCGCCGCGATGCACGAGGTCGCCCGCCGCACCGGCGCCACGCGCACGCTCGCCGCCGGGGACTCCCTCCTCGACGCGGACCTGCTGCTCGCCGCCGATCTCGGCTGGCGCCCCGGCCACGGCGAACTGGCCGACGAGGGCTGGCGAGCCCCGCACGTGGTGGCCCTGGAGGAGCGGGGAGGAGCGGCGGGGGAGGAGATCCTGCGCCGGTTCCTGGCGGCCTCGTCCGCGTGAGGGCGCGGCTTGCGCGAGGCCGGGAGCGGTCCTGCTGACGGTCGGGGACGGCCTGACGCTGTCCCACAGGGCCTGGCGAGCCCTTCGCGGGGGCCCTGCCACCGGGCTCAGCCTCCCGGTGGCACCGAGGCCGGCTCAGCCGCAGCAGCCGCCCCCGCAGCAGCCCCCGCCCCCACCGCCGCCGGACGGCGCGGGAGCGGACCCGGAGGCCCCGCCCACGGCCACGGCGGACAGCAGCTTGACGGTGTCGTCGTGGCCTGCGGGGCAGGAGGCGGGGTCCGAGGACCGGGCCATGGGACGGCTGACTTCGAACGTGTCTCCGCAGGTGCGGCAGCGGAATTCATAGCGAGGCATGGGCTCAGGCTAGAGCCATCGCGGCCGGGGGGCTACGGCCCCCCGAGGTCGCGAGGAGCCCGGGGGGCCGCCGGTGTCGGCCCGGAGGCGCAGGCTCCGGACCGGTCGGGCCCGGACCGGGTCCGGGCCCGACCGGTCGTCACGGGGCGGCCGGTGGCCTCAGGAGCCGGTGCCGCGTTCCTCGCGGATGTCGGAGACGACCCGGGCGGCGGTCTGCCGCACGGCGTCGGTCTCGGTCAGGAAGTGCCAGTAGTCGGGGTGGCGCCCCTCCAGACCGGCGATGGCCCGATCCAGCCGGGCCACGGAGTCGTCCAGGGGCCGGGCGTGCCGGGGATCGGGCGTGTGCCGCCCGGCCATGGCGAGGCGCTGGGCGTCCCGCACCGCGAACCGGGTCCGCTCGATCTCCTGCTGCGGGTCCTTCGCCACGGCGTTCAACTGCTGCAACCGGTCCCCGGCGGCGGAGACCGCCTCGTCCGTGGCGTTGAGGAGGGCACGGACCGTGGACAGCCGGGACGTGGCGTCCGCCCAGTGCTGCTCGTCGCGCGCCTTCGCGGCCTCCGCGAGCTTGTCCTCGGCCTGTCGGATGTTGACGGCGGCCTGCTCGGGAACGGGCTGGAGGTCCTGCCAGCAGGCGGCCGAGAAACGCCGCCGCAACTCGCTGAGCACCGGCTCCACCGAGCCCGCCCGTGTCGTCAGGGCCTGGGCGCGGGTCCGCAGCGAGACGAGCCTGCGGTCGATCTCGGCGGCCCGCTCGGGCAGCCGCTCCGCCTCGGTGCGCACGGCCTCGGCATCGCGCAACACCGCGTCGGCCCGCTGAAGGGTCTCCGCGACACCGTGCTTTCCCGCGCCCTGGTTCAGCTTGGTCAGCTCCGGGGCGAGCGCGGCGAGCCGGGCGGCGAGCTCATCGGCCCGCAGCCCCGAGGCCCGGGCGCCGTCGAGGGCGTTGCTCGCTCCCAGGAGCGCCTGCCGGGCCCGCTCGACGGCGGGGGCGAGCCGGGCGAGCTGCGTCTCCGCACTGCCCAGCAGAGGGCCGAGCCCCTGGGTGAAGCGATCCAGCTCGCCCTTGACCCGTACGAGGTCGTCCTTGGCCCGGCTCAGCTCGGTGCGGGCCCGGGAGGCGGCGGCGGGCTCCAGGTCGTCCCGGTCGAGGTCGTGGCTGTCGACGGCGGTGATGTAGGTGTGACTGACCTCGTCGATGCGCCGGCCGAGCGCGGCGAAGTCCTCGGAGGCCTTGCGCCCGCGCGAGGAGCTGTCCACCGCGTTGATGGTCTCGATGGAGATCCTGAGATCACGCTGGGCACTGTCCAGCTCGTAGAACGCTTCGGCGGCGGCGTCCTTCGCGGCCTGCGCCTCGGCCCGCTCGTTCTCCCCGCGCCCGCCGAACCACCGGCGCGTTCCGCCACCGGCGAAGGCGGCGGGCAGCGCGGCGAGCACGAGGGGCACGGGCAGGAGCATCAGCGCCAGGACATCCCAGCCGCCGGAACCGCCCCGCCCGCCCGGCCTGCGCGACCTCCCGGGGGCGTGCTGCCCCGGCAGGCCCTGACCACTCTGGACGGCGGAACCTACACCCGCTCCTGCCTCCGGCCGCGCGTGTGTCGCCGTCACATCCCTCTCCCGTGCCGATTCGCCCTGCCCGGTACATTCTCCCACCAGGTAAGGACGAACACACGGGTCGGTTAGTTCGCGCTTCGAACAGTGACTTGGCCGTTGTCGCTGCGCGCCTTCACCACATGCGCGCTGTCGTCGCCCCGCGGCACCCCGATCGAGACGTTCCCGTTGTCGGCGGAAGCGTTCACCGCGTACTTCTGCCCGCCCGGCGGCAGGTCGATGGTGATACCTCCGTTGTCGCTGACGGTGTCCACGAGGTCGGGCACGGAACGGAAGGCCAGCCGTATCTCCCCGTTGTCGGCACGGGCGACCACGGAGGGGGAGGAGATCCGGTCCGCCCGCACCTTTCCGTTGTCGGTCTTCAGCTTCAGCGCGCCGCTCGCGTCCCGGACATCGATCTTCCCGTTGTCCGACGAGAGGTCCAGCGCGCGGTCGAAGCCGGTGGCGCGGATCGCCCCGTTGTCCGACGAGGCCGTCACATCGATCCCGCGGGGCACCTTCACCCGGTGCCGGGCCTCGCAGTTGTTGATCAGAGCGTCACACTCCACCCGCAGCCTGAGGGTGTCGCCCTCCATGCTCCAGACGGGGTCGGGCCCGCTGCCCAGCACCACCCACCCGTCGACCTGCCGCTCCACCTCGACCTGCTTCACATCGGCCGGCACGAGGTCCACGGCCGCGTTCTCGGAGTCGATGGTCAGGGTCTTCCCCTCCAGAGCGAACGACTTGCGCTCGACGGGGGCGCCGTCGACGTCCGTACTCCCGCACCCGGTGAGAGCCAGGGCCAACAACGCGACCCCGCCCCCCAGAGCGAGAGCCCGCCCAGGTGCTCCACGGAGCGTGCGGGTCGCTGCGCTCGTAACGATGTCCACGGTGATCGGTCCCCCAGTGCGTGCTGCCGGACGGTGCCACCGGACGTCGCTGCCGGTGCACTCGAACCGTATGCACTGACGCCCCACGACGGGATCCGGACGGCTACCGTCTCGTGGTGGGGTTATCCCCCGGATCCTCCCCCGGCGAGGGCCCGCGGACGACAGGCCCACGGGATATCCCCACCCCGCCCAGGAACGGTTTATGAGCAGGGACCCCGCTCCATGTACGCTGTTGCCTCATCCACGGGTGCGTAGCTCAGGGGTAGAGCGCTGCTCTTACAAAGCAGATGTCGGCGGTTCGAAACCGTCCGCGCCCACAGCGGTAACTAGCAGGTGAGAGCCTGCATCGGCCCCTCGGTCCACACGGATCGGGGGGCCGTTTCCATGATCGATGCCGCATGGATGCCACATCCCCACCGGGGGCACTGGATTCGTCACCCGTCCGAGGGGTGGACTCCGTGGCCCCGGCACGTAGAGTGCAGGCACGGACGGGGCAGGCGTGACTCCCCACACGCGCCTGACACGCGCCGTCCGGATACCTGTGGCGACTGGGCGGGGAGGCCCGGCCCACAGGAGCGAGGCCCCCGCCGTGTATATCGGCGGGGGCCTTCTGCTGCCCAACGTAGACCGCCCCGCACCCTGATGGGTGCGGGGCGGGACGTCTTGACCGAGTCATGACGTCTAACGGCGCAATGAGGTGGACACGCGAACACCCCTGCGCCGCTCCGGTGCTACGCCCGGCGTACGGACGTAGCCGCTCAGTGTAGGTTCTGCCCTACATACGTTGGATCTTGATTGGCTGAACGTGGTGGAGTGCCACGCTCCGTACCGCCGCCCGCCTGGGTCATCACCCGCCGCCGTGCCATCGGAGACCGCATCCGCGCCGCCCGACTGGCCGCACGCCAGACCCAGGAGCAGATCGCACTGAACACCGGCATGGACCGGGCCACGTACAACCGCATCGAGCAGGGCCACTCAGCAGCGCTCGTCGACAGCCTGATCCTCATCGCCGACGCCATCGGTGTCCCGCTCTCCGACCTCGTCCGCGAAGGCCCGCCGCCTCAGCCGTAGATGACGAAACACCGGTCGCACTGGGACTTGGTGTCCGAGATCGGACGGATGTAGCCCCCGCACAGAGGGCAAAAAATCTGCAGGATCGCAGGCACAACGATGCGCTTCATGCTGTATCCCTTCGTTAAACCGGCGGGGTCCCCGGCGGCGACGGAGTCGGAGGCGGGTGCGGCAGCGGCGGCCCCTGATCCGGGGGCGTCTGCGGCGTACCGCTCCCGTGCCGGCCCGCCTCAATCCGGCGGGTCGTCAGCCCGTAGATACCGAACGGCGGGAACAGGTCGACGCGCCGCGGGTAGCCGCCGGACGCGCACGGGCGGCACAGCAGATCCGCGCCGGCAGCGGTGACGCGCACGCCCTCCACCGGGTTCACCCAGCAGGCCTCGCAGGTGGTGACCGTGGTCGGCGCCAGGGTGGTCGTCATGGGCGCCGCCCCGGGGGTGTGGTCGGGCGGGTGTCGGTGGTACGCATGGTGGTGCCTCCGTCCTGCTGGATGGATGGTGACCCGTCTCGGCCGCTGTCCTGCCAGGGAGTGGGCGGCCGGGGCGGGAACTCAGGTGTGGCAAGGGCAATCGCAACGCAGCCGTTCGACGACGGCGTTGCCCACAGTGGCGTCGAGGTTGCCCGCGCACAGCCGGTGCGCCTCGGGCCAGGCGGCGGCGGCACGGCACTCCGGGGAGGTGTAGGCCGCCGCAGGCCGAGCAGCGGGCCGGTGGTCCACGGCCGTCACCGGGGGGCCCGCTCGGAGCAGGCGCCCGCGTCGAAGCACTCGCGGGGGAACCAGCTGTACGCGGCGCCCGTGGGCGGTACGACGCGCTGCTCGCCGAGGTCGACGCCCAGGCCGACGCCAAGGGGTTCGCTGCACCAGACGCACGTCCAACCGCGCTGCTGCTGTTCGAGCATGTCGCTGACCGGCGGTAACTCGCGTACAGGCACAGCCGCCTCCCGGGTCGTCGGAGTAGTCCTCAGACCGTAGAGAAAGCTGTTTCTCGGAACCCGCCGTGTTTCTCGATGTTTCTCCGGTGGGCCCCGCTGTTGCGCCGGGTTTCTCAGAAGCCGATCGCGGCCCGCGCGCGAGCGATCACCCCGTGCGCGGCGCGCCCCGTCACCGCCCCGTCGGCCAACCCGTCCCAGACCTTCGCGTACAGGGCGATGTCGTCGGCCGAGTCCAGCCACATCTCCGTGTGCCACGTCTCGGCGATGACCAGCCGGTCGTCGTGGATCCAGAAGTCATCGCCTACGCCGATCCGTACGTCGGCGGTGAGCGGGATGATCCCCAACTCGACGGTGCTCAGTCCGTTCACGGACATCAGCCGGTCCAACTGGTCGGCGAGCACGGCGCGCGAGCAGATCCGCGTGTGAAGGGCAGCCTCGGCGACGAGCACCCGGTACCGGCGGCCGGAGCGGTAAAGCCCCTCCTGCCGGCGCATCCGGGAAGCGACCGCCGCGTCGAGGTCGCGGGTCACACCATGCAGGTCGGCGTACCGGGAGAGCACGCTGCGCGCGTACTCGGGAGTCTGGAACACCCCAGGGATGACGGCTGCACTGAATCCGCGGAACACGGTGGTCCTCTCGTGTTGGGCGCCGAGCGCGTCCTGGACGGCGCGGTGCCCGCCCGCGAGCTGGCGACGCCAGGACCGATACGTGGACTCCAGCCCGGCGAGGCGGCCGTGCAACTCGGCAGCGCACTCGGGCTGCCCGACCGCCTCCGCCCACATGGTGAGGTCCGCCGTGCTCGCGGTCTGCTTGCCGTTCTCCAGCTTCGAGATCTTCGACGGTGCCCACCCGCAGCGGGCGGCGAAGTCGCGGACGTTCAGCCCGGCCTCGGTGCGCAGCTCGCGGAGCCGCACACCGAGGAGGAGCCGGGCGCGCTGGAAGTCGGTGCTCACATAGGGGACGGTACCCGGCCGATGAAGTCCCCGTACGGGACGGCGTAGTGCCATGTCGCGTCACGGACCTGGCACGCCCGGAGCACCTGCTCCGGGTCGGTGGTCAGCTCCATCCGGCGGTCCGCGTCATCCCAGTTGAAGCGGGCCAGGACCCGGGAGTCGAACAGCCAGAAGTCGCCCTCGCCCGCGAGGTTGAGCGCGGCCGCTGTCGACCGGTGCAGGTAGCGGATGTCCTCGCCGGCCGCCAAATTGCTGGGTGTGGTGGCCAGCAGATACCGCTGGTTGTCCGTCGGAGGCTCGTCGACCAGGCGGACCCGCTCGATGCGCCGCCCGTCTGCCGTCTGCGCGCGGGCGTTGGTAAACCAGGGGCCGCCGTCGTCGAGGGGCGGCATGACACCCTGGAGGAACTGCTGGTACTCCTCGGTCCCTTGGTCGGCTGCGTACTCCCGGCGGGTCTCCAGCCGCCATGCGGTGTGCTCGAAGCCGTCGCGGAAATACTCGAGTATCTGGGCGGCGGGTACGGCGTCCTGCACCATCAGTTCCTTGGGGCGAAGTTGACGAGGAGCGCCCGGTCGACGACGACGAGCGACTCGCCCTTCAGCGGGTTGGCCATCTGCGCGAGAACCTCGGGGTCGGTGACGGTGTACCCCTGGACGAGGATCTCCCCCGACTCAACGTCCTCGTACAAGGTCGGGCACTCGCCCGTCTTCGAGTTGGTGCCGAGCATCCGCAGTGTGCGGGCCATGTGCGTCCCCTCCCGATCGTGGGCCCTGGCGGGTGGCCGGGGCGTGATCGACCGTAGCCCGGCGATCAAGAAACACGCCACCGATCAGGCGCACGTACGTACCGGGCCCGGGAGGTCGTACGATTCCGGCCGTGGCTGACATCGACATTCCCGAGTCCCTGATCGAGCTGGAACGCAAGGCCTGGGCCGAGCAGCAGGCTGGCGTGCTGACCGTGGCGACCGCCGCCACGGTGCAGCAGGCGTACACCGACCACGCGGTGGCGGCCGGGCTCTCCCGGTACGAGGTGGAGCGCACAGTGAAGCGGCTGGTCCGGCACCCGGACCCCGACGACGCCTGACCCTGAACGCACAGCAGCGCCCCGCCGCCGGCCGAAACCGGGGCGGGGCGCAGTCAGTTCATCAGGCGGTGAAGACGGCGAAGTTGAACGTCACCTCGTACCCCTGCTCGTCGAAGCACTCGATGTTCCACACCTCGTCCCGGTCCGCCAGGGACATCAGGACCCGGCCGACCTTCTCCACCCCCGCGGCGCCCACGGTTTTCTCCATGGGGCCGGTGCGGTTCTCGTAGCGGAGGGTGTACTGCGGTTCGCGGCCGAGGTCGACGGCGGTGAGCAGGCCAGGGATGTCGGCGGTCATCTCGTCGTGGGTGGGGGTGGTGTGGGTGGTGCCGACGCGGGTGATGCCGGCCTGGGTGGCGGTGGTGTAGGCGATGAGGTGGATGGTGAACACGGTGGTCTCCCTCGTGGGGTCAGGCGGCGGCGAGGACGGCGTAGCGGTCGGCGTAGTAGGCGGCGTCGTCGCGGGCGATCTCGCGGCCGACGATCGTGGCGGGGCAGGTGGCGACGGGGAGGGCGACCGGGGCGTCGTCGGTGCGGGTGGGGCGAGTGACGGTGTAGGCGGTGCGGTGGATCGTGTAGGCCTGGATGCGGTCGAGGCGGAAGGTCCGGCTCTCGCCGGTCTCGCGGTCCATGGCCTTGAGGATGATGTCTCCGGCCTTGGTGGTGCGGGTGTCGTAGATCTCGATGGTGCGGATGGTCTCGGTGCCGTCGGCCTTGGTGTAGGTGATGGTGACGGGGTGCTGGCGGTCGGCGGCGGCGAGGAGGCGGGTGAGGGTCTGTGCCTGGGTCTCGTTGGCGGTGGTCTTCATTGGGTCCCCCTCGTTGCCGCTTCCTTGTGAGACCTATGTTGGCCTACCCAGTTGGCCATTGTCAACAGGGTAGGCATAGAGAGTTGGCCTAGCTTGTGGGAGAGTGGGGTTCATGGACACAGCCCGACTCGAACTCGCAGCCCAGCGGTACCGCGAGGCAGAGCAAGCGCTCGAAGCCGCTCGCGAAGACCTCCAGGCCGAAGCCGTGGCCGCCCTCCAGCAGGGCGAGGAGCGCGGCAACCAGGCGACCGTCGCCCGCATCACCGGGTGGACCAGGGAGTACGTGCGCCGCCTCAAGAAGAAGGCAGACGAGGCCGCGGCAGAGTAGGCGCAGCCCACGCCGAAGCCCCCTCCCGCGCCTGGCGGAAGGGGGCTTCGGCATAGCTCACGGGTACTGGCGGCGGGTCGGATCGAGCGCCAGGGAACTTGGCGACGGATCAGGATCCGCCGGCCCCGGTGCCGAGGAGCGGCGGCACATCAGCCCGTCCGGATCACCCGGCGGCGGCTGCAAGCTGTACCCCACCGGGCAGTCGGGGCCGGGAGGACCCGCCGACCCGCGCTCGCCCGGGTCTCCCTTCTCGCCCTTCTCACCGCGCTCGCCAGGAGCGCCGTCCGCGCCGTTGACCCCGTCCGCGCCGTCCTTCCCGGGCGCTCCCGTCACCGCCGGGCCCGGCTGGCCGGCGGCCCCGGGCTCCCCGTCCGAGCCGTCCTCCCCGGGTGCGCCGGCCTCGCCCTTCGGTCCGCGCGGGCCCGTTGCGCCGGGGATCGGCACCGGCACCTCCAGCCGGTCCGGCAGATCATCGACCGCCGCCGCCGGATCAGGTGCTGCCGGGGTGCCGCCCTCGGCCTGAATCTGCGAACGGAGAGTCCGCACGTCCGCAGCCAACGTCGACACCGCACCGCCACGCCGGTCAGCTTCCGCCGCCAGCTGGTCCGCGTGGTCTTCCGCCTGGCCGATCTTCAAGAAGGCAATCGCGATTGCGCCCCCCAAGAAGAGGAGCGCGGCCACCAGCCACAGCAGGTACCGGCGCCGGTAGAACATGCGCTCTGCCCGCGTCATGGGGTACCTCCCAACTGCGTGACCAGCAGGCGCAACCTGGCCACTTCCAGCTCCAGGGCGGCCGCCCGCTGCTCGGCCAGACCCTGATCCGTCTCCGCCTTGTCCCGCTCAGCTGTGAGCCGCGCGGTGAGGCTGTCGTATCCGGTGATGACTCCGCCCTCCCGGGCTGCTCGCGTCGCGCCTCGGGAGCCGTAGACGGCCGCTGCCGCAGCTACCGGGCTGGCCAGCAGTGCGCCGAGCGCGGTGAGCATGGCAGCGTCCACACGTCCTCCGGTTGCGCTTAGGTGTGCAGCTCAGACGCTGGTCGGTCGGGCCGGGGCCAGCGGCGGGGTGATGGGGGTGACCTGGCCGCGGGTGATGAACATGAGGACGGCGAGGACGCACCCGTTGATGGCGGCTGTGGTGGTCGGGGCGACCTCGAAGCCGAACGCGCCGACGGCGGACGCGATCGTGGCGACGGCGGCGGTGAACGCCTGCACGGCGATCGGGCGGGTGAGGGCGGCGGCGATCGCGCCGAGGACCGCGGACGTCCCGGCGACGAGCCACCCAGCCTGGACGGCGGACAGCCCGACGTTGAAGGTAACGACCAGGCCGAGGATCGCGGCCAAACTGTTGAGCCAGAGAGCGGGCTCCCGCCCGAAGATGGGACGCATGGTCAGCCTTCCTTGCTGTTGATGTCGACGTCGACCTTGATGACGGCGTCAGCGATGGCCTTCTCGACGGCGTCGACCACCGCAGTGGTGTCGACGCCCTTACCGACCAGGCCGGCCAGGGTCTGGATCGCAGCGGCCTGCGCGAGCTGTGTCGTCCGAATCAGGCGGACGTTGGTGGTCAGGCCCTCGATGTGGGAGGCCAGCGACCAGTGCTTGTTCGTGGCGTAGGTCGATGAGTCCTTCGGGGCCTTGAAGATGCCGTCAGTTGTGGCCAGGGTCTTGATGTCGTCCTTGGTCAGGGGCATGTCGGTCTCCTTGCTGGGGTCGGTGGTCTTGCCGGTGGCGCGGGCGACGATCCCTGGGAACACCACCTCGCGGAACTGCTTGATGCGAGCCTTGCCGGGGCACGCGGTGCCCGACGTCGACCACGCCGCGAACATGGAGTGATAGCCGAACCCGGGGTCTGACGCTGTGCGGCAGATCCGCAGCGGGATCCTGTGGTGCTGGTGCGCCCACACCCCGAGCTTGATCAGCTCCTCGACCTGGGATGCGTTCCACGGGTCCGTCGCCGTTGAGTTCGAGGCGGTCTCCACCGAGATCGCCCCGCTCCCGTCCGACCGCCGGTTCGCCCCGGCGTTCGCGTCGGCCCGCGTCTCGGTGCCGATGTACTGGGCGATGTCCCCCGCCCCGTACCCGATCCCGAAGTGCGATTCGAGGTTGGTGGAGTCGCGCCAGAACTCGTAGGTTCTGCGCGCGGTCCAGTTCGCGACGATGCTGTGGACGATGAGCTGCGTCGGCCGGATCGCCGCCTGGGCATCCGACTCGGGCTGCAACTCCATCTTCTTGGCACCGGGGTACCAGGCCATCAGGCCTCCTGACATGGTGTGGCCCAGACCGGAACGGCCCGGGGCGGATGAGTTACACGGGCTCGGTGACCGTGACCGTGAACCCGGTGTAGACCTGGAAAGCGCCAGCACCACCAGCACCGTTGATCACGCCTTCGAGCTGGAGCGCGTGAGATCCAGCAGCAGCGAACGTGCCGGACCAGAGCATGGCCACGGTGTCGCGATCCAGGGTGTCCATGGCGTGGATCGCCAGCCCGGTCTGCGCGACGGTGTCGACGACGAGGCGACCGACCATGAGGTTGGTGGTGTGGGTCGTCGTGACCGAGCAGTCGAACACCCCGACGGCGGTCCACGTGGCGTTGGCGACGGTGCTGGGCAGGGTGAGGGAGCAGCCCGGAATGAGGGCGTAGGTGGTGCTGGCCGACAGCGCCGACGTGGCGGCCGCCGAGAACTGCCGGGGCTGCATTCGGTTGAGCTGCCCGGCGGTGACGATCTGACCGGAGAGGATCGGCATCAGGCTCCCTTCAGAGCGCGGCGCGCATCGGGTGGGTGAGGGACAGCGGCGTCCCGGCCGAGTGGCCCTTGACGATGCCGTTGGCGGACCGGGTGACGGTCATGACCTGCGGGGTGATGACCTCGAAGTTGTCGTACGTGAATGCGACGGGGACGGGCCCGGTGTAGCCGGGCTGGAGGTAGCTCCGCACCCCGACCTGCCCTGCACCAGTGATCGCGGCGGTGGTCACGGACGCGGGCCACGTCGTCGGCTCCGCGCTGCTCGTCGGCCAGGCCCGTGCCCGCAGCGTCGTCCCGGTGATCTGCGCCCGGATCCGCCACTGCTGACCAGCCGTGTACGTGCCCACGCCGACGACCTGCGCGTTGGACTGGGACCCGGCGACACGGGGCGACAGGCACAGCAGCGCCGAGCCGTCCGGCTGCCACTGGAGACGCACGTGGTAGTACGTCTCGGCGGCGGTCTGGCGCAGGATCAGCCCTGCGGTGATGCCGTCGCCCGTCGTCAGGACCGGCACGGTGATGGACACCGCCACATCAGCATCTGCCAGCACCGCCGGGAGCACCGACGCGTAGCTGACGTTGAGCTGGGTGGCTGTGCTGGCCCCGGCACCGGTGGCCACCGACCACGCCGCCCCCGTCGCGGACCAGGCGCCGCCGACGTCCGCAGTGCCCCAGCCGCCGGCCTCGGACCGGCTGAAGGTGTCGTGGACGCCGATCGCGGTGACGGTCGCCTGCTC
This sequence comes from Streptomyces sp. rh34, assembly GCF_002551245.1. Classification (GTDB taxonomy): domain Bacteria; phylum Actinomycetota; class Actinomycetes; order Streptomycetales; family Streptomycetaceae; genus Streptomyces. The sequence continues at coordinate 62,484 of NZ_NTGZ01000005.1, forward strand.
GCCGCCCGCGGTCACGTCGAACGGGAACTGATCAGGGAACTCGGCTGTGGTGATCCAGGCCGGGCCGGCCGTCACCGTGACCGGCCACATCGTCGCAGCGTCCGTGACCGCGACCGCCAGCTCGGTGCCATCCGTATCCGCGCGGCCCAGCACCGGGTCCTCCACCACACCCACCTGCCACGGCCCGGCGGGCGAGCAGTTCATCGTCAGCTCCCACGACAGGTTGCTGAGCGTCTCCCGGTAGCCCTCCACCATCAGGTCCACCGGGCCCGGCGGCAGATACGTAGGCAGGTCCGTGATCCGGACCAGATCCCCGACGTCCAGGGCGGCCGCTGCCTCGATCAGCTCAGGGTGCTTATGCAGCAGGATCCGCACCTGCTTGTACCGGGCCTCATCCCACGTACCCAGGTGCAGCGCCCACGCCGCGACGTCGTCCAGTTGGTAGTCGGCGGCCAGGGACAGCTCCACGGCCTCGTCGTACATGCCGACGCCAGCAGGGGGAGGGAGCACCGAGAGCGGCCCAGCTTCCTGAACCAGCCGCACAGAGCTGCCGCCCGACCGGGACCGGGTGACATCGTTTCGAATGTGGGTGTCGTCGTCGACCGGCTCGAACGGCTGGACGATCTGGGAGTACGCCAGCGTCAGCGCAGGCGCCTGGTTGTACAGCGTGGTCCGGGCCCGGTACACCAGGCCGAGCCGCTCCCGATCCTCGTACAAGATGCCGCCGTCGGAGGCCTCACACTCCAGCAGCAGATTCAGGAGGGTGTCCGGGCGCTGGGGGCCCATCGGCGGCGTGTCCGTAGCGGACCCGACCAGGGCGAGCGGCAGTCCCTCCTCGGTGGTGAGGCGCAGGGCCCGTGCCCCGGCAGTCTCGCCGGTGAACCCGTGGTCAGCCAGGGAGTACGCATCAGTCAGCTCGACGGGGAACACCGCGAGGTGGCCGACCCGCAGACCGTCGACGGACGCCCCGACCGTCGTCTCGATCTGGGTGACGCGCCCCGCCGTGCCCGAATACGTGCTCCCGAACCCGCCAGCATCCCCGCTGATGTTGATCCAGGACAGGCGCCAGGAGACGGTGCCGCCGGACTGCGAGACCCGGAACTGGTAGCGGTTCCAGCCTGCCAGGACGTCGTCGTCATCGACTGCCACAGTCTGGTTGACGACAAGGTCACCAGCGGCGTTGTAGCCCTCGATCGTGCCCACGCCGGTGCGCTGGAGGAGCCGCCACCGGCGCACCGTGCCCGAGGTGCGCCACGCCAGGAACTCGCCGTCCGTCGCGGGCGGTGTGCCATCCAGGGTGTAGACCATGTGGACCGACCACTGCGTTGACGCGCCGACCGGGGCAGGCACGGCACCGACCATCCGGCCGCCCGCCTCGATCGTCGGCAGAGCAGACGACCCGGCCAGCGACGCGTCCTGCCCGAAGGACACACCTGTCACCCGGAGAGGTGCGACCCCCTGAATCGGTGAGTACGCGGCTGTCGCACCCGACTGGTCCTCCATCGGCCAGTACGCCAGCGGGCTGTACGACGGGACCCGGCGGCGCAATGTGGATTCCAGCGCCTTCGCGCCCTGGGACAGGCGGCGCAGAATGCCTGCGCCCTGGAGCGCCACGTCCATGTCGGCGCCGCCCACCGTCCAACGGGGTGCCCACGTCGGGACCTCGACCACGGCCCGGGTCCGGTGCGAGGTGATTTCCGCGCCGCCCGCTGTGGACCATGTGCGGCCGGCGGCGTCGGTGAAGGCGGTCGCGCCAACGGTCTGGGCCGTGAGGTCCGGGTTCGCCACGACGGTGCCGCCGATTCCGTTCCGGATCTCCGCTGCGAAGACATTGCCTGCGGCGAGAGCGAACGCGCTTCCGCTGTCGTCACCGAGTTCCACCGGTGCGGACCCGCTGAACAGGCTCGTCGTGCCGGTCGTGATGACTGGCGCACCGAGAACAGTCCACGGACCGGCGATCGTCGGAGCGGTATAGAAGGTCACGGTGTGACCGGCCGCCCCGTTGTTCACGTCGAGGGTGGCGCGGATCGCGACGCGCTGCCCCGGGCGTGCCGGAATCGCTGTCGACGACTTCGAGGTGGTGGCCGAACCGTCCGTCGACCAGTACAGCAGGACCCTGGACCGCCACAGGGTCAGCAGCCACGACCTTTGGTTGCCCGTGGACTGCCACTTGGCCATGACCTCCAGAGGATCCCCGGCCGCCAGCCACACGTCGTACGCGGCATCGACCCGCAGATCAAGGTCGCCGGTGATATCGAGGCTGCTGTGGTCCGGGGTGCTCAGCCGCCCGGCCGCGGTGTCCCCGACGCGCAGGCTGACCGGGGCGACGTTGGCCAGGTGTCGCATCGGGGTGTTCCGGCCGAGCCTTCCGTAGTACGGGGACATCGGGTGCCGCGGGTAGTAGCGCCCGTCGGGCGACTTGAGCGTCAGGTTCACCGACGCCCGGTCCACGCGGGCGCCCTCCCCGGACCGGCCCCGCGTGTGAACGAGCTCGGCTCCGCCCTTCACGTCGTCGGTGACGTCCGTCCACACCCCGTCGACCTGGATCTGCACGCGCGCCTCGGGCACGGTCATGGTTATCCCCTCCCTTGGCCGAGGGCGGCCTGCACGTTGCCGCCGGACAGGGTCTGGATCTGACCGCGCAGCGGGTCGATGAGGACCTCCGCCAGGGCCCGGCCGTCCAGGGCGAGCTGCACCACGATCGGCTGCCCGCCACCCCCGGCGTGCCCGCCGGCCAACATGCGCTTCGTGTCCGGGTCCGACCGCACCCGCGACCCGGGGGCCAGATCGACCAGCTCGGGGCCCTGCTCGCCGACGAGCGTCATCCGGGACCGGGGGCCACCGGCTGCTGCGCCGATGACACCGCCGTGGGCGTAGCCGAGCTGCGTGCCGTGTGCGCCCTCGCGCCGGGCCTGCATGTGCGTGATCACGTAGGTGTGGCTGGTCTTGCCGTTGATCGCGTCGAGCTGGCGGCGGGCCGACGCGATGGACTTCTCCAGCTGGTAGATGTTGCCCCTGATCTGGGCTTTCCTGGAGTCCGGGACCGACTTGAGCTTGGCCTTCGCCGAGTTGAGCTTCTGCTGGAGATCCTCCATGTTGCCCTTGAGCCGGGCCGTCTTGTCCGGCGTCTTCAGGATCTGGGCGGCGAGCTTCCGAGCCTGGTTCTCCGTCATGCCCATCGCCTGCGCCGACTCGATCAGCTTCGCGCGGCCCCGGTCATAGATCCCGTTGACGGTCTCCCAGCTGGAGCCGTTCGTTCGGGCGGCCTCGGCAGCCTTCATCGTTGCCGACGCCAGGTTGTCCAACGCCTCGTTGTTCGCCCGGCCCTTCTCTGTGTTGTTGTCGAGGGTCTTGCCGTTCTTCGCCATCGCCTCGTCGGCCGCGTCGATCGCCGCCTCCATGCCGCGAATCCCCCCGCGGGCCTGGATGTACTGGTTCGACAGGGCGTTGATCGACTGGGCGAGCCCGTCTGCGCTGCGCTTCTGCGCGTCCAACTTGGCCTGAACCTGGAGGGACTGCTCGCCGAACACGCCCATGCTGTTCGCGATCAGCTGCTGCTCGAACGCCGCGTTGGCGAGAGCCTCGTCGTACTCGGTGAGCGCCGATTTCAGCCCGGCCGTGGAGTACCCGGCCTCGACCATCATCGCCTTGATGCGGTCCAGCCCAGCGGCGGCGAGGTCGGCTTTCCCGCCGGACACGAGCGAGGCGAGGCTCTTGTCGAGCGCCTGGATCTCCTTGGTGCCTTCCTTCAGGTTGATCGGGTTCTCGTCGAACCGCTTGAAGAACTCGTCCGCCGAAACCCCGGCCCCGGCCAGCACGCTGAGGCTGGACATGAGGCCGTCGAGGTCTTTCCCGAACACGCGGGTCATCTCGCCTGCGGCCTTGCCCGACTGGGCGAACTGGCCGAGGCTGCTGGTCATCTTGTCGATGTTCGGTGGCGCGGCCTTCCCGATGTCCGACAGCTCCATCAGCGTGATGACGAGGAGCCCCACCCCGGTCGCGGCGACCGCCAACTTCGCCCCGCGCGACAGGGCGGCGAACGCGGCCGTCAACATGCCCATGCGGGTGCCGGCCCCGACGGCCGCGACACCGGCGGCGGTGATCTGGACCCGGACCGCAGCCATCGCTGCTCCGGCCACGGCCATGCCGGCCGCTGCCATCTTCACGGCCTTGAAGGCGAGCGCGAGCTGGAGTAGGCGGGTGAGGACTTCCGGGGGGACGGAGGCGACGAGCCCGGCGAACGCGTTGATCAAGGTGAGCATCCCGACGCCGGTCTCTGCCGAGGCGACGAGCAAGTTCGAGAGGGCCTCGACAAGGTTCATCAGCGTCTCGCCGACGAGGGGCCCGGACTCACGCGCGTACTGCATGAACTCGCTGACCCCGCCGCCGACCTTGCCGGTGTCGAGGGTGCGAGTGAACTGCACCAGCGCGCTGTTGGCCTTCGCGAGGGACACCGTGGAGAAGTCGGCGAAGCTCTTCATGAACCGCTCGAAGCCGGCGGACTGGATGCCCCCGGCTGCGATGGTGACGAACCGCTCCAGCTCGCGAGACGTGCCCTTCACCAGCGGCGTCATCTTCGGGAACAAGGCGCCCAGCGCGGCAACGCTCTTGGTGACGACCGGCATTGTGTCGTCGGCCAGCGCGTTACTCCAGTCCTCGTACCCCTCTTTCAGGACCGACAGGGCTGCGGCTGCCTCACGGGTCGCCGGGGGCATGTCCTCGATGGAGTCGAGGTAGGCCTCCTCCGTCTTCGCCGCCTCAGCCGACGCCGCGCCGTGCTTCTCCACCGCGTCGGTGTACTTCTCCTCAGCCTCCGCAGCCTCGGACATGGCCTGGATCTGCGGGATGATCGCCGCCCCGAACGCGGCGATGCCGATCGTGGCGGCGCCCATCCCGGCGACGAGCGGCGCGGTGGACGCGGCGATCGGGAGGAGCGCCGGGGCGAGGGAGACCGCCGTGCCGACGAGGGAACCGAAGGACCGGTCCATGTCCTTCGTGCTGTTCTCCAGCCGCTGAAGCGACCGGTTCACCGCGGAGATGCCCTGAGTGGTGGCGTCGCGGACACGGACCACGATGCTCACGTCGTCGGCCATGCGTCACCACCTCCCAGGTCGTCGGTTCGTTTCGGGTTGCCGCGCTGCTCGATGAGGAGCAGCCGGTACAGAGAGGCGTCCTCGGCGAGGAGGGCGCTGGGCAGGCAGTGGAACCTTTCGCAGAGACCGAGGACGGTCTCCGCGTGGATCAGCTCGCGAGGCTTTCCGACAGGGGTTCCATCGGCAGCGACGCCTCCAGGGACGGCTGCCCATCGGTCGAGCTCGGCTCCAAAGGGGCCGACACACCAGCGAGACCGTTCATCCAGGCCGTCGCCAGGGCAAGCATGAGGTCCTGATCCTGCTCGAACACGGCGGCCGGAGTGACTGGCACCGGCGCACCGGTCTCGTCCTCCAGGTTCCAAGAGAGGAGGGACTGACTCATCTCCCGCAGCTGTTCGAACAGGCTCGACTTGTCGACTTCGCCGATGCCCTGGAGGTTGAGGAACTCGCCCAGCGTCTTGCCGCGCAGGACCGCCTCGAACCCGGCGTACTCGTGGGGCTCCTCGAACTTGACCGTGATCTTCTTCGCCTTGTGCCGGTAGCCCGCCATATCAGGCCCCCGTCCAGGTCGGGACCGTACCGTCGGACAGGACGCCGGGCACCGCCCACGTCAGCTCACCCGAGTCGGACCGTGTGAGCGGGTAGTCGGTGAACACGCACTCGTTCACCAGCGACTGGCCGGACACCGCGATCGTCACCGTCCGGGCCACCGACGTACTGGGCACCGTCTTGAAGACACTGTGCGACTTGCCGGCCGCGTCGTTGAAGACGCCGTTCATCGTGATGCTGAAGTCAGCGAGGAGCAGCAGCCGCTCCATCGCGGACTTGTCGATGCCGGTGACGTCCTGCACCGCGCGAGGCGTCGCGAACTGCAAGTTCGTGATGTCGTTGCGGATGTCCTGCGGGGTGCCCGTCGCGTCATCGACGCTGCACGTGGTCCACCCCAGACCGCTCTCCTTCGGCATGACTACTCCCCACCTTCTCTGTTGCTGTGCCCTACCTGAGCGGGGCGCCTGTTGTTGGCTTGTTCCTTGCGCGTTGCCCACCGGCAGTTGCCGGGCGTGTAGTCGCCGTCGTTGTCGATGCGGTCGAGAGTCAGCCCCACCGGACGCTCGCCCATGTCCGCGAGGAACAGGGCGAAGTCCTGCCACCGCTCGCACACCCGGATCCCGCGCCCGCCGTAGTGGCGGTACTGCGTTGCGCTCGGGTCGTTGCAGCGCTGTTTCATGCTCATCCAGGTGACGTGTGTCGGCGTGTTCGAGTGGCCGTGCCTGGTGTTGGCACTACCGATCGCGGCCTTCGTGCGGGCCGAGTGGCGGTAGGTGCCTGGCGTCCGGCCGGGAGGCTTGAGGACGGTGGAGGTGTCGCCGTGCTTCTTCGCCCGCAGGTAATGCTTCTGGCACAGGCCTCTGCCGTGAGCCCGGGTGGCACAGTCGTCGACCGAGCAGTAGTTCATCCGCGCTCCCGGCTGGTCTGAAAGGCGTCCAGGCCTTCGGCCATGTCCTCGACCCAGTCCGCCGGCCGCTGGTGCTGGCGGACGCGGCCGGTGGGGTTGCCGCGCCAGTCCCCGTCCCGGACGGCGAACAACTGGGGGCGGGTCTGGTGGTCGGTGAAGCACCGCTGCCGGGCCTCGAAGGTGAAGACGGTCAGGCCCGCGCCGGTGCGCTGCTCCCGGAACGTCCGCCCGGCCTGGCCCCGGATGTACGCGGCCTGCTGTTGGCCGAGCGGGGTGGACTCGTCGATCGTCGACTGCCACCCCCGGGCGTACGCCACGCATCCGGCCTGCTCGCACGCCGTGCGGACGAGGGTGTCCGGGGGCTGGGCGATGCTGTACGTCTGGTAGGCACCCGGCGCGAGGAGCTGCCGGTCCACCCTGTTCAGCGGCTGCATCAGAATCGGGTCTCCACTTCGTTGCGGTTCACGGCGACCGCGATCACGGCGTTGGTGAAGGTGCCGGTGGTGGTGGCGCGGAGGTACCGCTGCACCGTCTGGTCGCGGGCCGTCTCCAGACGCTGCGTCGTCGGGCCGGCCGCCGCGGTGAAGACCCCGCCAGTGACCGGATCCCAGGTGACGCCGTCGGCAGATTCTTCGAGGGCCACGGTGACGCTGGTCCCGGTGATGGCGAAGACGTGCAGGTACGCCTGCAACCCGAAGGTCGTGGGCCCGGTGAGAAGGTCGACGGTGTCGCCGTCGGTGGCGGTGGTGTCGGTGCGCTGCCCGGCGGTGAGACCTTGGCACCACTCCAGCCCGTACCCGTTGCCCTGTGTGGCTCCGGCGAAGGTGAACGCCCCGTCGTTGCCGCGGGTGCCGTCGTGGTTGAGCTGCTTGGCGATGCAGCAGGCGACTGGTCCGCCGAGCGTCGCGCCGCGGACGTAGGTCATAAGGACGTCGGTGGTGGGAAGCGCGGCGAGGTGCTCGTGCGTGGCGCCTTCGCTGGGGTTGAAGAAGGCGGTGTAGTCGATGCCGCCGTCGCGGAGGCCGCCGATGCGTTCCATGGCGTACTTGTTGATGGCGGTGACGTCAAGGGTGGCGGGGCCGCCGCCGACGCGGTTGACCGCGCCGATGTCGCCGGAGACGTCGAACCCGCCGATGTACAGGTGGTCGCCGAGACCGGACTGCTTGGTCATGCTGCTTCCTCCCAGAGGTCGTTGACGATGAGGGGCAGCACGATCGTCATGACGCGGTACTCGCCGCCCTCGACGAGGAGGTATCCGGCGACGGCCTCCAGCGGCACGCCGTGCGCACCGAGGAGGTCGACCTGCCGCACAAGGCCACCGAGGGTGAAGTCACCGGCGTACGCGGCGAAGAGCTTGTCGACCGCGTTGAGCATCGCCGGATCGATCGCCTCGTCTGGGGACGAGTTGATGCTGGAGTAGATCCGCACCGTGAACACGAGCCGGGCGGACCCGGAGGCCAGGCCGGATGAGCGGATGAACCCGATCCGCTCCGCCCAGACGGCGCAGCTCAGCCCGTTGCCGGGGGCGTTCTTCGGCTCGGATTCGTTGACCGTTTCGAACAGGCCGAGGCTCATGGCGTGGGACACCACACGGTCGGTGATGTCGGTGATCGGCAGGCTCATCGCAGGAGCCCTCTCGACTGGTACCGGGCGAGGAGCTCCATGCCGATCCGGTTGGCGTCACGGTCGACCATCGGCTTGACCCGGCGGAACGTGCTGTACCCGCGGAACCGGGTGACCGGGTAGTTCCTGCTGCCGGTGCCTTCCAGCCAGTGCCCGTAGATGACACCGCCGTCGGTCACCATGTAGCCGCCACGGCCCCGCTCGACGCCGACACGGGACTGGAAGTACCCGGTCGGGTTCCGCAGCACCTGCCGCAGCCGCCGCTGGACGAGGTCTTCGCCGTGGAGCGCGACCGCGTACTGGAGGTCGTTGGAGTAATGGCCGGTGGCGCGCTGGAACCGGCCGTCGCGGATGGGCCCGGTACGGTTCATGTTCACGCGGACCTGGATAGCGGGCATCGTCAGACCCCTCTCAGGCGGGCCTTGCGGCCGAGCGTGTTGTACGTCTGCTCTCGCAGGCCCTTCAGGGCGTCGAGGGTCGCCTCGCGGGACGTGCTGCCGCCGGAGGCCGTACGGAACCAGCCGGCCTGCTCCTGGAGCAGCGTGTTGACCGCCTCGGCCAGGGCCAGCTGGTGCACGAGCGCCGGCGGGTTCCACCGGAGCATGGCGCTGCCGGAGGGGTGCACGGTCGCTGTGGTTCCGAGCGCGCCGCGGGTCACGGTCAGGGACCGGGGGGCGTAGAGGGCGGCACCGGTGGTGTGCGGGGCGAGCGTCGACCCGTCCCAGGCGCGGCGCACGATCAGGCTGTTCCCGGCGACGTCGACGATGAGGAGCTGCTCGCCGTCGAGGAGGACCGTCTCGTCGACCGCGAACTCGGTGCCGTCCTGGACGGGGATGACGGTGGTCTTCGCCTGGCCGTCGATGTCGGCGGCCAGGGTCTGCCCGGTGGCGGCTTGCGTGCGGCCGGTGACGAGGAGCCGCTCGGTGTCGACGCGGAGGACGCTGCCGACGCCGGTCTCCGCCGACGTGGTGGCGTCGACCGTGACCGTGGTGGCCGTACCGTCCAAGCTGGCCGTGGTCTCGCCGAGGGGCGTCTCGTCGTCCCGGAACCCGTACAGGCCGAGGATCGAGATGGTCCGCTGGTGGGTGTCGCCGCCGATCCACCCGGACGTGGCGCTCGCGGTGTCGAGCTGGACCTGGTTGTACGGCGGGCCGTACGCGTTGGGCTCCAGGAACACGGACTCGGCCGGGACGACGTCGCCGCCGGTGGTGACCTCGGTGACGGAGATCAGTTCGTTCTCGTCGAGCCACAGCCGCCACGGCCGGGCCCGCTGCCCGTTCGGCCAGTCCCACGACCGGGTTGCGACCATGGGGTAGAAGCGGCGACGGCAGAGCCCGTCCACGGCGCGGGACCCGGAGGCGAGAGCGCGGTCGATGGCGCGGGTGGCGCGGGCGGTCTGCTTGACGTCGAGGGCGGCCTTGATGTCCTCGCGGGTGGCGTAAACGGGGATCTGCATGTCGTCACCTCCTCCGGTGCGTGGGGCTGGTCAGGGTGTGCGGGGCGGCCAGTAGGCGGCCTCGCCGTCGTGTGCCTGGGCTTGGTCCTCGGTGTCGAACAGCCGGACCGACGTGAACCAGCGCGACGACGTGGGGGCGTCGAGGTTGGCCTTGAGGTTCACGAGCCAGCTGCCGTCCTGGTGCTGCTCCCACACGCGGGTGACCGTGGCCGGGGCCGAGTCACTGCCGTTGTTCGTGATGGGGTTGACGAGCACCAGGACGACGCGGCCGAGGCTCGGGGTCTGCGACATCAGTTGTCACCGCCGTCCGACGTAGGAGCCGTCTGGTCGCCATCCGTCCCATGGGCAGAAGAGCTGCCCGTCCGGCCCCTCGCGGAGCGGCTCTCCGTCGTTCGGGCAGGCTTCGGGCGGCTGGCTGCGCTCTTCTGCGGCGAGCTGGATTCCTTCGCGGACGATGTCTCGGAGCTGTTCCCAGCTGATACGTCCTCACCTCGTTCCTGCTCAGGCGCGTCCGCGTTGGTTGCGCCACCGTGAACCGTGATCTTCGCCATGACGTCTTCGCCTTCCTCTCGTCGGTCCGTGCTGCCGCACTGCGGGCACCGGGGCGCACCGACCGCGTACGCGGCCGTGCACCCGGTGCAGATCCACAGCGCCATCAGGGGGTCTCCAGTGCAGTGATGCGGGCGGCGAGCTCGGCGAGGATTCCCTGCACCGTCGTCGCCGACCCCGGGCTGATCGCCGTGGCCGTCACCTGCGTTGCGGTGTGGACGTGGTTCCCTGCCGCCGCCGTGGTGGCCGTCGAACCGATCGCCCGGACCGTGGCCACTCCGGCGGCCCCGGCGGTCAGCCGCGTATCGTTGCCCGCGACCGCGGTGGACGCCGTGGCCCCGATCGTCGGGGCGAACGTCGTGGGCTTGTCGCTGATGTCCGCCCAGGCCACGGGGCCCGGGGCAGCACCCTCGACGCCGTCCGGCGTGATCGCGGCCACCACGTCACCGGACGTGCTGTCGACGAACTCGACATCGCCTCCTGTGGTGGTGCGTCCCCGGATCACGACGACATCGCCGGGAGGTTCTCCGGGGCCCGCTGCACGTTCAGGTCGCGGGTCAGTGCGGTGACCGCACCGGCGCCGGTCGACGCGAGCCGCACGTGGCTGAACCCGTCGTCGAGCTGGGTGCCCTCGACCTCGACGACCATGGCGTTCTGCGTCGCCGCGGCCGCAGTTACGACCGTGCCCGCCGCCGCCTGGGTGCGCCGCGTCCAGGTGTCCGTGCCGTCCCCGGTGCTGGTGTGGAACTCGGTGATGACCGGCAGGGCCTTCGCCCCGGTGCCGGCCGAGTCCTGCGCCTGGGTGAGGGTGTAGGTGTCGCCTGCGGCGGCGGCGAGGTAGCAGACGAACGCCACCCCGTCCGCGTCCGAGAGGGACACCCACTTGTTGTCGGCGAGGGCCAGCGCGTTGAACTGGCGGCCGAGTGCCTTCTGAGCCATGAGCTTCTCCTGTCGTCTGTTGCCTGTCGGGGCGACACTGCCGACCCGGGTGTTGGCCGGCGGCGGGGCGTTACTGCCGCCGCCGGCCGTGAGAGGGACTGGTCAGGCTGCGAGCTCGACGAACGGGCTGAGCTTGTTCGCGGAGCCGTTGGCCGGGGTGATGGCCGACTGGAGCCACGGGCGGCCGTCGACGCGCTGGATGATGCGGAACGTGGTCTTGTCGCTGCCGAACTTGAAGTCGGTCGAGGAGTCGACGGTCATGGTCTGGCGGTCGCCGACGAGGTAGTACGCCAGGTCGACGAACGCGATGTCGCCGCGGGCGCCGAGCTGTCCGGCCTTCTCGCTGATGATCAGCGGGCGGCCGAAGATGCTCATCGGCATGGCCGAGCTGGCGTTGACGACGAAGACGCTGTTGCCGCCGGTGCCGACGTCGAGGCTCATCTGGAGGAGCTGCGGCAGGGCGTCGGGGGAGCAGACCCACACGGCGTTGGACAGCGACGACGGGAGCATCCGGGCGTACATGTTGACGATGTCGACGTAGGTGATCGTCGAGGCGGTGCCGCGGGTGACGGCGACGGCCGCCTTGTTCTTCGCGCCCATGAACCCGAGGGGCTTGCCGACGCCGTTGCCGGACATGAAGCTCTGGTCCTCGGAGAACGCGAGGGCCTGCGGCCACAGCGTCTCGATGAGCGCGGCGAAGCTGACGATGGAGTCCTGGAGCAGCTCGTTGGGGACGGCGCTCAGGCCGGTGAGCTTCTTCGCGTCGAGGTCGACCCGGCCGAACTTCGGGTTGGAGTCCTCCAGGGCGGCTCCCTCCTCACCCCAGTAGGCGATCATCCCGCCGAACACCGAGCCCTGATTCGACGTGGTGTCGATGATCGGCATCGGGACGCGGGCCGAGTCCATCGGGATGACCGTGGCCAGCGGGCGGACGATCGACTTCTCCAGGGCGATCTGGAGGAGCTGGGAGCGCAGTACCTCGGGGACGAGGAACCCGCCGTCCGCCGGGGACACGGAGGAGGCGGCGTTGCGGAGCAGCGCCAGCTTCTCGCCGATCTCGGCGGTCGGGTCCGTGCGGTGCCAGATCGTCCGGATGTACTCGGTGCTGTTCGCGAACGCCTTGTCGAGGACGGCCCCGGGGGCGGTCGGGTTGTGGGCGGTGCCCTGCCGGTGGGAGGTGAGCATCCCGCCGCGCCGCGCCTGCGGGTCGAGGTCGGGGCGCTTGATCGCGTCCCGCTCCATCCCGTTGTCCTTCAGCATCTGCGCGAAGACCTTCTGGGTCTCCTCGGCGACCATGCGGTTGAGCTCGGTGCCGTCGCCCTGCTGCGCCTCGCCGTACGAGGTGATGAACGACGTGAGGGACTCCTTCGACGCCATCACCTCCGCGAGCTTCGCCGGGTCGGCGAGCATCTCGGCGAGCTCGTTGCTGGTGCGCGGGATCGTGGTGGTCACAGCAGTGCCTCCTTCAGGCGGGTGAACTCGTCGTCCGCGCTGGGCGGCGGAGTCATCAGGCGGGCCACTGCTGTGGCCCACGCGGGTTCGTCAGCCGCTGCGGCGGGCGCCACTGCGGGGTCGGGCTGGTCGTCGGCGGGGGCCGTGGTGGGCTCCGGTTCGGTGGTGTGGTTCTCGACGGCCGGGGTCTCCGAGCCACCCGATGTCACCGCTGCGCGCAGCTGCTCGACCATCTCGGCCGTGACGACGGCGCCGGTCGTCAACAGGTGCGTCTCGGGACCGTGCTCGCCTCGGAGCTCGACGCGCGTCCACGGGGCAGGCGGGGCCGCGCCGTCACACACGGGCCCCTCGCCAACGGTGGCGAGCGCCTCGGAGTCGAGGACCCCGCCGGTCGCGGGCGCGGGCGCTTCCTCACGGCCGGCGTACCGGAACACGGACAGGTCCCAGCTGTTCGACAGCGCGGGCTCCGGCTCCTCAGCCGCCTTGCGGGACGGCAGCACCTCGTCCGCGAGGCCGGCCGCCACAGCTTCGGCGGCGAGGTACCAGGACTCCGCGCGCATCCGCTCGCGCCACTCCTCGCGGGTGCCGCCTGCTCGCTCCGCGTAGGCGTCGGCGATGTTGTCCGACTGGGTGTCGAGGAGCGTGGCCATGGTCGTCATGTCCGCCGAGTTGCCGTAGGCCATGCCGGACGCGTCGTGGATCATCAGCTGCGACTGCGGCGTCATCACGATGCGGTCGCCGGCCATCGCGATGACGGACGCGGCCGAGGCGGCGATGCCGTCGACCTGGACGGTGACGTTCGCGGGGTGCAGGCGGATCGCGTTGGCGATGGCGATGCCGTCGAACACACTGCCGCCGGGGCTGTTGATGCGGACGCGAAGGTTTGGGGCGGTGACGGCTCGGAGTTCGTCGACGATCTCGCCGGGGGTGTTGCCGAACCAGCCTCCGATCTCGTCGTAGATGAGGAGCTCCGCCTCGTCGGCGTCGGTGGCGTTGCGGATTTCGTACCAGGCGCGTGGGGCGTGGGCCTGGACGCGGGCGGTCAGGTGGGGCGGCCGGGTGACGGCCTCGATCAGGGGCATCAGGATTCGTCTCCCTTGGGTGCGCGCCGCTTGACGACCTTGCACCGGCAGTCGTTGCCGTACTCCGCACCGACGCAGTGCACGTAGCCCGCGCCGCCGGGGTAGTCCTTGTAGGCCTGCTCGCGGTTGCGGTACGTCTTGCCGTCGTTCTCCGCGCAGGGGCCGCAGGTGTTGTCGTCGTCCTCGGCGACCGCCACCCACCGCATCGCTGCCTCAACGTCAGGAGCGCCAGCACCCAGCAGCCGGTCGGCTGCCGCACGGAACGAGGCGTCCGGGGCCGGGCTCGCAGCCGCGCGCATGGCGGGCAGACCCACGACAGACAGCACGTCGTCGGGCTCCCACCCGGCGTCGCGCAGCGTGGCGGCTGCCGCCGACCGCGCGGTGAGCTGCGCAGCCTCGGCCTCCGGGTCGGCCGGCACCGGGTTCTCGTAGTCCCACTCCAGGTCCCGGGCGGTCGCCCCGAACAGGGGGAGCAGGTCGTGGTTGAGAGCGCCCTTAATGCGCTCCAGGCGGGGCACGGTCAGCTGGTCCGCGAACCAGGCCTTGCTGGCTTCGGCGGTTGCACGGTTGATGTCGGTGACCTCGCCGAGCGCGAACGCCGAGATGCCGTACGCCTCGCGGAGCACGGCCCGCGACACGGACCGGAGCTCGACGAACTGCATGTCGCGCTGGGACAGCTTCCGGTCGATCCACTTGCCGTGCTCCAGGATCGCGACCCGGTGCGCGTTGGCAACGCCGCGGTGCTGCTCGTTCCACCGGTCGCGCAGCTGGTCGAAGTCCGGGTCGCTGAGCGGGGTGGGGACCTCGATGATCCCGCCGGGCTCGGCGCTGTTCAGGAAGAAGTTGCGGTTCCACTCGGCCGAGTAGCGGGTGGCGTCGAGGTCAGCGAGGACCGACTGCACCGGGCCCATTCCGCGGTACGGGTCAAGGGGGTTCGGCATGCGCAGGAAGATGACTTCGTCGAGGCCGAGGGGTACCTGCTCGCCGTCCGGGCTGGTGTAGATGTACCCGGCGAGGAACGACGTCTGCGACGGGACCGGGGTCATGCGGTCCGGGCGGACCGGCCACAGCTCCAGCGGAATCGTGGACCCCGGGTGCCGGGCGATGACCCACCAGCCCTCGCCGACGAGGTCGACGTGCTGCTGAAACGTCTCGACGAACTCCTGCCGCGGCATGAACGGGTTCGGCTTGTTCCACAGGTCGAGCGCCGCGTGTGAGGTGACCTCGACGCGGTCTTCCTTCTTGCCGCTCTTGGCCTTGCGCCACAGCTTCCACTCGACCATCGCGGTCGCATTCGAGGTGCGGTTGACGATCGAGAAGAGGGTGCCCACGCTGCCCATGGCGCGCATCTGCGCTTCCATCCCGGCCGGCCGCATGAAGGGGAGGGCGCGCTGGGCGCCGCGGCTGACGAACGGGATGGGGGTCTCGACGGCGGTGCGCTGTGCGAGGGCGGTGAGGGAGCCGATGAGTGTCTTGCCCATGGCCCCCTCCTCGCTGCCCGTCAGTCGCTGTCGACCCACCACTGGAGGACGACGGTGAGGACACCACCGGTAATCAACCCGACGCCCGTACCGAAAATACTCCAGCTTCCAGCCGAGATTAGCGTGAATCCTGCGGTGTTCATGGCGGTCGGCCGCAACTTCTTCAGCATGGGGCCGGTGCTGGCCACCACGGACAGGAACTTCTTCGGCATCACAGCCACCTCACTCGGGGGCGGCCCGCGGAGTAGTACGCGAGCAGCAGGGCATCGGCGTTATCCGGGCTGCGCCCGAGCCGCTTACGGATCTCGTCCTTCGGCTCCACCCGGATCCGGCCCTTGGGGTCGGTGTCCCACCGGGGTTCGAGGAGCTGCGCCACCGTGGTGTCGGCGTTGTCCATCATCGCGAGGTCCCAGCCGCCGGCTTCGGAGAGGCCGCGGCCGAGGGACCACCAGATCTCGGCCCGGAGGTTGATGAACTTGCCGGGCTCGGAGGCGGCGCTGCCGACGTTCACGCCGATGATGTGCGCGGTGTGCTCGCCGCGGGTGGCCGCGTTGCGGAGTTCGCCGATCACCCCGAACCCGATGCCGATGCTGTCGACCTTCACCGCGGTCGCGCCGGTCTCCTTGATCGCACGGAGGATCAGCGGGGCGATCACCTCCGGCCGGTCCGTGTGCGCGGACCACTCGCGCCCCGCCCGCCGCCCGCGCCGCTCCCGAATCACCGTCTCGTCCCCGCCGCCGCCGACGTCGACACCGAGCTCGACAGGCCCCAGCTCCTCCGGGCGCGGCCGGCGGTCCGTCGCGGCCCGGCACTTCGCGACGTCGGACTGGCGGACCACCTGGTTCGCCGCGTCCGTGCTGAACTCGCCCAACACCTTGGCCCGGTAGATGGGGTTGTCGACGCCCCAGTCCTTCGCCTTCTCCTCCACCCACTCCCGGCTGACGAGTGCGGCCGCCATGTCCGAAGGGATCTCCTCGCCGGTCAGGTTCGGGCTGTCGAACGCGCTGATCGACATCTGGTGCCAGCCGCTCCCGGGCGTGCACACCTTCCGAAAGTGGCTGGCCGGGTTGTCCGGGTTGCCGATCGCGAGGATCCGGCAGTCCGGCCCGGTCGCCAACGCGTCGGCCGCGGTCCACAGCTGCTCGGGAATCCCGCACGCCTCGTCGAGGATCACCAGGACGTACCGGGCGTGGATGCCCTGGAACCCATCCTCGTCGGTGTCCGCCGGCTTCCGCCCGTACCCGACGAGTTCGTCGTCGATGAGCCACTCGGTCTGGTTCACGCGGCCGGCGAGCTTGCCGGTGCGGTGGTGCTTGCGGATGTACCGCCAGAGGATCGCCCGCACCTGGCTGAACGTCGGGGCGGTGGAGACGACGAAGGCCTCGCCGGGCGGGTGGGTGTCGAGCCACCAGCAGGCGACGAGCGCAGCCGTCCAGCTCTTCCCGACGCCGTGACCGGACCGTACCGCGGTGCGCCGGTGGTCGCGGACGGCGTGGAGGATCTCGCGCTGCTTCGACCACACCGTCTGCCGGAGGCGCTCCTGCACCCACCGCACCGGTGTCGCCCCGTACCGCTGGGTGCGCCGGGCGAGGGCGCGGCGGTCGATGTGAACCTTCAGCTGGTCGCGGACGACCTTCAGTTGGCGGGTGTCACCGGCGCGGACCAGCTGATCGATCTGGTGGCGCAGGTGCTCCAGGTCAGCCGTCGGAGCCGTCATCGCCCGCCGCACCGTCGTCGTCCGTCACCCGGTCGAACAGCGCGCTGATCTCCGCGCCGAGCTGCTGCGCGTCCACGCTCACGCGGGACGGGGCGTCGGCGCCGAACAGCTTCCGGTACGACTCGCGGATCGTGCGCAGCTCCCGGATCGCGGCCAACTTGGGCCCGTCGTCGAGGAGCGGGTTCCCGTCGTCGTCCTTCACGATGCGGCCGTGCGACACCATCACGTGGTCCCGCTCCAAGACTTCGAGCGCGGACACGTACAGGTCGTCGAGCTGCGCGGCCTCCGACCGGATCAGCTTCGTGACCGGCTCCCGGGCCACGTCGGCCTTCGCCCGCTGCACCCCGCGCCACGCCTCGCCCTTGTCGCTGTACCCCAGGGCTTCGGCGATCTGCTGGTAGCTCTTGCGCTCGGAGCGGAGTTCGGCGGCGGCGGCGTCTCGGCGTACGGACTCGATGCTGCGGGTGTACCGGCCCTTCCCGTCGCGGAGCCGGTCGTCCTCGTCGGGCTGCTGATCGTGTGCCATTGGCGGCCTCCCTCCGTGCTCAGGGTAGCCAATGGCCCACCCCAACTCGCACGCTCAGGCGCAGGTGAGTGGGCCACTCCGCAGGCGCGGCTACTGCTCGTTGGACTGCTGGAGCCCGTCCATGTACACGTCGAGGTACTCGTCTTCGGAGATGTCGTCGCACTCGGGGGGCTTCGGATCGGAGTCGGTCTCCGGGTCGAAATCCGCCGGCCGGGCGCTGATCGCTTCGGCTATGGCGTCCACGCACTGCGCGAGGGTCTCGGTCTTGCTGAGCTCGGGTGCTGAGCTGGTCGTGGCTGGGCGGTCTGGCGTGGGGGTGGTGCCGCAGGCGGTGAGGGCGGCGCCGAGGAGTATCGCTGCGGCGGCGGTGCGGGTGCGCATGGTGTGTCCCCTTGGTGTGTGGTTGGTGGACATCATGCGGGATGGGGCAGCAGCAGACCCCGCCGTTGTGGAAACCGGCGGGGCCTGTTCAGAAGCATCCACCGCGTGCTCGGGGATGATGCCGCGAGTGTATGGGTGGGGCGTGGGGTGCGGGCGCGGTCGGGCGCAACTATGGCAATGCCCCCGCCGGAGAGGCGAGGGCATCGGGCCGAGCGGCTGTTCAGGAGATCTTCCACTGCCCAGTCTGCTCGGCGAAGCCAGAGTTCAGGCCGAACTGCACCGTGACGACCTTCGAGTTCTTGGGCACCTCGAACGTGATCCACCCGAGGACCTTCTCGCCCGGAGGGACCTTCGCTTCCGACGTCATCGACGGGCCGGCCTTCGTGTCCCCGAACGTCGCCTGGAACCGCTGACCGTCCGCGTCGGCGACCTGAGCCCCGTTCGACGGGCTGTCCGCGTACGGCTTGGTGCCGGTGTTCGTCAGCTCGAACTGTGCGGCGATCCAGCGGTTGCCGTCCTCCGGGCCGAAGAACTCGTCCGATGACTGCGCGGGGTCGACGATCTTTTTCAGGACGGCGTCTACCTGCTCGCCGTCCTCCTGGCCCTTGAGGGTGATGGTGTCGCCGACTTTCGCGACGGTGGCCTTCGAAGGCTCGTCCTCGGCCGTGGGCTCGGCTGTGGCTGCCTCGGCGGCGCCGGTCTTGCTGGGTGCGGTGGTGATGTCGTCGTCGGTGCATGCTGTGGCGGTGAAGAGCATGCCGGCCGCGGCGATGGCGGCGATGGTGGTGCGGCGCATGGAGGCCCCCTGTGTGCGGTTCGTGAGGGGTCATCATGGCGGCTGGGTGGCTGTGGTGTGTGGGGTTCGCGGGGATTGTGTTCGAGCTGTTGTCGGGTGGTGGCGAGGACGCTAGGGCCGGTGTGCTGCCTGGAGTTGGCCGAGTCCGGGCATGGCGACGCCCCCGCCGGTATGGGCTGGCGGGGGCGTCTGGCCGGGCGCTACCCAGCATGCTGGGGCCAGTCTGTCAGGCGACGGTGTCGACGACGACCTGTGTGAAGACCGTCGGCTGCCCTGGCTCCGTGCGGGTGTAGGCGGTCTCGACGGTCAGCACGGTGACCGGCTGGTCGTGGAGCACGATCGTCTCCCCGATCGCCGGGATCGGCATGGTGCCCGTCGTGTCGAGCTGCACGAGGCAGGCTCCGGCCGGGGTTTCGAAGGACATGCAGTGGTGAACCGCGGGAGCGCCGGGGCCGGGGCGGCATTCGTCGCTGGAGTCGCGGGCGGAGATGGCGGCGAAGACGCCGGTGAGCTCGGTCATGGGGTCATCGTCCCGTCTTCTGCTGGCTGGTGGGGGCGGGTCCGCGCCTTTCGGCGTCGCGGGCGGCCTGGCTCTCGGCGTTCTTCTTCTTCAGGTCGCCGATGCTGATGGAGGTCTCAAGTGCCATGATCGTGGTCCTGTCTCGTGAGGGATGGGGCCCGGGGCGGCCGGTCGCCTGGCAGTGAGTCGGCCGCCCCGGGAACTGATGAAGCTCAGCGCTGCTGCTCGGCGGCCCAGCGCGCTTCGTCCTGCGCGTCGAGCCGGGCCTCGGCGGCCTGGTCGTACTCGTACATCTCCTCGCCGCTCATCACGTCCGCGTTGGTCATCTCGTCGTCGTAGTCGGTCATCAGGTCCTCCTGGTGGGTGGGTAGACGGGCGGAAGACGCCCCGGGAGATCGCGGTAGATGGATCGGTAGATATGCAGGTCAGGCGGCGGTAGACGGGGCGGGAGACGCCTCCTGCGGGTCGGGCCGGGAGAGGGGCGGAAGCTGCTCCTTGACGACCCCCCGGGTGGGCCCCCGGCCACCGGTCTTGAGCCTCATCTCCACCGGGATACCGAGGGCCTCCAGTCGGGCGCGGAGGTCGGCCACCTTCCAGCCCTTCCCGTGGCCCTGTTCCTGGAGGTGCTGGAGCACGTCGGAGAGGTACATCGAGGGGCGGTCCCCGAGGGCGTCGTAGAGCAGGCGGAGGACCGCGTCACGGGGGTCCGGCCGCGGCTCCTCGGGGGCGTCTTCCAGAGCCTGCTCAACGTCCGTGCGAGGGGCGGCGCGGATGGCCCACCAGCACCACACAGGGACAATCAGCCACAGGATGTTGGGGCAGGCCCGGATCAACCGCCAGAGCAGGTACAGACCGAAGGCGGCGAGGAGCGCCCGGAGGAGGCAGCCGAGGACCGCGGCGAGGCCGGTCAGGTCGCCGCGTCGGCCGGCCCGAATCCACGCGGCGAGACGCCGGGCCTGGCGGCGGGTGAGGATGCGGGTCCCGTCGACGAGGCGGCGCGCCAGATGCTGGAGGCGGGTGGTCACAGGATTCCCGCTCCCTCGATCGCGGTACGGAGCTGCTCGCCGAGCTGGTTGAGGGTGCCGGGGAGCCAGTTCAGGAGGCTGGCGACCCCGGCGGTGATGCAGAGGGTGGCGCCGACGAACGCCCCGCCGGTGGTGCGCTTCTTCTCCGCTTTACCTGCGGCCTTCCACGCGATGATCACGCCGATGGTGAGGAGGAAGACGATCACTGCACCCTCGGGGGAGAGGTTGCCGAGGCTGCCCTTGGTGAGGGCACCGCTGCTCGCCGAGCCGGTCATGGCCTGGACGCCGCGCTCACCACCGGAGTTCGCGGCCCCGGCGGAGCATCCGGCGAGCCAGCCGAGGATGCCGCCGGTGCAGACGGTGGACACGGCGCCGAGGAGAAACCCCTGGCCGAAGGGGATCAGCTGCTTGAACTCTCTGCTGCCCTTCCACCAGGGGCGAAAGTTCGCCCAGAGGACGGCGAGGCTGATGGCCAGGCCGGTGAGGGTCAGGCTCGTGGCGCCGGTCATCGCGTTACTCCCGTGATCCAGGTGACGGGGTCGTACAGGTCGATGGCGCCCATGAGGCCGACGAGGCTGATCGCGAGGAGCAGGAGGCGGCCGAGGGTGCCCCCGCCCTGGATGATCCGGATCACGGCGATGGCCAGGGGCGTGAGGGAGAGCGCGTATCCGGCGTCCTGCCCGCCCTCGGCACGGGCCTCGGCCACACCGGACGCCCAGAGCGTGGCGATGCTGTGCCCGTCGAAGAGCGGCAGGGAGGCGAGGGTCAGCGCGCTGACGATCTGCCAGGGCCGGCCGATCTGGCGGACCCAGGACCACAGCCGCTGCCACCGGGTGGGTTCGGGCTCCGGCTCGTACGGCAGGACGACGTGGACGTGGACCTGCGGGGCGGGGAGCGGCGGCGGGGCTGGGGCCGGTACGGCGACCGCGGGCGGTGCGGGCGGGGGCGGCGG
>NZ_NTGZ01000050.1 GCF_002551245.1 Streptomyces sp. rh34
GGCGGGGGTCGCCCGCCCGCCCCGGCGCGGGACCGGCTCGTCGCCGGTCCGGTGTCAGGTCAGCCGATGGCCTTGTCGATCGTCCGCACGGCCGCGTCCCAGGCGTCGTCGGGGCTGGTGCCGCGCTGCTCCATGTTGTTGATCTGGGTGGAGATGGAGTCCTTGATCACGCCGTCCTTCGGGCCGAGGACCGCCTCGGGGATGGACTTCGCGCCGTCGGCGTAGATCTGGCCGATCGGGGCGTCGTTGAAGTACGGCAGGGTCGCGTTCTTCACGTCGGGCAGGTCGTAGGCGCCCTGGTTGGACGGGAAGACGCCGATCGCCTTGAAGACGGCGGCCTGCTGCTCGGGGGCGGTCAGCCACTTGACGAGCTTGGTGGCCTCGGCGACGTTCTTCCCGGACTTCGGGACGGCGAGGAAGGAGCCGCCCCAGTTGGCGGAGGTGTTGCCGGGGGCGCTGGTGATGTCCCACTTGCCCTTGTTGGCGTCACCGGCGTAGGTGGAGATCTGGCCGGCCATCCACGCGGGGCAGACGACGGTGGCGACGGTGCTCTTGCGCAGGGCGGCCTGCCACTGGTCCTCGAACTGCGCCAGGCCCTGCGTCAGCTTCTTGGACGCGGCCTCGGCGGCGAGCTTCCAGCCCTTCTCGACGCTGGCGCTCTTCGCGTAGATCGGCTTGCCGCTCGCGTCGTAGTACTGCTCGGGGCTGGAGCTGACCACGGCGTTGAACATGGCGCTCGCGGAGTCCATGAAGTAGGTGCCCTCGGGGGCCTTCTTCTTGTACTGCTCACCCAGGGCCAGGAAGTCCTCCCAGCCGCCCTCGGTCAGCTTCGCGACCTCGGCGCGGTCGGTGGGCAGTCCGGCCTTCTCGAACAGCTCACGGTTGTAGCAGAGGGACATGGGGCCGATGTCGGTGCCCGCGCCGATGACCGCGCCGCTGGGGGCGGTGGCCTGCTTCGCCTTCCACGACACCCACTCGTCCACGCTGATCGCCTTGGAGAGGTCGGCGAACGAGTCCGCCTTGGTGTCGACGATCTCCTTGATCCGGCCGACCTCGATGCCCTGGACGTCGGCGAGGCCGCTGCCGGAGTTCAGCTGCTGGAGGAGCTTGGGGTAGTAGTTCTTCTCCTCGGCGGTGGTGTCCTCCTTGACCGTGATCTTCGGGTTCAGCTCGTGGTACTTCTCGAAGAGCCCGGCCTCCTTGTACCCGAACTGCCCGAAGTCGGCGAGGGTCAGGGTGATGTTCCCGTCCGCGTCGGCTCCCTTGTCCGAGTCGGACGAGCCGCCGCATCCGGTGAGGAGGAGGGCGGTGACCGTGAGGCCCGTGGTGGCCACGAAGGCTGCTCTCCTGCGTCGACCGGCGACGCTGCGAGTGATGCGCATTCCACTGCTCCTTGTTCCGGGGTGGTACCGGCGCTGTTCCGCGAGGCAGGGCGGAGGGCGTCGGGTCTGGTGCGGGAAGAGGAAGCGCGCGAGACCTTCCCCCAGAGTGGGAGCGCTCCCATGCGCCGTTGCCGGAAGGTTGCTGCCTCAAGGGGGTGGGTGTCAAGAGTTGAAGACGATTCCGTTGCCGAGGGATGTCCGGCGCGTCACCGAGGGGGCGTTCGGGCCACCCTCCCGTCGGAAGGTGAACGGGGGCAGGTCGGGCCGGGCTGACTGCCGGGGCATCCCACCCCTGTTAATTTCTCCCTTATGCACCTTTTGATCATCCTGGTCGCCGACACCAGCCCCGGTGAGTGAGGCGGGATGGGCGTTCTGCGCGACCATCCCGAACTGGCCCTCTTCTTCTGCCTCGCGGCCGGCTACCTCGTCGGCAAGCTCCGCGTCGGCCCGATCACGCTCGGCGGAATCTGCGGCACCCTGATCGTGTCGCTGCTGCTCGGCACCCGGCACATCAGCGTCGATGACGACGTCAAGACGGTCTTCTTCGCGCTGTTCATCTTCTCGCTCGGCTACATGGCCGGGCCGCAGTTCTTCGCCAATCTCAACCGCAAGAGCCTGCGGTTCTTCACACTCTGCCTGATCGAGCTGGTCTGCGTCCTGGGCATCGCCTACGGGCTCGCCAAGGCCTTCGACCTGGACGTGGGCACGGCATCCGGAATCCTCGCGGGAGCGGCCACCGAGTCCGCCGTCGTGGGGACGGCGACCGAGGCCATCGGCAAGCTGGAGAACCTGACCTCCGAGCAGATCAGCCAGTACCAGGGGCACGTCGCCACCGCGTACACGGTCTGCTACCTGTTCGGCCTGATCACCATCGTGCTCTACACCAGCCAGATCATGCCGATGCTGCTGCGCATCAACCTGGCGGACGCCTCGCGCGAGCTGTGGGAGAAGATGCGCGGCGGCCAGGGCGGGCTGGAGTCCGACGAGCGCGAGGCGCTGCCCGGCATGGTCGGCCGCACCTATCTGGTGACGCGGGCGGACGGGCGGACCGTCGGTGGGCTGGAGAGCGCCATGGGCGGCCGGATCACCGTCGAGGGCATCAAGCGCGGCAGCAGGCTGCTGACGCCCTCCCCCGGTCTGGAGCTGACACTCAGCGACCTGATCCAGGTGGTCGGGGAGCGGGCGGCCATCATCGAGGCGGGCCGGGAGATCGGCCCGGAGACCCCGGCCGTGCCGGGGCTCGACGCCCCCCTGGCCACCCGTCAGGTCGCGGTCACCGAGAAGGAGACGGTCGGGGCGACCATCGACCTGCTGGAGAAGCACCATCCGGAGTTCCGCGAGGACGGCGTCTACGTCACCGACGTGCTGCGCAACGACCAGCACCTGCCCGCGAGCGGGGAGACGGTCCTCGCCCGGGGCGACGTGCTCACCCTGGTCGGAGCCCGGGGCGGTCTGAACAGGCTCGTCGCGAAGCTCGGCGCGGTGGTGAAGAACGACGCCACCGACTTCATCTACCTCGGCTTCGGCATCGTGGCGGGCTCGCTGCTCGGCCAGATCGTCGTCAAGCTCGGGGACATCCCGATGTCGCTCGGCACCGGCGGCGGCTGTCTGATCTCCGGCCTGGTCTTCGGCTGGTTCCGGTCCCGCAGCCAGACCTTCGGGGCGTTCCCCCCGCAGGCCGCGAGCACGCTCAAGGACATGGGCCTGGCCGTCTTCATCGCCTGTACGGGACTGGCGGCGGGGCCCCAGGCCTGGCCGCTGCTGAAGGAGTACGGGGCGCTGCTGCCGTTCGCGGGCATCGCCATGGTGCTGGTCCCGGCGACGGTCTCCCTGGTCGTCGGGCGCAAGCTGCTGAAGATCGAGAAGCCGCTGCTGATCGGCGCGATCGCCGGGCAGCAGTGCTCGACCCCGGCGATCACCTCCATCACCCAGGTGGCCCAGAGCTCGGTACCCCTTCTCGGCTACACGATCACGTACACGCTCTCCAACTTCCTGCTGCCGCTGACCGGGCCCATCCTCGTCGGCGTCCTGGGGGCGTGACGTGGCCGGCTTCCCGAGGCCGAAGAGGGGCGGGCCGCCGAGGCTCTGCCGCCGTGACCAAGCCCGTCCCGAGGAGCGATCCGCCGGCGACGTCCCGCTGACGGGGTGGGACGCCGTGATCGTCCCGCTGAACCACTGACCTGCTACGGAGTGGACACCACCATGCCCAGGACCAGCATCGGCCGCGAAGAGATCCGGTCGTTCGCCCAGCTCTCCCCCTTCGAGCTGAAGGACAAGTTCATCCAGATCGCGACGGCCGCGCAGAGCGATCGTCCGGGCCAGAAGGGGAAGTCGACCCGGACGATGCTGAACGCGGGCCGCGGCAACCCGAACTGGGTCGCCACGGGGCCCCGCGAGGCGTACCACGCGCTCGGCTACTTCGCGCTGTCGGAGTCCCGGCGGGTGTGGACGGCCGACCACCTGGGCGGCATGCCGGAGGAGCCGGGGTGTGCGGAGCGCTTCGAGCACTTCGTCCGTACGCACCCGGAGCTGCCGGGCATCGAGCTGCTGAAGGCGTGCGTGGACCTGGCGGTGAAGCGGTTCGGCTTCGACCGGGACGCGTTCGTGCACGAGCTGGCGGACTCCTCGATCGGCGACAACTACCCCGTCCCGGACCGGATCCTGCACCACACCGAGCAGATCGTGCGTGGCTACATCGCGGACGAGATGTTCGACCACCGGCCGCCGGAGGGGCAGAAGCTGAGCCTGTTCGCGACCGAGGGCGGCACGGCGGCGATGTGCTACATCTTCGACTCGCTGATGAAGAACGGGATCCTGGAGAAGGGCGACCGGATCGCCCTGATGGTGCCGGTGTTCACCCCGTACCTGGAGATCCCGGAGCTGGACACGTACGACTTCGACGTGGTGCGGGTGGAGGCGAGCCTGTTCACGGAGACCGGGGTGCGGCAGTGGCGTTACCCCCAGGAGGAGATCGCCAAGCTGGCGGACCCGTCGGTGAAGCTGGTCTGCTGTGTGAACCCGAGCAACCCGCCCTCGCTGGCACTCTCCACCCGGGTCGCCGAGCAGATCAGGTCCATCGTCGGCGAGCGGAACCCGAACCTGATCATCGTGACCGACGACGTGTACGGGACCTTCGTGGAGGGCTTCCGCTCGCTCGCGGCCGACCTGCCGCGCAACACGCTCCTCGTCTACTCCTACTCCAAGCACTACGGGGCGACCGGCTGGCGGCTCGGGGTGATCGCGCTGCACGACGACAACGTGATCGACGCGATGCTGGCGGAGCAGGACCGGGCGCGGAAGGACCGGTTGAACAGGCGTTACGGGACGCTGTCGCTGAATCCGGAGGAGATCCGGTTCATCGACCGGCTGGTGGCGGACTCCCGGCAGGTGGCGCTGAACCACACGGCGGGCCTGTCGCTGCCGCAGCAGGTGATGATGGTGCTGTTCTCGCTGTTCGACATGCTGGACGAGGGCCAGGCCTACAAGCACCGGATCCGGGCCATCGTCCAGCAGCGCCTCGAACTCCTGCTGGAGGGCGCGCACATGAAGGTCTCGGAGGACCCGAAGCGGGCGGCGTACTACATCGAGCTGGATCTGCTGGCCGAGGCCGAGCGTGTGCACGGGAAGCCGTTCGCCGAATTCCTGGAGAGGAACTACGAGCCGGTCGATCCGCTGTTCCGGCTGGCCGAGCAGACCTCGGTGGTGCTGCTCAACGGCGGCGGCTTCGACGGCCCGGAGTGGTCGGTGCGGGTGTCGCTGGCCAACCTGGACGACCTGGACTACCTGAAGATCGGCCACCATCTGCGGGCGATCTTCGACGCGTACGCACAGGAGTGGCGGGCTCAGGCCGGGTGAAGGTGCGCGCCCCGGCCGGAGGTGGGGTGGGGTCCGGCCGGGGCGCGCGGTGGGGGGCACAGGTGCGGTCCGGGGCCCGAGGGGGACGTACGGGCTGCTGGCCGCCGGTTTCCCCACCGCCACCGGGGCGACCGGTGGCGGCGGGGGCCGGCGTGGGGGTCTGTACCGCCGACGAGGAGGTACAACGAGCACGCTAGCGGCAACGGAATGGACAAAGAGCGCTTTACGGGCCGCAGTTGGAGTTCTTAGGGCGGGCTTAAGGAACCCATCGGCACGGGTTAATGCTGGACCCCGGGGCCGGTCGGGGCCCGGGACTCCTTGCGCCGCTGCCGGCCGGTCCTGCGGCCGACCCGCCGGCCGTGTCCGCGCCGGCCGCGCTCGGGGCGGTTGCCGTACAGGCCGATCCAGATCCGGACCTCCGCGCCGCCGAGGACGGACCTGCCGATGCGCAGGTCGCCGCCGGTGGACTCGGCGACCCGGCGCACGATGTCGAGACCGAGACCGGTGGAGCCGACGGACCCGCTCGCCGCGTCGCGCCCGCTGGCCCCCCGGGCGAGGGCGGCCTTCGGGTCGGAGATCCCCGGGCCGGCGTCGGAGACGAGCACGATGACCGCGTCGCCGCTGTGGTGGACGTCGACGGCGAAGGCGGTGCCCTCGGGGGTGTGGCGGAAGACGTTGCCGAGCAACGCGTCGAGAGCGGCCGCCAGTTCGGGCCGGGCCACCGGGATGCGCACCGTACGGTCGACTCCCGCGAGGCGCACCTCGCGGCCCTCGTCCTCCGCGAGCGCCGACCAGAAACCCATGCGTTCGCGGATCACCTCGGAGGCGTCGCAGCCCGCCCCCGTCTGCCCGGCCTGGGGCTGCGGGCGCTGCTCCCGGGCGGTGCGGATGATCGTGTCGACCTCGTGCTCCAACTGCTGGACCGCCGCCCGGGTCTGCTCGGCCGCCGGGCCCTCACCGAGGGAGGCGGCGTTCAGCCGGAGCACGGTGAGCGGGGTGCGCAGCCGGTGCGAGAGGTCGGCGGCCAGCTCGCGCTCGTTGGCCAGGAGCTGGACGACCTGGTCGGCCATGGAGTTGAACGCGACGGCGGCGGACCGCAGTTCGGTGGGCCCGTCCTCGGGGACCCGGGTGCCGAGGCGCCCCTCCCCCAGGTCCTGGGCGGCGCCTGCGAGGCGCTGGGCGGGCTGCACCATCCGTACGCCGAGCCGGTCGGCGACCGCGACCGAGCCCACGATCAGCGCGACACCGACGCCCGCCAGCGTCAGCCAGGCGGTGGCGACCCCGTGGGAGACCCCGCCCTCGGGGACGAACACCTCGACGACGGCGATGTCCCCGGTGCCCAGCGCGGTCGGCTGGAGGAGCGCGAAGCCGCCGGTGACCTCGGTGATGGAGGCACGCCCGGCCTTGCGCACGGCCGCCACGTCCTCGGGGGTGGCGCGCCGGGTGCCGATGTCCAGGGGCCCGCCCTCGGCGGGGACATGGACGGCGAGGCGCCCCCGGTCGCCCGGTTCGGTGGACAGGACCGCCCGGGTCAGCTCCTCGCGGTCGGTGGTGATGGAGAGCGTCGGGGCGATCGTCGCGGCCTGGCGTTCGGCGTCGGAGAACGCCCGGTCGCTGGCCATCTCCCGGATGACGAGTCCGAGCGGCACGGCGAAGGCGATGACGACCATGGCGGTGACCGCGAGGCAGACCTTGACCAGGGCCCATCTCATGCGGGCGGCTCCGTGACCGGCGTATCGGCCGGGGCGTCGGCGGGCGGCTGGAGCTTCACGCCGACGCCGCGCAGCGTGTGCAGATAGCGCGGCCGGGCGGCGGTCTCGCCGAGTTTGCGGCGCAGCCAGGAGAGATGGACGTCGATGGTCTGGTCGTCGCCGTAGGACTGCTGCCAGACCTCGGCCAGCAGCTCCTTACGGGCGACGACCACGCCGGGCCGCCCGGCGAGGAAGGTGAGCAGGTCGAATTCGCGTCGGGTCAGGTCGAGTTCGGCGCCGTCCAGCTCGGCGCTGCGGCGCAGCGGGTCGATGGAGAGCCCGCCGACGCGGATGACCCTGGGCGGCGTCGCCTCGCCGCCGGTGGCGCGCGAGCGGCGCAGTACGGCGGCCATCCGGGCGGAGAGGTGCTCGACGGAGAACGGCTTCGTCAGGTAGTCGTCGGCGCCGTCGTTGAGCAGCCGGACGATCTCGCTCTCGTCGTCCCGGGCGGTGGCGATGATCACGGGCACATCGGTGATGGACCGCAGCATCTTCAGCGCCTCGGCACCGTCCAGGTCGGGCAGCCCGAGGTCGAGGATGACCACGTCGAAGCGGAAGTGCGCGACCTCGCGCAGCGCTTCGAGCGCGGTGCCCACGCTCCGTACCGTGTGGGAGGCCTCACTGAGGTGCCGGATGAGGGCGGAACGTACGAACTGGTCGTCCTCGACCACGAGCACACTTGCCATGGGCGGCACCGTACGCCATGCCGGCGGGCCCGGTCCCGGCCTCGTCGGAAACCTCCGCAAAGGCCGGAGAAGGGCGGTTGTTCGAGGTCTCGGGAGAGATCCGGAGCGGGCCGGGACAGGCCGGGTGGTGCAGGATGTGCCGATGCAACGAGGACTCGTACACGCGCTGGCGTGGATGCTCGCCACCGGCGCGGCGGTGACGCTCTCGTGGTGGGGTGTGCACACGGTCATGGCGGGGACGGCCTACGACCCGCCCCGGGCCGTGCCGGTCTCGGTGGGCTCGGGCCCTCCTCAGCGCATCGGACAGAGCACCGGGGCGCCGCTCGTCTCCTCGACGCACCGCACCTCGCCCTCCCCCTCCGCCTCGCCCCGCACCGGCGGGGCGAGCCCCTCGCCATCGGCCCCGCGCCCCTCCCGGGCGCCGTCGGCCACGCCGGCGAAGCCGCCGGCGCCATCGACCTCGGGCAGGGTGAAGAGCTATCGCACCGACGGCGGCCGGGTCGTGTTCGAGCTCGGCGCGCACTCGGCGAAGCTCGTCTCGGCGACGCCCGAGCCGGGCTGGTCGATGCAGGTGTGGACGAACGACGCGTGGATCCGGGTGGACTTCAGCGACGGGGGCGGGAGGGACGGGAAGACGTACTCGGTGTTCTGCACCTGGAACGGGACGCCGCCGACGGTGCAGGTCGTCGAACCGTGATCCGGGTCTGACCAGGGGCGGGTCACGGGTTCTCGAAGACGGACGGCGGCGGCGCGGGCGACGGTCTGGCCGCGGCGTCGGTGACGACGGCCGCGCCGCCGGTGAAGTCGGCGAGCGCGCGGCCGTGTTCGACGCGGCCGGGGTGCGGGTCGCTCGCCACCCGGCGGGTGAACTCCGCGACCGGGAGCGGCAGGGCGGAGGCGAGCAGGACCGCGTTGCCGAAACGGCGGCCCCGCCACACCACCGGGTCGGCGGCCAGCGCCAGTTCGGGGAAGACAGCGGCGGCGGTGGCGACCTGGCCGCGCAGGTGGGCGAGCGGGGGGCCGTCGGCGAGGTTGGCGGCGTACCGCCCTTCGGGCTTCAGGACCCGGCGCACCTCCGCGAGGAATGCGGCGGAGGTCAGGTGGGCGGGGGTGCGGGCCCCGCTGAACACGTCCGCGATGATCAGGTCCGCCCAGCCGTCCGGGAACCTGCCGAGCCCTTCGCGGGCGTCGGCCGCCCGGACCCGCACCCGGGCCTGGGGGTCCAGCGGGAGGCGGTCGCGGACGAGCTGGACGAGGGGCGCGTCGAGCTCGACGATCTGCTGGGTGGAACGGGGGCGGGTCGCGGCGGTGTACCGGGCGAGGGTGAAGGCGCCGCCGCCCAGGTGCAGGACGTGCAGCGGCTGGAGCGGGGGTGCGGCGAGGTCGATGACGTGGCCGAGGCGGCGCTGATAGGCGAACGCCAGGTGCGCGGGGTCATCGAGGTCCACATGGGACTGCGGGGCGCCGTCGAGCAGGAGCGTCCAGCCGTTCGGGCGCTCCCGGTCGGGTATGAGCTCGGCGAGTCCGCCGCCGACCTGCTGGGAGACCGGCTCCCGCTCGGCGCGGCCCGATCCCCGGCCGCCGCCCTGGCGCCCCTTCGCGCCCGCGGTTCTGCCCTTGCCCGCGGCCTTGTCCTTGCCCTGGGCCGGCGCTCCTCGACGTGCCACGTTCGCTGGTCCTTGCTGGTGGGGGCCCGGGTCGCCGGCCACGCGGAGGTGTTCCGCCCGTCCGGCCATTATGGGCTCAGCAGCAGTTGTCGGCCGCCTCGATCAGCCGGGCGGCCTGGTCGAGGGCGGCGCGGAGCACGGCGGGATCGGTGACCGGGGCGTCCGCGGCGGGCGGGAGCAGCCAGCCGGAGCCGGGTGGCTCGGCGGGGACGCGCAGCCCGCGGCCGTCGGTCCGCGTGCAGGCGCTGCCCGGTACGTCCCAGGCGTCGGCGGTGCCCGGCGGCACGAGGAAGCCGAGGGTGTCGCAGGCGCCGTCGTGCAGAACCGGGCCGACGGGCTCCTGGTCCCTTCCGCGGCGGAGGATGTCGACGGCTTCCAGCCCCTGCCGCGCGGGAACCGTGACGAGGTCGCAGGACTGGTCCCCCTGCGCCGGGGTCATCGGTTTCGTCGCGGTCGTCCGTGAGCCGGTCTCCCTGCCGAGATGCAACAAGGGAACCCCTCCTCTCATCGCCGAACGGAGCCACGCTCCGTCTCCACATGGACCAACGCCCCGGGTGCGTCAAGGGCTACGGGCCCACACCGCCGCAAAGGGTGGCAGTTCATGGCAGATCAGGAGCGGTATGCCCCCTTACGTAACGAAACGCTGTGTGTGCGACCCGTCACAGCAGGTACGTTCTTGCTCCGCCGGGGCACCGGGAACCACGGACCCCGGCCGCACCAGAGAGGGGCCGGCCATGGTGGCGACAGCGGCAGTTCCCAACCTCGCCTTCCGTCAGCTGCGCGGACAGCGCTCCGCCGGGGAGTTCGCGGCGGCGGTCCGCAGAGCGGCGCGGGAGATCGGGGAGCAGGTCGCGTGCGACGCCCGCTATATCGGGCGCGTGGAGTCCGGGGAGATTCGCTGCCCCAACTACGCCTATGAACGCGTGTTCCTGCACATGTTCCCCGGGGCGTCCCTGGCCGATCTGGGGTTCTCGGCCCGCGAGAGCGTACGGGGGCGGGGCGCCCGGGTCGTGTCCGAACCCCCGCCCACGACGGGGCCGGCGGCCTCGGCCCCTTCCCTGTCGTCTTCCCTGTCGCCTTCCCTTTCCCTTTCGCCCTCCCCTTCGTCTTCTTCGTCTTCCTCTTCCGACCCCGCCCTTCTCCGCCTTCTCCGCCGCGACACCGAAACCGACGACATCCCCGAGGAGAGCGACGTGCTGCGTCGCGTGTTCATGACGAGCGGCACCGCCACGGTGGCGGCCGCTTCCCTGGGTCTCGGCGGGGCGCCCGCCTCCGCCGCCGCCCGGGTCTCTCTGCCCGCGCAGCGCCGGGTCGGCGAGGCGGAGGTGAACGCCGTCGAGAAAGCCGTACGGCAGATCCGGCTGCTGGACGACCGGCACGGCGCGGACGGGCTCTACCGGCGGGCGGCCCAGCCGCTGCGCGCGGCGTACGAACTGCTGGACGCCGGGACCACCGCACGGCGCGCCACCTCGGACCGGCTGCACGCCGGCGCGGGCGAGCTGGCCATCTCGGTGGGCTGGCTGGCCCACGACTCGGGCCGCTTCGACGACGCCCGCTCGCACTACGCGGAGGCCCTGGCCACGGCGAGGCTGGCCGGGGACCCGGGGCTGGAGGCGCACGCGTTCTGCAACACGTCGTTCCTGGCCCGGGACGCGGGGCGGCCCCGGGAGGCGGTACGGGCGGCGGAGGCCGGACAGCGGGCCGCCCGCACGCTGGGGTCGCCCCGGCTGCTGGCGCTGCTCGCGCTGCGGGAGGCGGGGGGCCGGGCGGGGCTCGGGGACCGGACGGGGTGCGACCGGGCTATCGGGAGGGCCCGTGCGGCGTTCGACCGGGGCACGGCGGCGGGCGATCCGGAGTGGATGAGCTTCTTCCGGGAGGCGGAGCTGGAGCTGCTGGAGGCGCAGTGCTGGTCGGCGCTGGGTGACTGGTCCCGGGCGGCGCGGCACGGACGGCGGGCGACGGCGCTCCAGGACGCGCACTTCACCCGGAACCTGGCGCTCTACCGGGCCCAGCTCACGGGTGACCTGGCGCGGGCGGGCCGGGCGGACGAGGCGGCGGCGACGGGTCACCAGGCGCTGGACCTGCTGCCCCGGGTCCAGTCCTCGCGGATCCGGGGGATGCTGGCGGGGGCGGCGCGCGTGCTGGAGCCACGGGCCGGGGCGACCCCGGTGGCAAGCTTCCTGACCCGCCACCGGGAGTCGACGCCGGGCCCGGCGGCCACCCCGGCGGGCCCGGCAACCACCTGAGCCCGTCGGCGGCCACCCCAGCCCGTCCGGGGGCCACCCGAGTCCGTCGGGGGGCTAACCCGGCCCGTCGGGGGCTAACCCGGCCCGTCCGGCGGCCACCCCAGCCCGTCCGGCGTTTGAGGACGGAACCGGCGAGCACGTTCCGGGGTGCGAAACCCAGCCCGTCCGGCGTTTGAGGACGGAACCGTGCAGCACGTTCGAGGGTGCTGATCCGGGTCTCCCGCGCCACGAGGTCCGTGAAGAGCCCGCCACCGGACGAAGGGTTCCGTCCTCAATCGCCGGACAGGCTTGAGTAAGCGCAGGGCCCCGCAAGGGCACGCCCAACCCGAGCGAAGCTTCCGTCCTCAATCGCCCGACAGGCTTGAGTAAGCGCAGGGCCCCGCGAAGAGCACGGCCGCCCCGGGCACTAAGCGCCGGACAGGCTTGAGTGCCGCGGGGACAGGCTTGAGTGGGCGCACGGCCCCGTGAAAGGCGGGCCGGCGAGGTCAGCGTTCCAGGTGGCCCGTGTCGTTCCAGCGTTCCACGGCCGGCAGGCCGTACGCCCAGCCCAGGACCGACAGCGACGTCGGCTCCAGGCGGATGCGGGCGCCGAAGGACAGGTCCTCGCCCAGCCACCGCGCGCCCAACGCCCGCAGGATGTGGCCGTGGGCGAAGACCAGGACGTCCCGGTCCGCCGAGCGGGCCCAGGCGACGATCTCGTCCGCGCGGGCGGTGACGTCGGCGACGGACTCCCCGTCCGGGACCCCGTCGCGCCAGATCAGCCAGTCGGGCCGGTCCGCCCTGATCTGGGCCGGGGTCAGCCCCTCGTACGCCCCGTAGTCCCATTCCATCAGCGCGTCCCACGGCTCGGCCCGCTTCCCGAACCCGGCGAGTTCGCAGGTCTCGGCGGCCCGGACGAGCGGGCTGGTGCGGACCTCGACGCCGGGCAGCCCCGCCCAGGGCGCCCGGTGCAGCCGCTCGCCGAGGAGCTTCGCGCCCTCGCGCCCGTCGTCCAGGAGCGGGATGTCCGTCCTGCCGGTGTGGTTGCCCCGGACCGACCACTGGGTCTGGCCGTGCCGGGCGAGCAGGATGCGCGATGCCATGAAGGCTCTCCCTGGAACGTTGGTGCTGTTGGGACCTTCCATCATCCTGTACCGGCCCGGCACGCAACCTCCCGGGCCATGCGGGCGTCCCACCCTGAGCAGTCCCCCGGCCGAGGATTCGGACCAGGGCGGGGACCGCTGTGTACGGGACGTCCGGAAGGGGACCCCCGGGGGAACCGGCGGCACGGTGCCGCCGTACGGTTGAACGTTCGTCGTCGGCCGCATGAACATGGGGAGAGCTACCGGATGCCGCACGCCACCGCGCCGCCCGCGACCGGTCACCGGCCCCGCTGGTGGACGGAGCTGCCACTGATCGCGGTGGTGTACGCGTTGTATTCGCTGGGCCGGCTCCTGGTGCGTGGCGATGTGTCGACGGCGGTCGACCACGGCCTGGCGATCCTGCGGCTGGAACAGGCGCTGTACCTCAACGCCGAGCACCCGCTGAACCGCCTCTTCACCAGCACCCCGTCGCTCGGGATACCCGCCGACTTCGCGTACGCGTCCCTGCACTACCTGGTCACCCCGGCCGTCCTCATCTGGATGTTCCGGCGCAGATCGGCCGCGTACCGGGCGGCCCGGGTCTGGCTGATGAACTCCACGCTGCTGGGGCTGGTCGGCTTCACGCTGATGCCGACCTGTCCTCCCCGGCTGCTGGACGCCGGTCACGGCTTCGTCGACACGATGGCGCAGTACAGCGGTTACGGCTGGTGGGGCGAGGGGGCGAGCGCCCCGCGCGGGCTGAGCGGGATGACCAACCAGTACGCGGCGATGCCCAGCCTGCACGTCGGATGGTCCCTCTGGTGCGGGATCCTGCTGTGGCGGCACGGCCGCCATCCCCTCGTGCGGGCGGCGGGAATCGCCTATCCGCTGATCACCACGATCGTCGTGATGGGCACCGCCAACCACTACTTCCTGGACGCCGTCGCGGGCGCCGCGGTGATGGGCGTCGGAGCCCTGCTGGTCAGGCCCGTCATGCGGATCGCCGACCGGTTCAAGGCGTGGGGCGCGGCACGGTTCACCGGGCCGGCCGCCGTCCTGTTCGCGGGCCGGAGCGAGGGCGGCCGGAGCCCCGTCGCCGAGTCGGTTCCGGTGACCGTGCCCCCGAATGTCAGTACCGGATGCAAGACTTCCCCGGGTGAGCGAATCCCCGGCCAGCGGACCACCTCCGCAGATCCCCCCGGCGCGGCAGTCGGCGGCCCGGCAGTCAGAGACGACGCCGACGCGGCCGCGAGCGACGACGCTCCGGCAGCGGCTCGCTGAGCTGCGCGGCCCGTCCGTCGCACCGCACCCGCTCGACGCCCGGGCCCTCGCCGCCCTCGCCGCCAACCCGGGCTGCAGACGGCGGGCCCTGCTCGACGGCGCGGGGGTGGACAAGGGCGTGCTGGCCACCGCGCTCGGCTCCCCCGCACCCTTCGGGCAGTCCCAGTTCGCCTTCATGCGGGGCAACGCGTTCGAGGCGAAGGTCAAGGCCGACGGCGGCGCGGAGCTGTTGCGCCTGCTGTACGAACGGCTCGGCGGCGGTGCCCAGGCCCCGGCCGGGGACGCCGCCACACCCGATCTGAGCGCCGCCGGTCCCGAGGGCCGCGCCGCGCGCACCGCGCTCGCGCTCCGGGAGGCCACGGCGGCGGGCGGCTGGGCACTGCTGGACCACCCGATGCTGGCCCTGGAGGTGGCGGGCTCCCCCGCCTATCTGGAGCCCGACGCGGTCGTGGTGCACCCCGACGGCCGGTGGACGGTCGTCGAGATCAAGTCGTTCCCCATGATCGACGCGTCGGCCGACCCGTCGAAGGTCGGCGCCGCCGCCCGGCAGGCCGCGGTCTACGTGCTGGCGCTGGAGCGGGTCGCGGCGGTGACCGAGGGCGCGGAGGTCGGCCACCGGGTGCTGCTGGTCTGCCCCAAGGACTTCTCGAACCTTCCGACCGCCTCCGTCGTGGACGTACGCAAGCAGCGCGCCGTGACCCGTCGGCAGCTGACCCGGCTGACGCGCGTCGAGGACATCGCGGCGGGGCTGCCGGAGGGGACGACGTTCGATCCGGCGTGTCCGCCCGCGGAGCTGGACGCCGCCGTGGCGGCGGTGCCCCCGGCCTACGCCCCGGAGTGCCTGGCCGCCTGCGAGCTGGCCTTCCACTGCCGGGCGAAGTCCCGGGCCGAGGGGGCCGTGGAAGCACTGGGCCGGAGTGTGCGGGGTGAGCTGGGCGGGCTGACCACGGTGGCCGGGGTGCTGGCCGCCGCCGCGGGCAAGGAGGGCGATCCCGCCGATCCGACGGTCGCCGCGCTGCGCCGGGCCGCCGCCCTGCGCTCCGAGGCGCTGGAGAGCGCGTCCGTGCTGCGTGCCGAGGCGCTGGAAGGGGCATCCGTGCCGCGGGCCGGGGCGCCGGAGGGGGCGACCGCATGTCGCTGATCACCACCCTGGCCCGGCTGGAGGCCGTCGACACCGGCCGCGCCCAGCCGCTGGCGACCGTCCGGCACCGTCATCTCACCGACCGGCCGCTCGTGCTGGTGCCGCTGACCACCGCCGGTGAGGCCGGGGCCCCGCTCGGGGCGCTGGTCGGCACGGACCGGGAGGCGCCCCGGCTGCTGGCCGTCGCGCAGCCCCGCGACCGGGACCTGCGGTTCGCGTTCCTGGCCGAGCTGGCGGAGGCGGTCCTGCCGCACATCGAGGCGTACGCGGACGTCGTCGAGCCCGCCGAGCGCAACGAGACGGACCCGGCGACCGGCAAGAAGACCAAGGTCGAGGTCGAGCTGTGCACGGACGCCGCCCAGCTGATCGTGCCGAGCCGGGCGGGCGTCGAGTTCGTCCGGCTGTTGGGCCGGTCCATGCGGTTCCGCCGCACCGCCGAGGACGATCCGGACACCCCGTATCCGGCCCCGGCGCGGGTTCCGCTGCTCGGCCGCTGGCTGACGCACTACGGGGAGCGGGCCCGGGTGCCCGGCTCCGCGCTGCTGCCCGCCGTGACGGATCTGCTGAACCGGCACTGGGCGACCGGGCAGAGCAGCCTGGAGGACCAGCACCTGGGCGCGCTGCTGGCCTGGATCGACCCACCGGCCGGCTCGTCGGGGGCCGAGGCCGCGCTCCGGGCCGAGCTGGCCCGGGACGGGGAGGGCCAGCTGCTGTGCCCGCCCGCGGGCCCGGCCACGGACCCGGACTTCGACAACCGCCTCCTCGCCCCCGCGATCGAGCGGTACGACCGGGCGCGCACGGCGCTCGCGTCCGCCGAGGACGGGCTCGCCGCCGATGCCCGCCTAGGTGAGCTGAGCGGTGCCGAGCGGGAGATCCGCTCGCTGCTGGCGCGGGTCATGCTGCCGACCTGGGACGCGGTCTGGCGGGTCCTCGACCTGCTGCGGGAGCTGCCCGAGGGGTCCAGGGCCGAGGACCGCTGGACCCGGGACCGGTGGTCGTTCACCGCGCACCGGGACCGGGTGCGCTCGGGCGAGCCGCCGCAGCCGCGCCGCGACGACGCGGTGACGGCGGCCCAGAAGCTGGCCTCCCGGGAGACCGCCCAGGCCCAGCTGGAGGCGCAGGAGGCGCTGGACGATCCGCTGGTGCTGGCGGGGCGGCGGCTGGCGGGCGAGGCGTTCCTCGCCACGGTGTCCGGGGTGGAGATGGCGTACACCGAGTCCAAGCGGCCCTCCCCGCGCCCGCTGGTCACCGTCCGCACGGACGAGCGTCCGCACCTGGGCGAGCGGACGAAGGTCTACCGCTCGTTGGAGGGCAAGCCGCAGACGGCGGAGTTCGTGCGGTACGCGGACGGGCCACCGGCCGACGACGGGGAGATCCCGCTGGTGCTGCGGATCCTGGACCGGATGGGCCGGGGCAAGGAGCCCGCCCCCGGTTCGGTGCCGGAGCCCGGCGAGCGGATCGCCTGGACCCTGTTCGAGCACGACCAGCGCGGCGGCCCGAAGCTGCCGGACCCGGAGGAGACGCCGTGGACCCACGGCGGCCCGCCGGGCGCGGACGCCGCCGCGCGCGCGGAGCACCCCGACCCCGTGACCCCGGAGGACCTGCTGTGAGGACCGTCTTCGACCCCGGCGCGGCGGCGGCCCGCGCGACCGGCGCGATCCTCGACGACACCCTCCGCGGCAGCGCCCGGGGTATCGTCGTGGACTCGCCCCCCGGCGCGGGGAAGTCGACGCTGGTGGTCCGGGCGGCCCTGGAGCTGGCCGCCGCCGGGCATCCGCTGATGGTGATCGCGCAGACCAACGCCCAGGTCGACGACCTGGTGGTGCGGCTCGCGGAGAAGGACCCGGAGCTGCCGGTGGGCCGGCTGCACAGCAACGACTCCGACCCGTACGACAAGGTCCTGGACGGGCTCGCCAGCGTCACGAAGTCGGCGAAGGCGGCGGATCTGGCCGGGCTCGACGTGGTGATCTCGACGGCCGCCAAGTGGGCGCACGTGAAGAACGTGGAGCCGTGGGGGCACGCGATCGTGGACGAGGCGTACCAGATGCGCTCGGACGCGCTGCTCGCCGTGGCCGGGCTGTTCGAGCGGGCGCTGTTCGTCGGGGACCCGGGCCAGCTGGACCCGTTCTCGATCGTCGGCGCGGACCAGTGGGCGGGGCTGAGCTACGACCCGTCCGCGAGCGCGGTGTCCACACTGCTCGCGCACAACCCGGAGCTGCCGCAGCACCGGCTGCCGGTGTCGTGGCGGCTCCCGGCGTCGGCTGCCCCGCTGGTCTCGGACGCGTTCTACCCGTACACGCCCTTCCGCAGCGGTACGGACCACGGGGACCGGAAGCTCTCCTTCGGGGTGGCGTCGGACGGGTCGGGGCCCGATCGGGTGCTGGACGAGGCGGCGGAGTCCGGGTGGGGTCTGCTGGAGCTGCCCGCCCGGCACACCCCGCGCACCGATCCCGAGGCGGTACGGGCGGTGGCGCTGGTGGTCCGGCGGTTGCTGGACCGGGGTGGGGTCGCGACGAGCGAGCGGGCCGAGGAGCCGGTGCCGGTGACGGCGGACCGGGTCGCGGTCGGCACGGCCCACCGGGACCAGGCGGCGGCGGTGCGGGCTGCCCTCACGGAGCTGGGCGTCACGGGGGTCGCGGTGGACACGGCGAACCGGCTCCAGGGCCGCGAGTTCGACGTCACGGTGGTCCTGCACCCGCTGTCGGGGCGGCCCGACGCGACCGCGTTCCACCTGGAGACGGGCCGCCTGTGCGTGCTGGCCTCGCGGCACCGGCACGCCTGCATCGTGGTGTGCCGGGAGGGGGTGGCGGACCTGCTGGACGAGCACCCGTCCACGGAGCCGGTCCAGCTGGGCGTCACGGTGAAGTTCCCCGACGGCTGGGAGGCGAACCACGCGGTGTTGGCCCATCTCTCGGAACGCCGGGTGCGGTGGCGGCCCTGAGCCCGGGGCACGCGGAGGGAGCGTCCCCGCGCCCCCGCCGCGCGCCCCGGCCCTCTTGCGCGGGGTTGGACAATGGAGGGTGGCCGTCCGGATCTTCCGGTCATCAGGTCGTCCGAGGGAGGAACACCGCATGACACAGTCCGAGCGGAACGAACGGCAGCGGCTGCGCCCCGCGCCGCTGCTCTTCGAGCCGTCTCAGGCCACGGCGGATCCGGAGCACTTCTTCGACCTGGAGTCGGTGGAGGACCCCCGTGAGCTGCTGGCCCGTGCGACCGAGCTGACGCAGGCCTTCCGGGCGGCGACGGACCGGTCGGTGGAGTTCCAGGCGATGGCGGCGGCCCAGCTCGCCGACCCGCGCCGGTTCGACCGGCTGACCGCGGCGGACGTCGCGGAGCGCGCGGAGTGGACCGAGGACTACGCGAAGAAGATGATCGAGTTCGGCCGCTCCCTGCTGGACGCGCCCAGAGCCTGACCCGTGGGGCTCGTGGGACCTTCCGGGCTCGTGGGACCTACCGGGCTCGTGGGACCTACCGGGCCTACGGGACGGCCTGCAGGCGCACGAAGCCCGTGGGGCCGGTGGGGTGGCTGGGGCCCCTGGGGCAGATGCCTCTACGCCAGGCCGGGGGTCAGGTCCCGTGGCATATTCCGGCGGGCAAGATACTCCTTCCCCTCCCGGCCTGTCCTGGTTTCCGGCAACTCTCGGATTCCTTTCGGTTACTCCCGGTAGACCTTGCTCCATGAGCGCATGGCTGAAAGACGAAACGACCCTGCAGGCCGGTGCCGCCCCGCACCACGGCGTCGACATCTTCGCCCTGCTGCGGGACCAGTCCGGGCCCCAGGCCGCACAGGTCACGGCGGCCGGCGCCGCCTGGCTGGCAGGGGCCGCTCCCTACCCGCGCAGCACGCTCGCCCACTGGGAGGACCGGCCCAAGGCTCCCGGTGTGCTCCCCTGCGGTTCCGCTTTCGACGTCGTGAACGTGCCGGCGCTGTTCGGGCGGCGAATGCTGGAACAGCTCTGGGCCGAGGGGCCCGGCTCCGGTCCCGTCGCCACGCACCGGGGCCGGATGCTGCTGTTCGCCGCCCCCGGAACGGCCCAGCGACTGCCCTCTCTGCTCGCCTGGGAGGAGTGGGGATCCAGCGGTTCGGAGGGCTCCGGCGGCTCCCGGGAGCAGCGCGGCACGGTGCCGCCCCTGCTCTGTCACGGCACCGGTGACGCCGTGACCGTACCGCCGCTGACCTGCGCGTCGTCCGACGGCGGGCCCCGCTGGGTGGTCGCCCCCGACACCCGTAATCCGTGGCTGCCGGGCCCCGATGTGCTGCTCTGGGCGTGTGTGCGGGTGAGCCGGTCCGCGGCGTCCGGGAGTGCCGCGCATTCGATTTTTCCTCGGGCGGATCAGGGTGCTAATGTCTACGACGTCAGCAGGCGCCGTTAGCTCAGTTGGTTAGAGCAGCTGACTCTTAATCAGCGGGTCCGGGGTTCGAGTCCCTGACGGCGCACAGACGGAAGAAGCCCCTCGCGGAAGCGGGGGGCTTCTTCGTGTACGGAGGCCTCCGAACGGCCCGTTTCAGACGCCGGTGGTGATCCGGACGGTCCAGGAACCGGACGGGGTGCGGTCGGCGACCTCGACGCGGGTGTCGTCGGCCTCCACGGTGAAGGTCTCCCCGACCCCGAGCGGGGCGTCGGCGAGCGGCGGGTAGACCGAGCGGTCCCAGCAGGCCCCGGTGTCCGGGTGGGTGTCGACCACCTCGATGGGCCCACCGCCGGAGGCCGTCTCGCTGCGGACGCGGTAGATCAGGACGCCCTCGGCGCAGGTGCCCCGGTCGTTCCCGGTGGCGCTGCGCGCCTCGATGGCCAGGGCGCTGTCGGCGCCGGTGCGGACGACCGCGAGCCGGGTGCCGATCGACCCGCCGGGCACCGGGGCCGCGGCGACCGGCTCCAGGGTGAGGTCGGTCGGGCCCCGGACGCAGAGGACCTGATGTCCGCCGAGCCAGCCGAGCTTCCATTTGTGCCAGCCGAACAGGTCCGGGGCGAGGCCGAACTGGCTGCCCATGACGTCCCAGTCGCCGACGTGGGTGTCCCAGTCGCCCTTGCCGTCGATGGGCCGGTGGTACAGGTCGGCGAGGTCGAAGACGTGCCCGGTCTCGTGGGCGAGGACATTGCGGTCGGGCGGGTGCTGTTCGAAGACCGTGACGACGCGCCGGATGTCGCTGCCGTCGGCGCGCAGCGGCCGGTCGAAGTTGACGACCTTCGTGGCGTCGGAGTCGACGCCGGGGGCGTCCGGGTCGGCCACCAGGTAGACGACGTCGTACCGGGAGAAGTCCACCTCCGGGTCGGCGGCGTCGATGGCGTCACGCAGGTAGGCGGTGCGCCGCTCGGTGTTCCAGTCACGCTCTATGCCGTACCAGGTGGAGTCGCGCGGCATCTGCGTCCAGGCGCGCTGCGGATGGGGGCGCAGGGTGAACCGGCCGTAGCTGGCGCGCTCGAAGAAGCGGGTCGTGGCGGGGAAGTGGTCGGCGGTGAGCGCCTCGGGGGTGAGCGTGGGTTCGGAGTCCGGGAAGGACAGGAAGATCATGACCGCGTCGAGTCCCCGTCCGGGGCGCGGGTAGGCCGTGTTCCAGGTGTCCAGGCCGAGCGAGTGGTGCGCCGCCGTCCGGGGCAGGGCGCAGGGAGCGGCGTCCCCCGCGGCGGCCGCGGCGGGGCCCGCGACGAGGGACGTGGCGGCGAGCGCCAGGAGGGAGGTGGCGGCGGCGGCCAGACTGCGCAGGGGCGGCCGTTCCGCTCCCCCGGGTCCGCGACGGCACGGCACATCGACCTCCGGGTGGGGAAACACGGTCCATCCCGTCCACCCTGTGCCGCTTCACCACGCCACGCCCTGTTGTGCTGCCCCACACGGGTCAGCGGTCAAAATCGCCACCCACACCTTCACAGAACGTCACTGTCAGTCATTCCAGCCACTCAATGAAACAGATCCGCACAGAAATGATCAGGATCGGGCAAAGCGGAATGCGTGCTCCCGTCCCCTCGCGGACCCGGGCGATGGCCCGGACCGGACGGTGAGCTGGAACGGCCGACGCGGCACCCTCTATGCTTCACCACGCTTTCCCGCGTGGAACGGGCCCGTTCACGGGACCGCCACCCGGTGGCCAGTCCGACCCCACCAGTTCACGACGACCTTCACAGCGGGAGCGAGCGGTGAGCGGAACCTCCGAAGGGCCGAGCGCCCCGGCAGGCACGGCCTCCGGCGCGCCCCCCGCGCCGGTCACGGAGCGTCATACGACGGCGATGGGCCCGCCGGTCGCGGACGTGCGGACCACGGCCCCGTCGCCCTCGGCCCCGCCCCCCGCGGGAGACGGCCCCACCACCTCCGAGCTGCGCGACTACCGGGCCGCCTTCAACGCCGCCACGCTCCCCATGGGCGTCGTCGACGGCCGGGGCCACGTCGTACGGGCCAACGGGGCGCTCGGCGGGCTGCTGGGGATCCCGGCGGCGGTCCTCGCCGGGCGGCAGGCGAGCGAGCTGCTCGACCTCGCGTCCGACGACCGCACCTGGCACGCCTACCGCGAGGTCCTCCTGGGCCGCCGCTCCCGGTTCCGCTGCACCCGCCGCCTCAAGCACCTCGACGGCCGCTCCCTGTGGGCCGAGATCACCGTCGTACCGATGACCGGCGCATCGGCGGCGGAGCCCGCCCGGGTCCTGCTGACGGTCGCGGACGTCAGCGACCGGCGGGAGCTCCAGGAGCGGCTGCGCCACCTCCAGATGCACGACCCGGTGACCCGGCTGCCCAACCGGACGCTGTTCTTCGAGCGGCTCGCCTCGGCCCTGGAGACCCCGCCGTACCAGGACGACTCGATGCCGCCGCGGCAGCACGACCGGATCGGGCTCTGCTATCTGGACCTGGACGGCTTCAAGGCGATCAACGACACCCTGGGCCACCGGACCGGGGACCGGCTGCTGGCCGCCGTCGCCGCGCGGCTCACCGACTGCGCCGAGAACGACGCCTCCCGCAACCCCGGCGGCAGCCGGCTGGTGGCGCGCCTGGGCGGCGACGAGTTCGCGATCCTGGTCGAGGACTCGGCGGGCACCGAGGAACTCGCCGAGCTGGCCCGCTCGGTCCTCGCCGCGCTCCAGCAGCCGTTCGACCTCGCAGGACAGCGGCTTTCGGTCTCCGCGTCGATCGGGGTGGTCGAACGGGCCGCCGCGGGCACCTCGCCCACCGGGCTGATGCAGGCCGCCGACACCACCCTGTACTGGGCGAAGGCGGACGGCAAGGCCCGCTGGACGCTGTTCGACCCCGAGCGCAACGCCCACCGCATGACCCGGCAGTC
This sequence comes from Streptomyces sp. rh34, assembly GCF_002551245.1. GTDB lineage: Bacteria > Actinomycetota > Actinomycetes > Streptomycetales > Streptomycetaceae > Streptomyces. Next base: position 22,338 of record NZ_NTGZ01000050.1, read on the forward strand.
CCTCTCCTCCACGCTCCGGCCCGCCGTGGAGCGCGGCGAGTTCACCCTGGAGTACCAGCCGCTGGTCGGGATGGCGGACGGGGTGCTGCGGGGCGTCGAGGCACTGGTGCGCTGGAACCATCCGCAGTTCGGCGTGCTGCCGCCGAATCGGTTCGTCCAGATCGCCGAGGAGGACGGCTCGATCGTCCAGCTCGGCCGGTGGGTGCTGCGCACCGCGTGCCGGCAGGCCCGGCGCTGGCAGCTGGACCACCCGGACGAGCCGCCGCTGTTCATCAGCGTCAACGTCGCCGTACGGCAGGTCTGGGACTCCGACCTGGTCGCCGATGTGGACCGGATCCTGGCGGAGACGGAGCTCGCCCCGGGGCTGCTCCAGCTGGAGCTGACCGAGTCGGCGGTGATGGGCTCGGGCGGCCGTCCGCTGCGGGCGCTCCAGGCGCTGAGCGACATGGGCGTACGGATCGCCATCGACGACTTCGGGACGGGTTACAGCAACCTCGCCTACCTCAGCCGGCTGCCCGTCTCCGTGCTGAAGCTGGACGGGGCGTTCGTGAAGGGCTTCCGCTACGAGGACGGTACGCATCCGAGCCCGGCCGACGAGACGATCGTGGAGGCCATGGTGCAGCTGGCGCACCGCCTGGGCCTGACCGTCACCGCGGAGTGCGTGGAGACGGCCGGGCAGGCGGAGCGGCTGCGGCGGATCGGCTGCGACACCGGGCAGGGCTGGCTGTACTCACGGGCCGTGGCGCCGGAGCAGATCGCCGGGCTGATCGGGTCCCGGCCGCTGGAGGGCTGACCGGGACCCGTACCACGGCAGGCGGCAGGTCCTACGGGGCGGCGGGCAGGCCGTACGCGTCCGCGATCAGGTCGTAGCTGCGCAGCCGCGCCTCGCCACCGTGCGCGTTGGCGGTGATCATCAGCTCGTCGGCGCCGGTGCGCTTGGCCAGGTCGTCGAGGCCGCCGCGGACCTCGTCGGCGGTGCCGTGGATGACGTTGGCCAGCCAGCCGTCGACGAACTCCCGCTCCATCGGGGAGAAGTCGTACGCCGCCGCCTCCTCGGGGCTCGGGATCAGCCCCGGACGGCCGGTCCGCAGCCGGACCATGGACAGGGCGCCGGTCAGCACCTGGCGGCGGGCCTCGCGCTCGTCGTCGGCGGCCAGCGCCGAGACCCCGATCAGTGCGTACGGGGCGTCCAGCACGGCGGAGGGCCGGAAGGACTCGCGGTACAGGTCGAGCGCGGGGATGGTGTTCTGCGCCGAGAAGTGGTGCGCGAAGGCGAACGGCAGCCCCAGCGTCCCGGCCAGCCGCGCGCTGAAGCCGGAGGAGCCCAGCAGCCAGACCGGCGGCCGGTGCGCGGACTGCACGCCGCCGGGGGCGGTCGCCTGGACCGGGCCGGGCACGGCGTGGATCCGGGCGTAGGGGTGCCCGTCGGGGAAGTCGTCGTCCAGGAACCGGATCAGCTCCATGAGCTGCTGCGGGAAGTCGTCCGCTCCTTCGTTGAGCCGCTCGCTGCGCCGCAGGGCCGCCGCCGTCGCCCCGTCGGTGCCGGGGGCCCGGCCGAGGCCGAGGTCGACGCGGCCCGGGGCCATCGCCTCCAGGGTGCCGAACTGCTCGGCGATCACGAGCGGCGCGTGGTTGGGCAGCATCACCCCGCCGGAGCCGAGCCGGATGCGCTCGGTGTGGGCGGCGATGTGCGCCAGGATCACGGCCGGGGAGGACGAGGCGACCCCGGGCATGGAGTGGTGCTCGGCGACCCAGAAGCGGTGGAAGCCGCGGCTCTCGGTGAGCTTCGCGATGTCCACGCTGGTGCGCAGGGCCTGGGTCGCGGTGCGGCCCTGCCCCACGGTGACCAGATCCAGGACGGACAGCGGAACGGCGGCCGTTCCGGCTGCGGCGCCCCGGATCCCGTCACGGTCGGCCGCGCCGCCGCTCGTGTCGCCACTCGCGTCGCCGCGGGTCTCGTCGCCTCGGATCTCGTCCACGTGTCGGCCTCTCCCGGTGCTGCTGTCGTACGGCTGTGTATCGGAGGGGTACAACAGGAGGATGACTCCGCTTATTCCCGTATCTCGATGCCCTTGGGTTCCAGGGACCTCAGCACCGGCTCGCGGGTGGCGAACAGGGTGCCCAGCGCGGGGGCCCAGGTCCGGCGGTCGGTGAGGCGCAGACCCTCCCACACCGTGACCTGGTTCGCCGTGAGGACCGGCTTGCCGAGCAGTTCCTCCAGCTCGGGTACGTACGCGGCGGTGTGCAGGGAGGTGTCCGGGATCAGCACCGCCTCGGCGTCCGGGTGGTCGGCCTCCCGCGCCAGCCGCTTCACCCGCTCCGGGGCCCAGGACCCGGCCTCGTCCGACGTGGTGGCCCCGCCGGACACCGCGGCCACCACCTCGACGCCCGCCGACGCCAGGAACTCCACGAAGAGCCCGGTGACGTCCTCGGGGTAGGGGGCGGCGACGGCGACCCGGCCCGCGCCCAGCTCCCGTACCGCGTGGACGAAGCCGATCGAGGTGCTGGAGGCGGGCAGGCCGGCGCCCCGGGCGAGCGTGGCGACCTGCTCGTGGGCGCCCTCCCAGCCCCGCCCGAAGCTGCCGCCGCTGGAGGCCCACAGCAGTGCCTCGGCCCCGGCGAGGCGCAGTTCCTCGACGCCCTCGGCGATCCGGGCGGGGCCGCCCTGCTCGCGCAGCGCGTCGGCGCGGTAGACGTCCTCCCCGGTCTCGGTGGAGAACAGGGGCAGCCGGATGTCGGTGTCGAGCAGGATCTCGGTCCGTGGGAAGTCGTCCTCGGCGGCGTGGCCCGGGTAGAGAAGTCCTACGGTCGTCATGTCCACCCTTCCTGTGCGTCGACGGCTCGCCGCACGGCGGGCGACCCCGTTACGGGATCGCGGCGGCACTCCGGACGCTCCGGTGGCCGTGACCGCGCGACCGGTCACTCTTGCCCCGACTTGTTCCCAGTATTCCCCCGGGCGGGCAGCGGGGCGCGCGGCCGGGCCTCGTTGACGAAGGGGGAGGCTGCTGCGAGCGTGGGCGATCCGTACGTCCGCTCCACCGCGGAGGGCTGACCAGCGATGCCGGATCCCGTCCTGCTCGTCCTCGACGCCGAACCCTCCCCGCGGCTCGGCCGGCTGACCGGCCGGGTGGACGTGCGGCACGCGGACGCCTCCTCGCTCGCCGGGCTGCTCCCGGCCGCCGACGTACTGCTCGTGTGGGACCTGGCGTCCGACGCGGTGCGGAAGGCCTGGCCGGGGCCGGGGAGCCGGCCGCGCTGGGTGCACACGGCGAGCGCGGGCGTGGACCGGCTGCTCTGCCCGGGGCTGGTCGCGTCCGACACCGTCGTCACCAACGCGCGGGGCGTCTTCGAACGGCCGGTCGCGGAGTGCGTGGCCGGTCTGGTGCTGGCCTTCGCCACGGATCTCCCCGGCGTCCTGGAGTGCCGGCGGGAGCGGCGCCCGCACGACCGGGAGGGGCAGCGGGTCGCCGGATCGCGGGCGCTGGTCGTGGGCGCGGGGCCGATCGGCCGGGAGATCACCCGGCTGCTGCACGGCCTGGGGGTCACGGTGGCGCTGGTGGGGCGGACGGCCCGGCGCACGATCCACGGGGTGGCGGATCTGGACCGGCTGGCGGCGCGGGCGGACTGGGTGATCGCGGCGGTCCCGCTCACGGAGTCGACACGCGGGATGTTCGACAGCCGGTTCTTCGGGCTGCTCCAGCCGTCGGCACGGTTCATCGGCGCGGGGCGCGCGGCGACGGTGGTCGAGGCCGACCTGGTGGACGCGCTGAACCGCCGCTGGCTCGCCGGGGCGGCGCTCAGCACCTTCCAGGAGGAGACGCCGGGCCCCGGGAGCCCGCTGTGGGACACCCCGGGGCTCGTCCTGACACCGCACCTGGGCGGGAACACCGCGGGCTGGCGCGACCGGCTGGGCGAGCGTTTCGTGGCGATGTACGAACAGTGGTCGCGTGGCCTGCCGTTGCCGAACACGGTCGACAAGGCCCTCGGTTACGTACCGTCCACGGACCTGCCCGGCGGCTCGGGCCCGGGTGTCACCGGGTCAGCGGCGCGGCCCGGGTGATGAACTCCTCGATCGCCTGCCTCGCCCCGGCGTCCAACGCGTCGTGCTCGGCCTGGTCCTGTGCGGTCGACACATCCCGTGCGCACCGGTAGGCCTGTTCGGCGGCGAGGACCACTTCTCGGTCGTCGGTGAGCAGTTTGACCCGGTAGAGCACGTGGCGGGTGGCTGTGCGAAGGCGGTGGGCCTCGTCACGTGCCTCGATGAAGGCGTCTTCCGTACGCCCCTCCCTCATGCGGTACCAGCGGCCCGCCTGGCCGTGGCGGTAGTCCTCCACCGCCGCGGCGAACGACCCGTAGACGGCCGTGCGCTCCTGCCGCAGCGCCTCCGACCGCGCGAACCGCTCGGCGCGCGAGGCCGAGAGGCGCTGGAAGAGGTGCGTGACCACTGCGCCCATGAGCGTGCCCCCGACCGCTACGACGCTTGTCCATATGGCAACCATGGCGCCACCTGATCACAGAAGTGGCCGATGCGGAGTCATGAGTCCCGCGTGACGGGGGAACACGCCCCGCACTCCCTCGGTGGCGCTCCGCTCCCCTCCGGGCACGGGAAGGTCACCTTCCGGCCTCTGTTGGGTTACATGACTCCGGCTTCCTGCATAGACGTACGGGATCGGGCAGGGGGTCACTCTGTCCGGACTGTTCGACCTCCAGGAGATTGCGAACCATGGCTGAATTCCCGAACCTGTCCCGCCGGGGTTTCCTCAACGGAACGGCGGCCGTGGGCGGCCTCCTCGTCGTTCCCGGCCTCCTCACCGCGTGCAGCAAGACCGACTCCGGCTCCGCGACCGGCGAGGGCGCCCTGGACAAGCTCCGTAAGCAGGGCTTCGTACGGGTGGCGTACGCGAACGAGGCCCCGTACGGGTACCTGGAGGGCAAGGAACTCAAGGGTGAGGCCCCGACGCTTCACCGGGAGATCTTCAAGGCGCTCGGGGTGGACGAGCTGAAGCCGACGCTCTCCGAGTGGGACGGCCTGATCCCCGGGCTCCAGGCCGGGAAGTACGACGTGGTCAGCGCGGGCATGGCCATCACCCCGGAGCGCTGCGGCAACGCGATCTTCTCCGAGCCGGAGTTCATCTCGCCGACCGCGCTGATGGTGAAGAAGGGCAACCCGAAGAAGATCACCGATCTGGCCTCCGCGAAGGAGGCGGGGATCACCGTGGGCGTGATGTCGGGTGCGGTCGAGGGCAGTTACGCCGAGGGCGCGGGCATCCCCGAGGACAAGATCAAGACGCTGCAGAAGCCGCAGGACGGGGCCGACGCCGTCAAGGGCGGCCGGGTCGACGCCTTCCTGCTCACCGGCATCTCGCTGCGCTGGCTGGCGAAGACCAACCCGGACACCGAGGTCACCGAGGCGTTCGTGCCGGAGCTGGACGGCAAGGAGCAGTTCTCCCCCGGCGGCGCGGTGTTCCGCAAGGGCAACGAGGACCTGCGGGACTCCTTCAACCGCGAGCTGAAGAAGATCGTGTCGGACCGCTCCCGCTATGTGCAGCTGCTGGAGCCGTACGGGTTCGGGGAGACGGAGATCCCGCCCGCAGACCTGAAGACCGCGGATCTGTGCAAGGGCTGACGGGGCGGACACGCACGCATGAGTGACTTCTTCTCCCTCCTCGTCGAGGAGTTCCCCCGGGTCCGCTCGGGCCTGCGGGTGACGCTTCTGGCCACGGTCCTGGGCGCGCTGCTGGCCGGTGTCCTGGCCTTCGCGCTCGGCCTGATGGCGGGCAGCCGGCTGCTCCTGGCGCGTGGGGTCTCCCGGGTGGTCGTGGAGTTCTTCCGGGGCACCTCCCTCTACATCCAGCTGTTCTGGCTCTACTACGCGATGCCGCTGCTGACCGGATACGAACTGGCCCCCGTCATCTGCGGCGTGGTCGCGTTCGGCCTCAACTACGGTGCGTACGGTGCCGAAGTGGTGCGGGGCTCGATCAACTCCGTACCACGCGGGCAGTACGAGGCGGCGATCGCGCTCAACCTGAGCCCGTCCAGGCGGTTGTGGAAGGTGATCCTGCCGCAGGCCTGGGTCCAGATGATCCCGTCCTTCACCAACCTGCTGATCCAGCTGCTGAAGTGCACCCCGCTGCTGTGGCTGATCTCCGCCGCCGATCTGATGACGGTGATCCAGCAGCTGCGCGACCGTACCGGCGAGACCCTCACCGCCTATCTGACCCTGCTGGTCGCCTACTTCGTCCTGGCGTACGCGCTGACCCTGATGATGAATCGGCTGGAGCAGAGCGCCAAGCGGCGGCTCGGCCTGGACACCGGCGCGGAGAGCCTGCTCAAGAGCCGCAGCGCGTCCACGACCGCCGTGGGAGGTACCCGGTGAACGGCTTCGACTGGAACGCCGTGGGGGAGTCCCTGCCCCTCCTCCTGGAGGGGTTCAAGGTCACCCTGCTCGCCACGGTGCTCGGCACCCTGGTGGCCGCCGTGCTGGGACTGGCCGTCGCGATGGCCGGGCGCGCGCCCAGCAAGTTCGTGACCGTCCCGGTGCGCCTCGTAACGGAGTTCGTCCGCTCCACCCCGCTGCTGGTCCAACTGGTGGGGGCGGCAGCCCTGTTCAACTCGGTCGAGCCGCTGTACATCGGCATCGCCGTGCTGGGCGTCCACTACGCCGCGTACACCTCCGAGGTCTACCGGGCCGGGATCGACGGTGTGCCGAAGGGCCAGTGGGAGGCGTGCCGCGCGCTGTCGCTGTCGCCCCGGCGCACCTGGCAGGCCGTGATCCTGCCGCAGGCGGTGCGCAACGTGCTGCCCGCGCTCGGCAACTACGCGATCTCGATGTTCAAGGAGACGCCGTTCCTCGCCGTGATCACGGTGCAGGAGATGGTCTTCGAGGCCCGGAAGTACGGGGCCGAACAGTTCGCGTACACCGAGGTGTTCACCCTCGCCGGCCTGATCTTCCTGGTCGCGAGCTACCCCACGTCGCTGTTGATGAGAAAGCTGGAGAAGCGCCTTGGCCACTGAACCCCTCCCCCTGAAGAAGACGGAGTCGCCGGGGCCGGCCGCAGCTCCCGAGGACGCCGCACCGGCCGCCGCGGGCACGGGCGAACCGCTGGTGCGGTTCGACAAGGTGGTCAAGCGCTACGGCGACCATGTGGTCCTGGACGAGCTGGACTTCACCGTGGACCGCGGCGAGCACGTCACCCTGATCGGGCCCAGCGGCTCGGGCAAGACCACGATCCTGCGGCTGCTGATGACGCTGGAGAAGATCAGCGACGGGGTGATCTGGGTCGACGGCTCCCCGCTGTCCCACGTCCGCGCCCCGGACGGTTCGCTGAAGCCCGCGGGCGAGAAGCAGCTGCGCGAGTCCCGGAAGAAGATCGGGATGGTGTTCCAGCAGTTCAACCTCTTCCCGAACATGAAGGTGATCGAGAACATCACCGAGGCCCCGGTCAGCGTGCTCGGCAAGAGCCGCGAGGAGGCCGAGGTGCGGGCCCGGGAACTGCTGGACCTGGTCGGCCTCTCCGCCAAGGTCGACGCCCATCCCTCGCAGCTCTCCGGCGGCCAGCAGCAGCGGGTCGCCATCGCCCGCGCCCTCGCGATGGAGCCGGAGATCCTGCTCCTGGACGAGGTGACATCGGCGCTCGACCCGGAGCTGGTGGCGGGCGTGCTGGAACTGCTGGGGGACATCGCCCGCAACACCGACATCACCATGCTCTGCGTGACCCACGAGATGAACTTCGCCCGGGACGTCTCGGAAAAGGTCCTGATGTTCGACGCGGGACGGGTCGTGGAGTCCGGATCCCCGGAAAAAATCTTCTCCGATCCGTCACACGAACGTACGCGCGAGTTCCTCAACGCGGTGCTGTGACCTCGCGGTTGAGCCATCGACCATGACGGTGGCATATGCCAGACGGGTGCGCCCCAGATGACAGCTCCGGGGCGCGCCCGCCGACCCGTCAACTGCCGCCCCGCAGGGGCGTTCCGGCGGCTATCGTGGGGCGAAAGCTTGCGGTCACAACCTGGTAGGGGGACACCGTGGTGTTGAAGCCCGAGCCGACCGCGCCGTTCCACTCGGTGCAGTACGCCCTGCGCGTGCTGGAAACGGTCTCCCAGCACGGCAACGGCGTGACCGATGCCCAGATCTCCCGCGAGACGGGGCTGCCGACCGGCCACCTCGCCTCCCTGCTCCTCACGCTGCGCCGCGAGGGATATGTCGAGCAGATCAGCGACGGCGCGTACGTCATAGGCGCCTCGCTGCTGCTGCTCGGCTCCGGGGCGGCCCGCCGCCAGGCCCTGGAGGACCGCCTCCAGCACATCCTGACCGAGCTGCGCGACTCCGTCGGCGCGGCGGTCTATCTCAGCCGGTATGTCGACGGCGAGGTCAGAGTGGAGCAGGTCGCGGACGGACCCCTGACACCGGCGGTCAACGAGTGGGTGGACTTCCGCTCCTCCGCGCACGCCAGCGCGGTCGGCAAGTGCCTGCTGTCCCAGCTCGACCACGACGGGCGGCGCGACCACATCTCCCGGCACCGGACAGCGCGGCTCACCTCCCGGACGATCACCAGCGAGAAGATCCTCTTCTCCCAGCTGGACGCCCAGTCCACCACGGTCCCGGTGCTGGACCTCCAGGAGTACGCGGTGGGCACCGTCTGCGCGGCCGTGCCGCTGACGGCCGGCTCCGCCGCGGGCTGCCTCGCCCTGTCACTGCCGATCGAGGACGCGCACCGGCTGCGGGAGGCGGCCGAGACCCTCAGCCGCCGGGCGGCGCCGGTCCTGCTGTCGCTGGCGCTGTAGCCGCCGGGGCCGGTGCTCAGGGCCGGTAGCGTCACCGCCATGTACGCACCGATACCCGCGCTGAACCTCCTCAAGGAGTTCGAGGACGGCGTCGAGGACTACTTCGCGCCCGGCTTCGAGCTGATCGCCTTCGGCGAGGACGACGGAGGCTACCCGCCGATCTCCGACCGGATCCGGCCCTTCGCCCAGGCCACCGGCTCCGGCTCGGCCTACGCGATCTGGCTGCTGGACGACCGCGCCGACCTCGCCACGCTGCCCGTGCTCCTGCTGGGGGACGACGGAGGCGTCCATGTCGTGGCCCGCGATCTGCCCGAGCTGTTGCGCGTCCTCGCCTCCGGCTGGTCCCCGATGTGCGGCTGGGACAGCGTGGACTACTACGACGAGCGCGAGGAGGAGGACGGGTACGACCCCTGCCCGGGAAACCCCGCGTTCCGGGCCTGGCTGCGCGACCGTTTCGGTCTGGAGGCCGCCGAGGATCCCAACGCGGTCGTCCGGGCGGCCGGGGCCGAGCTGCGGGACGCCTTCACCGCCTGGATCGGCCCGCTGATCCCGGACGCGGTGGCCGGACGTGGGCCTGCCTAGGCCGGCGCGGGCCCGCCTTCCGGGGCTCCGGGGGCGGGGCCACGAGGGGTGTCATCAGCACTCTTCCGGACCAGGTATTATTTTCGAGTCAGCAGGCGCCGTTAGCTCAGTTGGTTAGAGCAGCTGACTCTTAATCAGCGGGTCCGGGGTTCGAGTCCCTGACGGCGCACGACACGCAGTGGGCGGTCTCCTTCGCGGAGGCCGCCCACTGCGCTTTGACGGCGGCCCCGGCCAGGGCCGCCGCGCTGAGCAAGAGCGGGAAATCCGGGGATGCCACCTGGTGATGACTGAGCACGGTGGGGCCGCGCTTCAGGGCGGGCCGATGGCCATCCCCTGACGTCGCACGAGGTCCGCGACGGTGCCGGCACTTCTCATGGTGCCGCACAGTGACGGACGAAGCGTCAGAACTTGACGTCGGAGCAGGCGTAGAACGCGTTGGTGGTGTCCGCGACGTTCCAGACGGCGAGAATGATGTGCTTGCCGTTCTTCTGCGTGGGAATCGTGCCCTGGTGGGTCAGCGTGGCCGGCGGCTGCTGGTTCCCGTACGGCACGGTCATGAAGGGCTGCGATTCGAGCGCGGCCCGGGTGAGCGGCTTGGTGGAGTCCCAGCCGTCCTTGGTGATGTAGTAGCGGAAGTCGCTGGTGGAGTGGCGGGCGGTGAACTGCCAGCGGAAGCTGTAGCCCTGTCCGCCGGTGACCTGCGTGGCGGGCCAGTTGCCGCCACGCGGGTCGTCCAGCTGGGCGAACTGTCCGTTGCCGCCGGAGCAGATCTTGCCGTCCGCCGGTCCTGCCGCCGGGAAGCCCTTGGGCCCCTCGACGCTCTGCGGCTCCCACTGGATGTTGCCGCAGCCGGTCACCGTCTTGTTGGCACAGAGTTTCTGGCGGCTGATCGGGGAGTCCGTGTAGCCGTGGCTGCTGGCGCTCGTGGTCGCGAGCACCGAGACGCCCGCTATCGCCAGACCGATCACGGCCGCGCCTGTCTTTTTCCGCATGGGCTGTCGCTCCTCTAGAACGTGGGGGAGGTTCCATGAGCATTGCTCGACTGCTGCGCGCTTGGTGCGTGGTCCTGTGCATGCGAGGTACTGCGGTCTAGACCAAGCCTTAGATTATTGACGCGACGTGAACATGTCCAGACCAATGAGCGTCATATTCCAGCCGGTGGACGGACCGCCCCCGGACCGTCCCCGGCCCTCCCCCGGGCCCTCAGGCCCCGTCCCCTCCCCCGCTGCGACCGGTGTAGAAGGCGACCGTCAAGTCCTTGACGAGTGCCTTGCGTTCGTAGTCGTCGAGTTCGACGATGCCGCGCGTGGTGAGCCGGTTGACCGTGTCGTCGACCGCGTCCACCACGGAGGTGAGCACGCTGTCCCGGTGCATCGAGTCGATCGCGGCGATCCGCCGCCGCTGCATCGCCGCCGCGACCTCGGGGGCGTACTCGATGCCGGTCGGCTGCGCCGAGTACACCTCCACGCCCACGGGTTCGCAGTCCGCCTTCAGCATCCGGGTCAGCGCGTCGCCGACCGCCTCCGCGTCGCGCAGGCTCGGGGCGTCCTCGTGGAACGCGTCCGCGGGCAACTGCGAGAGGACCCGGGCCATCGCGGCCTCGACCTGTGCGCTCAGGTACGCCTCGTGGTCCTCGATGCCGAGGACGGCCCGGACCGTGTCGTTGATCCGCCACACCACGAGGACGACCACGCGCAGCGCGGTGCCGTTCGCGTCGACGGCGGGCAGCGGTTCGCTGCGCCAGTGCCGCAGCCGTACGTCGACGCGGCGGCGCAGCAGCAGGGGCGAGACCCAGACGAGGCCGGTGCGCCGGACGCTGCCCCGGTAGTCGCCGAAGAGCGTGAGCACCCACGCGTACCCGACCCTGCCCCGGCCGAGGCCGCCCAGCGCGAGGAGCACCACGGTGGCGAGAAGGGCGAGCAGGGCCCAGGCGCCGAAGCCGACGCCGAGGTCGGCCCGGGGGGTGAGGCCGACGGCCGTCTGCCAGGCGGTGGGCAGCGCGCCGCGCCACCACAGGACGGCGAGTCCGCCGGCGATCCCGGCCGCGCCGACGAGCAGGGCGGCGGAGCCGGGCAGGGCGGGGCCCTG
>NZ_NTGZ01000499.1 GCF_002551245.1 Streptomyces sp. rh34
TGCCGCTCTGTACCAGTGGGCTTTCCGAGCCGTGGATGGTCCGAAGGATCAGCTCGTCTCGCGCGCCGCGATCTCCTTGAGCCGCATGGACAGTTGCAGCGTGCTGGGCCGCTCCTCCGGGTCCTTCGCCAGACAGGCGCGCACCAGGGGGGCCAGCGCGTCGTGCACATCGTCGAGCTGCGGCTCCTCGTGCACGACGCGGTACAGCATCACCTCGGAACTGCCGTGCCCGAAGGGGGAGTCGGCCATCGCCGCGTACGCCAGCGTCGCGCCGAGCGAGAAGACGTCCGTCGCGGGCGTCACGGCCGCGCCCCGGACCTGCTCGGGCGCGAGGAACCCGGGCGACCCCACCGCCGTACCGACATGGGTGAGGGTGCTCGCCCCGGTCGCCCAGGCGATGCCGAAGTCGATGATGCGGGGGCCCTTGGGGGAGAGGAGGATGTTCGACGGCTTCAGGTCGCGGTGGACCACCCCCGCCTCGTGCACCGCCACCAGACCCTCGGAGAGCGCCGCCCCGATCGAGGCGACCTCGGCGGCGGCCAGCGGGCCTTCCTCGGCGACCTTGTCGTGCAGCGAGGGGCCGGGCACGTACTGCGTCGCGAACCACGGACGGTCCGCCTCCAGGTCGGCGGCGACCAGCCGGGCCGTGCAGCCGCCGCGGATCCGCCGGGCCGCCGACACCTCGCGAGCGAACCGCGAGCGGAACTCCTGGTCCTCCGCCAGGTCGGGCCGGATCACCTTGAGCGCGACCCGCTGGCCGCGCCGGTCGGAGCCGAGATAGACGACGCCCATACCGCCCGCGCCGAGCCGTCGGTGCAGCCGGAACGAGCCGACGAGACGCGGGTCCTCGCGCCGGAGCCGCATCATCGCCATCGTCTGCCCATCCCCGCTGCCTGGTCCGCCTGACGAGGCACAGCTTACGTACCCCGCGCCCGGCGCGCTCAGAGGCCGCGCCCTCGCCGGGGATTCGATTGTCCGTGCCGGGCGGGAGAGGTGAAGAGGGGTCATGGCACGGCGGATCCGGGCCCTGCGGCCGGTCGCCCCGCTCAAAGCGCCCCCGGGTAAGGGGGATTGGATCACCCGGGCAACACCGGGCCGCGGCCGTCGCAGAGGCCGCGACCGCCGCCCGCACCCACGGGGTGACGGTGTCCCGAGGGGTCCCCGGTACGGGGGCGGCCGCCCGCCGGGGGCGGTGGGCGTGAGTGAAGTCACCCGGCGCACGCGTCCGGGAGGCCGACGGGCACGTACCGGAAGCGAGCCGGACGGGCCCCGGCGTCCCCTCCGGGAAGACCCGTACCTCCGATGGTCCGTCTCCACCCAGGGGAGTACGCCGATCGACGACGGCTCATCCTCCGGGAGGCCCGGGATTCGATACGCGGGCATGACGCCCTGTGTACGCCGGTTACCTAATGTTGAGGTCAAGCGGCGGGCGCAGCACTCGTCCCCCGAGGTCACACGCCCGCCGCTCCCCATCAGGTCAGGAGAGGAACCATGTCGGACACGGCAACGCGGACGGTGGTCCGTACGCAGGGACGCAGGGCGTACGCGGCGTACGGCGCCCGTTCGTCCGGCACCCGTCACCCCTTGGTGGCGACGGCGATGGTCCTTCCCCTGGCGGCCCTGCTCGCGGTCGGCTTCGGCGGCTGGGAAGCGGTGGTCACACAGGCGTCGTCCGTGGCGGTGATGCTGGGGCGCTGAGCGGCGCCCGGGGTCCGGAAGAGCGGTCCGGACCCACACATCCGGCCAACAGCCCCGTGGGGACGGGGGTGCGGCGGACGGCAGCGTTTGTCCGGTCAGCTGGGGAGCTGACCGGGCATCGCGCTGTCCGGGCCCATGCGCTTCCCGCCGAGCCGACGCGCACGCACCGGCCTCAACCTGTCTCTTATACACATCT
>NZ_NTGZ01000500.1 GCF_002551245.1 Streptomyces sp. rh34
CCGGAACGGCCGCGGGCCGCGCGGTGGGGTTCACCGTGCGGCCCGGGGCGGGGGTGTTCGCCGGGGGTCAGCCCTTGCGGGTGTTGATCTCCTCGGTGAGCTGGGGGACGACGGCGAAGAGGTCACCGACGACGCCGTAGTCGACGAGTTCGAAGATCGGGGCCTCGGCGTCCTTGTTGATCGCGACGATCGTCTTCGAGGTCTGCATACCCGCCCGGTGCTGGATCGCGCCGGAGATACCCGAGGCGATGTACAGCTGCGGGGAGACCGACTTGCCCGTCTGCCCGACCTGGGAGGTGTGCGGGTACCAGCCCGCGTCGACCGCGGCACGCGAAGCACCCACCGCCGCACCCAGACTGTCCGCGAGGGCCTCGATGAGCGGGAAGTTCTCCGCACCGTTGACCCCACGGCCACCCGAGACCACGATCGCGGCCTCGGTCAGCTCCGGACGCCCCGTCGACTCACGCGCCGTCCGCGACGTCACCTTCGTCCCCGTGGCCGTCTCACCGAACGACACCACCAGCTCCTCGACCGCACCAGCGGCGGCGGCAGCCTCCACCGGCGCCGAGTTCGGCTTCACCGTGATGACCGGAACACCCCGGGACACCCGGGACTTCGTCGTGAACGACGCGGCGAACACCGCCTGCGTCGCCACCACACCCCGCTCACCGGCCTCCACGTCCGTGGCATCGGTGATGACGCCCGAACCCACACGCAACGCCAGCCGGGCAGCGACCTCCTTGCCCTCGGCGGAAGACACCACCAGCACCGCCACCGGCGACACCACGTCGAACGCCGCCCGCAACGCGTCCACCTTCGGAACCACCAGATACTCACCGAACTCCGGCGCCTGCGAGGTCAGCACCCGCACCGCACCGTGCTCACCCAGCACCGGAGCAGTCGCCTCCGCACCCGCGCCCAGCGCCACCGCGACCGGGTCACCGATCCGACGCGCCAGCGTCAGCAGCTCCAGCGTGGGCTTACGGACCGCCCCGTCCACATGATCGACCAGAACAAGAACTTCACCCATGACAACGCACTCCAGAAAGAAGAGAAGAGACAGAAGAGAACGAGAGGAACAGCACCCGGACTAGATGAACTTCTGGCCCGCGAGGAACTCGGCGAGCTGCCTGCCGCCCTCACCCTCGTCCTTCACGATCGTGCCCGCCGTCCGCGCCGGACGCTCGGCCGCCTCATCGACCACCGTCCACGCACCCGCCAGACCGACCTCGTCCGCGTCCAGCCCCAGATCATCCAGATCCAACGACTCCACCGGCTTCTTCTTCGCCGCCATGATCCCCTTGAACGAGGGGTAACGAGCCTCACCCGACTGATCGGTCACCGACACCACCGCCGGCAGGGACGCCTCCACCCGCTCCGAAGCAGTGTCACCGTCACGCCGCCCGGCCACCACACCACCGGCCACCGCGACCTCGGACAGCAGCGTCACCTGCGGCACACCCAACCGCTCGGCCAGCAGCGCGGGCAGCACACCCATCACACCGTCCGTCGACGCCATCCCGCAGATCACCAGATCGAACCCGGTCCTCTCCACCGCCTTCGCCAGCACCAGCGACGTCCCCATCACATCACTGCCGTGCAGATCGTCGTCCTCGACGTGAACCGCCCTGTCCGCACCCATCGACAACGCCTTGCGCAACGCGTCCTTGGCATCCTCCGGACCCACCGTCACCACGGTGATCTCCGCATCGTCCGCCCCGTCAGCGATCTGCAACGCCTGCTCGACCGCGTACTCGTCCAGCTCCGACAACAGACCGTCGACATCCTCACGATCCAGCGTCAGGTCATCGGCGAAACGCCGGTCACCGGTCGCGTCGGGCACGTACTTCACACAGACAACGATCCTCAAGCTCACGCCGGCTCTCCT
>NZ_NTGZ01000501.1 GCF_002551245.1 Streptomyces sp. rh34
GCACGGGCTGGTCGCTCGCGCTCGCCGGGCGGCGGGCCGAGCCGCTGGCGGAGACGGCGGCCGCCGCCGGGGACACCGAGGCGCTGTGCGTCACCACGGACGTGACCGACGCCGACGAGGTCGGCGCACTCTTCACCGCCGTACGGGAGCGGTTCGGCCGACTGGACCTCCTGTTCAACAACGCGGGCACGTTCGGCCCCGGCGGCGTGCCGCTGGAGGACCTGGCCGCCGAGGACTGGCGGGCGGTCGTCGACGTGAACCTGACGGGCGCGTTCCTGTGCGCGCAGGCCGCGTACCGGCTGATGAAGGAGCAGGACCCGCAGGGCGGCCGGATCATCAACAACGGCTCGGTCTCCGCCCACGCGCCGCGCCCGCACTCGATCGCGTACACCGCGACGAAGCACGCGATGACCGGGCTGACGAAGTCGCTGTCGCTGGACGGCCGCGCCTACCGGATCGCCTGCGGACAGATCGACATCGGCAACGCGGCGACGGAGATGACCGAGCGGATGTCGACCGGGATCCTCCAGGCCAACGGGGAGCCGGCGGTGGAGCCCGTGATGGCGGCGTCCGACGTGGCGCGGACGGTGGTGCACATGGCGGAGCTGCCGCTGGAGGCGAACGTCCAGTTCGCCACGGTCCTGGCGACGAACATGCCGTACATCGGACGCGGCTGAGCTCCCAGGTGATCAGGTTCGCTCGAACTAGCCATTAAGTGACCGAATTTGCCGACTTCTTCACCCTCGACCGAGCAAGCGCGTGCTATCCGTATGATCGCATCCCGTTACGCCTTCACCAGAACAACACAGAAGGAACACCGCATGCGCATACGCACCGCTGCGCCGATCGCCCTGGCCGCCGCCACCGCACTGGCCGGCTCGCTCCTCGCCACGGCGGCACCGGCCTCGGCGGCCGCCCACCAGGGCGGGCTGCACTTCGGGACCGTGCAGTACGACGGCCCCGGCAAGGACAACCGGACCACGAAGTCACTGAACGCCGAGTGGGTGAACATCCACAACAACGGCAAGAAGAAGGTCCAGCTCAAGGGCTACAAGGTGAAGGACAACACCGGCTACACCTACACCTTCGGCAGCTACACGATCGGCGCGGGCAAGACCGTCAAGCTCCGCACCGGCAAGGGCAAGAACGTCTCGGGCACCGTGCACTGGAACCGGGGCTCGTACGTCTGGAACAACACCGGCGACAAGGCGCGGCTGATCAAGCCGAACGGGAAGCTCCAGGACTCCTGCTCCTGGAAGAAGTCCACCAAGGCGAACAAGGGCGTCAAGAACTGCCACTGACCCGCCCGGGGAGGGCTGGTCGCGGCGCTCCGGAGGGGGCCGCGACCCGCTCTCCCGCGCCGCACCGCCGTACCACCTCGTCGCCGCACCGGGAGTCGGGAATGCCGGGAGCGGCGGCAGGGTTGGATCTCTGCATGAGACCTGCTTCCGGGCCCGAAGTCCTGCGCTACACCGCCTTCTCCGCCGACCCCGCGGGCGGGAACCCCGCCGGCGTCGTCCTGGACGCCTCCGGGATGGACGAGGAGGCGATGCTCGCCGTCGCGGCGGAGGTGGGGTACAGCGAGTCGGCGTTCCTGACGGAGCGGACCGGCGAAGGCGCGTACACGATCCGCTACTTCAGTCCGAAGGCCGAGGTTCCCTTCTGCGGCCACGCCACGGTCGCCACGGCGCTCGCCCTGGCCGAACGGGACGGGCCGGGCGAGCTGGAGTTCGCCACGGCCGCGGGTTTGGTGCCGGTGACGGTCGTACGGGAGGGCGCCGAGCTCCGCGCCACCCTCACCAGCGTGGCCCCGCGCGTCGAGGAGACCGCCGCGGCCGACCTGGCGGAGGCGCTGGCGGCCCTGGACTGGGCGG
>NZ_NTGZ01000502.1 GCF_002551245.1 Streptomyces sp. rh34
GTTCACGGGCATCCCGGCCGTCAGCGGATACCGCGCCCGGTCGGCGGCGCCCCGGTCCTGGAGACCTCGGCGCCGGCCTCCCTGCGCACGCCGACCCTGATCCTGCACGGCCCGGACGACACGATCGCCCCCTGGGACGCCTCCCGCGGGCTCGCCGCCCGCCGCCCGGATCTGGTCAGCCTCCACGCCGTACCGCAGGCTCCGCATGCGTCGATGTGGAACGCCGGCCCGGCCCGCTACGAGGAGACCCTGCGACGCTTCCTCACGCCCCTGATGTGAGCCGATGGGGTGAACTCTCCCGCTTGCCGCCGCACCGGGGGAACCTTTCCCGTACCGGTGAAACGCCTTCCGTTTGGGCTTTCGGGCCGTCAGGGGCAAGACTGCTCTCGTGACGTCCCGTACTCCGCGCGACTCCAGGCTGCGACTTGTCCGCCCGCGACCCCTCGCCACCGCCCGCAAGGCCGTGACGACCCGGCGTACCAGGCCGGCACCCCGGCCTCCCGAGGGCACCCCGCCCCGTACGGAACTGGCGCGCCAGGCCAGGGCGGTGCTCGCCGACGCCGTACGCATCGCCCACTGGGCGGCCGGCACGCCGGGGCCGGGTACCGCCGCCCCGCTCGCGGCGCACGCCCTCGAACGGGCGGCCACCGCTCTGGAACTCTCCCCGGCGCAGGTCCGCGCCGGCTGGGACCGGGCCCGGCTGGCCGGACTGATCGAACTGCACGGCGACACCGCCCGCCCCGGGTGGCGGCTGCGCGCCTGGGACCGGGACGACTCCGCCGTGCTCCGCGGCTGGGTGGCGCTCTTCGACGCCTGGTCGCTGGTCCACGCCGCCCCCGCGGACATCGAGGCGGGCGCGGTCGCCGAGGCCGTCGAGGCCGTGCCCCAGGTGCTTTCCCTCCTTCAGCTCTCCGCGGGGCCCGTCACCGTCCCCGCGCTGCTGGACCTGCTCGGCCAGCGCGTCGCCGAACTCCAGGAGGAGCGCTGCGAAGTGCCCCTGGGGCCCGGTCGAACCGCGCCCGCCGCCCCGGCGGAGTCCGATGCCCCCGCGGTGACCGCCGCCCGGACAGCGCCGGCCGAGAGCGCCGCCGGACCCGACCGGAGCGCCGGCCTCAACGCCCTGCTGCTCGACTGGGCCCTGGAGGGCCTCGCCGCCGTCGGGGCGCTGACGCTCGGCCAAGGGCACGCCACCCTCACCCCGCTCGGCAACTGGGCGGTCTGGGTCAAGCTGGAACAGATCTGCGTCGCCGCCCAGAGCCCGGCCGGGAACATCGAGCAGTCCGCCGCCGACATGCTCCTCGGCTGCGCCCGGCTCAGCCCCGGCCCGGCCCGCGACGAATACCGCGCCTGGCTCGCCGCCCGTACGGTCGGCAGCGCCGTCGCGGAACTGCTGGCCGTCGCCCGGGGCGAGGACGCGCTGCTGCGCGGACTGGCCTTCGAGGCACTGAGGGTCGTCGGCGCCCCCGCCGAACCCGAGGTCCGCGCCGTGCTCACCGAACCCTCGCTGCGGCCCTACGGGCTGCTCTGGCTCGCCGAGTACGAGGGCAACGACCCCGATGACGCCCAGGACGTCCTCAGCCGCGAGGAGGCCACCTGGCTCTGGGTCGACACCGCGGCCGCGGTCGCCGACCACGGCGAGACCGGGCTGCTGGTCCGCCACCTCGACTCCGCCGTCCAGGGAACCGTCCCGGCCCTGCTCGACGAGGTCAGGGCCGTCGGCCATCCGCGCACCGTCCAGGTCCTGGTTGCCCTGGCCGCGGCCCACCCGGACCCGGCCCTGGCCAAGGCGGTCCGCCGGGCCGCCTTCCAGGTGCACACCGGAGGAGCCTGAGGCCGCACCCCGGGCGGCACCGGGCGCCGCGCAAGGCCCGCT
>NZ_NTGZ01000503.1 GCF_002551245.1 Streptomyces sp. rh34
TAAGAGACAGGACTGCCGCCGCCCTGGCCCTGGCCCTGGCGGAAGGACCCGCCGCCGCTGCGGCCGCCGCTGCTCGCGCCGCCGCTCCGGGGGTTCCGGTTGCCGCCGCCGCTGCTCCGGTTGCCGCCCCCGCCGTTGCCGCTTCCGCTGTTCCTGCCACTGCTTCGCATCAAAATTCCGTCTTGTCGTCTGCGTGAGTATCCGGGGTGTCCGGTGCGTCCGGATCGAACGACGGCACACCCTCTAGCGTCTCAGCCTCGATCGCGTCCGCCTCCGGGAGGAAGGGCGCGAGCTCCGGGAGCTCGTCCAGGCCGCGCAGGCCCATTCGCTCCAGAAAGTAGTTCGTCGTCCTGTACAGGATCGCACCTGTTTCGGGTTCCGCGCCCGCCTCCGCCACCAGGCCCCTCTGGAGGAGGGTCCGCATGACGCCGTCGCAGTTCACTCCGCGCACCGCCGAGACCCGCGAGCGGCTCACCGGCTGCCGGTACGCGACCACCGCCAGGGTCTCCAGCGCGGCCTGGGTGAGCCGGGCGTGCTGGCCGTCCAGGACGAAGCCCTCCACGGCCGCCGCGTACTCGGGGCGCGTGTAGAACCGCCAGCCGCCGGCGACGAGCCGCAGGTCGAAGCCCCGGCGCTGCGCGGTGTACTCGTCGGCCAGCTCCCGCAGCGCGTCCGCCACGGCCCTGCGGGGCCGCTGGAGCACCTTGGCCAGGTGGTCGACGGTGGCGGGCTCGTCGACGACCATGAGGACCGCCTCCAGGGCGGGCTTCAGATCGAGCGCGGCGACCGCGCCCTCGTCGTCCGGTCCGCCGTCCTGTGCGGTGGGCTGCGCGCTCATTCCCGTACGTCCTCCTCGTCGACGGCCCCGTTCGGCTCCTGGATCTCCTGGATCTCCTGGTCGAACTCGTCCGTCACCACCGGCTCCGCGTCCGCCCCGCCGCACCAGGTCACCAGCAGGTCGCCCAGCGCCTCGTCCTGGTCGAGGGCGACGGCCTTCTCGCGGTACAGCTCCAGCAGGGCCAGGAACCGGGCGACCACGGTCAGGGTGTCCGGCGCGTCCTCGGTCAGCACCGCGAAGCTCACCGCCGCCCCGGCCTCGCGCAGCCGCTCCACCACCAGGCCCGCCTGCTCCCGGACGCTGACCAGCGGGGCGTGGATGTGGTCCACGTACACCTGGGGCTCGGGCTTCGGCCGCATCGCCTTCACCGCGAGCCCGGCGAAGCCCTCGGGCCCGATGCTGATGACCACCTCGGGAAGCAGCGCGGCGTGCTGGTCCTCCAGGCCGACCGTACGGGGGTGGCGGCGGGCCTCCGACTCCAGGCGGCCCTGGAAGATCTCGGCGATCCGCTTGTACGCGCGGTACTGGAGCAGCCGCGCGAAGAGCAGGTCCCGCGCCTCCAGGAGCGCGAGGTCCGCCTCGTCCTCGACCTCGGCGGCGGGCAGCAGCCGGGCGGCCTTGAGGTCGAGCAGCGTGGCGGCGACGACGAGGAACTCGGTGGTCTGGTCGAGGTCCCAGTCGGGGCCCATGGCACGGATGTACGCCATGAACTCGTCGGTGACCTTCGACAGGGCGACCTCGGTCACATCCAGCTTGTGCTTGGAGATCAGTTGGAGGAGGAGGTCGAAGGGGCCCTCGAAGTTCACCAGCCGGACGGTGAAGCGCTTGTCGTCCGTTTCCGGCTCCGGTGCCGCCTCCGGTCGGGCTTCCAGCCCGGGCTCCGGTACGGCCTCGGGTGCCGCCTCCTCCGCCCCCACGGGCGGTTCCGACACCGCCCCGGGCCCCCGCCCCAGGGCACGGCGGCGCGGGGCGGCGGGGTCGTCGGGCGGGGGCATGGTGGTCCAGGGGTGGGGCGGCGGCTGT
>NZ_NTGZ01000504.1 GCF_002551245.1 Streptomyces sp. rh34
GCGCTGCACCGTCTGAGCGTCGGCGGCGACCGGCCGCCGCTGAGTCTGGCCGCCACCGATCCGGCGGGCTACGTCACCGCGCTGGCGGCGGCGGGCGAGGCGGCGGAGCTGACCGCGCGCGGCGGCCTCGGCGACTTCGGGTGGCTGCTGCACCGGGTGGGGCCGGAACGCGGGTGACCGCCCCGGCGCGGCGGGGTCAGGGAATACTGTCCCGCATGACGGAGACGACGATCGGCATCGGCGGAGCGGCGGAGAGCACCGACATGGTGCTGAACATCGGTCCCCAGCACCCCTCGACGCACGGGGTCCTCCGGCTGCGGATCGTGCTGGACGGCGAGCGCGTGCAGCACGCGGAACCGGTCATCGGCTATATGCACCGGGGCGCGGAGAAGCTTTTCGAGGCGCGTGACTACCGGCAGATCATCATGCTCGCCAACCGCCACGACTGGCTGTCGGCGTTCTCGAACGAGCTGGGCGTGGTGATGGCCGTCGAGCGGATGCTCGGCATGGAGGTCCCCGAGCGCGCGGTGTGGACGCGGACGCTGCTCGCCGAGCTGAACCGGGTCCTCAACCACCTGATGTTCCTCGGCTCCTACCCCCTCGAACTCGGCGGCATCACCCCGGTCTTCCACGCCTTCCGGGAGCGCGAGGAGCTCCAGGCGGTGATGGAGGAGGTCTCCGGCGGGCGGATGCACTACATGTTCAACCG
Organism: Streptomyces sp. rh34; assembly: GCF_002551245.1. GTDB lineage: Bacteria > Actinomycetota > Actinomycetes > Streptomycetales > Streptomycetaceae > Streptomyces. Next base: position 710 of record NZ_NTGZ01000504.1, read on the forward strand.
GGTCGGCGGGCTCAAGGAGGACGTCCCGGCGGGCTGGGCCGGCCGGGTCCGCGACGCCGTCGCCTCCGTCCGCTCCCGCATGGACGTGTACGAGAACCTCGTCCTCGGCAACGAGATCTTCCGGGGCCGCACGCGCGACGTGGGCGTGCTGTCCGCCGGGGCGGTGCACGCGTACGGGGTGTCGGGGCCGATCGCCCGTGCCTCGGGCGTCGACTTCGACCTGCGGCGCGACGAGCCGTATCTCGCGTACGGGGAGCTCCAGGACACCCTGAAGGTCGTCACCCGGACCGAGGGCGACTGCCTGGCCCGCTTCGAGTGCCTGCTGGAGCAGACCCTCAACGCCCTGGACCTGGCGGACGCCTGCCTGGACCGGATGGCCCACCTGGCGCCGGGGCCGATCAACCAGCGGCTGCCCAAGGTGCTCAAGGCGCCGGAGGGCCACACCTACGCCTGGACGGAGAACCCGCTCGGCGTCAACGGCTACTACCTGGTGTCCAAGGGTGAGAAGACGCCCTACCGGCTGAAGCTGCGCTCCGCCTCGTTCAACAACATCCAGGCGCTCACCGAGCTGCTGCCGGGCACCCTGGTCGCCGACATGGTGGCGATCCTGGGCTCGCTGTTCTTCGTCGTCGGCGACATCGACAAGTAAGTCGACACGTAAGTCGACACGTAGGCCGACAAGCCGGTCGGCGAGTCCGGGGCTCGGGGCCTTCTCCCAGCGGACCGCGCCCTCTCAGGAGACCGCGCCGCGCAGTTCCGCCACCTCGATCTGCTCGGTCTCGTCGTGCGCCGTGAGGTCGATGACCTTGCCGACGGCCCGGGTGTCCACAACTCCCGTGCGGTGGGCGGCGAGCGCCTCCTCACCGACGACGTCCGCGAGGTCCTCGTTCTGCACGGACTCGATCACGGCGTTCGCCTTCTCGGCACTCTGGGGGCGCTGGGCGTTCTGGGCGTTCTGGGCGCCGAAGAAGTCGAAGTTGCCCTGGGGGGCCAGGTGGCGGCGTGCGGCGTACGGGACGACGGCCGAGGCGGCCTCCATCGCGCGCGGCACGGGCACCGGCGCGATGGAGTCCGGGGCCTTCACGCTCGGGAGTGCCGGGGCGGGCGGGGTGGTGGAGGGGCGGCGGTGCTGGTGGTCCCGGTG
>NZ_NTGZ01000505.1 GCF_002551245.1 Streptomyces sp. rh34
GACAGAACCCCTCGACAAGGTTCATCGTCCCAGCTCAGAAGGCACTTTCGCGTTCACGCCCATGATCCGGACGGACTCCAAGTGAAAGCCCGAGGCTAGGGCCTGTCTGACAAATGATCACCCGTGGACTCGCGGAGCGAGAGGATCAAGGAAGCCAGGACAACTCCGGCACGGTAGCGGTCGCCGAGCTTGTCGAACCGGGTCGCGATCGCGCGGAACTGCTTGAGGTGGGCGAAGCATCGTTCGACGACTTGGCGGTCGCGGTAGGTGACCTTATCGAAGGCCGGCCGCCGAGGGCTCCGCGTCGGCGGCGGTTCGCCGCCTGGTCGCGGCGCTCGGGGATCGTGGCAGCGATGCCCCGGCGCCTCAGCAGATGACGGATGGACCTGCTGGAATACGCCTTGTCACCCAGCACACGGTCCGGTGTCGTGCGCGGGCGGCCCGTGCCGAGGCGCGGGGTGCGGATGCCGTCGAGCACCTGGCCGAACGCCGTAGCGTCGTTGACGTTGCCGGGCGTGAGCACAATCGACAGGGGCAGGCCCCGGCCATCGACGGCGAGATGGACTTTGGTGGTCAGTCCGCCTCGGGAGCGGCCGAGGGCCTGGCGCGCCTGCGAGCGGCCCGGAACTTCCAGTTCGTCCCCGTTCGCATCCCCTTTTTGCGGGCGCCGACTGCGTGCTGGTGAGCTCGGTTGATGGTGGAGTCGACGGAGACGGTCCATTCCACCCGGCCCACCGCGTCATCGCGGACCTGAACATGCTCCAGCAACCGTGCCCAGGTGCCGTCCGCCTCCCAGCGGGCGAACCGCTCGTAGACTGTCTGCCACGGCCCGAACCGGTCGGGAAGATCCCGCCACGGAGCCCCGGCCCGCAGCCGCCACAGCACCCCGTTGACCACCTGCCGGTGATCACGCCACGGACGGCCCCGTCCGTCCGCCTGAGGCAAAAGGGGCTCTATCCGCCTCCATGCCGCATCCGTCAACTCACCTCGACCTACCACAAGATCAATTATCAGACCGGCTATAGAGTCCTGCCCGTGGCGAATCATCAGGACGAGACCAGGACGGCCTACGACGGTGTCGTCGAGCTGTACGCATCGCTGTTCGCAAACCGGCTGGAGACACAGCCTTTCTCCCGGGCCATGATCGGCACCTTCGCCGAACTGGTGCGCGCGACGGGCAACCTGCGGGCAGCGGACGTCGGGTGCGGGCCCGGACATCTGACAGCCATGCTGCACGAACTCGGCCTGGACGCCTTCGGACTCGACCTTGCCTCCGGCATGGTCGACCACGCCCGGCAGGCCCATCCGGCGCTACGCTTCCAAGAGGCGCGGATGGAATCCCTGCCGATCGAGGACGCCGCGCTCGGCGGCGTACTGGCCCACTACTCAATGATCCACACCCCTCCTGGAGAACTTCCGGAACTGCTCACCGAACAGGTGCGCGTCCTGGCGCCGGACGGTCTGCTCCTGGTCTCCTTCTTCGGGACCGACGGACAAGAACCGGTCCGGTTCGACCACAAGGTGGCGCCCGCCTACAGCTGGCCGGTGGATCGCCTCGCCGAACTGCTGGGCGATGCTGGGCTCGATCCCTTCGCCCGGCTGCTCCACGATCCAGCCTCTGATCGGGGCTTCCTCGACGCCCATCTACTGGCCCGCCGTTCGTAGCCACTGCCCAGTCCCCCAGCCGATCGGCGCACCTCCAGATTGCCAGCTCAGCCGAATCTCGCTGATCAGACTGGAATTGTCAGACAGGCCCTAGCTTGATCTTTAACCTGTGCGGCGGGGTCGTGGGGTGGTCGACTTCTTCTTTCGGGACGTGGTGGTGCCCGTCTTGCGGGGTGTGTGGACGTCGT
>NZ_NTGZ01000506.1 GCF_002551245.1 Streptomyces sp. rh34
GATGTGTATAAGAGACAGTCCGTCGCCCTTGCCGGGACGTTCCGGCGCGCCGGGCCCGCCGACCGGGGCCTTGGGCGGGGTCTTCCCGCCGGGGCCGGGGCTGGCCGGGAGGACGCCCTTGCCGTCGGCGACCGGGTGGCTGCCGTTGCGGTAGAACTCCAGCCACGACAGCACGGTCCGCAGATACGTGTCGGAGCGGTTGTAGCTGAGGATCGCCCGGTCCAGGTCGGCGCGGCGGGTCAGATCGCGGGACCCGGCACAGAGGTAGCGCCCGGCGGCGAGCGCCGCGTCGTAGATGTTGTTCGGGTCCCGGCGGCCGTCGCCGTTGCCGTCCGCGCCCCAGGCAGCCCAGGTCGACGGGATGAACTGCATCGGCCCGACGGCCCGGTCGTAGGCGCGGTCGCCGTCGTACGCCCCGCCGTCGGTGTCCCGGATCAGCGCGAAGCCGTTCCCGTCGAGCGCGGGGCCGAGGATCGGGGTGAGCGTCGTCCCGCGCGCGTCGACCCTGCCGCCGGACGCCTGACCGGACTCGACCTTGCCGATCGCCGCCAGCAGCTGCCACGGCAGCCCGCAGCCCGGGTCGCCGCGGCCCACGGCGCTCTCGGCCTTGCGGTAGGCGGCCAGCACGGTCACCGGAATGCCCGCCTCGGACCGGGCGCGGGCCACGAGCGGGTCGGGCTTCGCCCCGGGCTTCAGGGGCGCGGGCGGCTCCGGGGACCGCAGCGGGGGTAACTCGGTGTGATAGGCGTCGTCGCCCGGCACCTCGCTCCACACGACGTCGTCGGACGCCGCCGCCTTGCCCGGCCGGGGCTCGGGCACCGCGAACCCCGGGGCCTGGGACGTGGTGAGCGCGGTCATCGCGGCGACGGCGGTGGCCGTGGTGCCGAGCCGGCGGCGCACCGTGCGGTTGATGCTCATCTGGACTCCACTCCCTCTCCGGGGCTCAGCGGGTGAACGTGTCGATGGCGGCGATCAGCCAGGTGTCCCCCCGGCGGACGGCGTCCACGGCGAACATGGCCGCCGCGTACGTCGTCTCCTCGTCCTTGCCGGTACGGGTGTTGCTCTGGTCGGCGAAGATCAGCAGCCGGGCGCGGTCGCCGTCGAGGAACTCGACCCCGCTCTCGGTCACGGTGGTGGTCAGGACGAGTTTCTGCTTCGGGGCCTGCTCCCGGACGTCGGCGAGCATGTCCTTGTGCTGCCGCACGGCCCGGCCGGTCAGATACGTGCTCGCGGCGCGGTCGGACCGGGCGGGCGAGGCGTAGTCGTACGAGAACACCGCGCCGACCGCCTCGCTGATCCGGCCCTTCACCTCGCTGGTCCGGCCGATGTCGGTGAGCGCGGAGTTCTGCCGGGCCGGTTCGTCACGGAGGCCGTCGGCCGAGGCGAACGCCCAGGCGGCGAAGGCCCCGAGGAGGACGGTGAGGGCGCACAACACGGCGGGGATGACGACGCGCGGGCGGGATGCCCGGTCACGGGGGGCGTCCGCCGGGGCGTCGGGAGCGGTGTCGGACCCGGCGCCACCGAGGTCGGTGGCGGCGTCGAGATCGGTGGCGGCGTCGAGATCGGCTGCGGTGCTTGCCGCTGCCCGCGGTTCGGCATCGGTGGCGGTGGCGGTGACCTGTTCGGGGGCCGGCTCCGTCTCGGCCCCCGCCGTGCGCGGTGGTGCCGTGGCCAGCCGGCGGCGGCGGTTCACGAGGTGACGGGTCGTCGACATGGGCGGGGTCCTCTCCGGGGCGTGCGGGGCAGGGCGGGGCGGGCGGACGCGGGCGGCTGTCTCTTATACACATCT
>NZ_NTGZ01000507.1 GCF_002551245.1 Streptomyces sp. rh34
CGCGGAGGGCCCCCGCCCCTTCACGCTTCTCGCCGCCGGCGACGTACTGCCGCACTCCTCCGTGATCGACCGGGCCGCAGCCGACGCGGGCGGCCAGGGCTACGACTTCGCCCCGATGCTGGCGGGCGTCGCCCCGGTCGTCTCCGGCGCGGACCTGGCGTTCTGCCATATGGAGACGGTGTACGGCAAGGAAGGTGGCCCGTACACCGGCTACCCGAGCTTCAAGTCGCCGCCCGAGGTCGCCGCCGCCCTGCGCACCACCGGGTTCGACTCCTGCTCCACCGCCTCCAACCACACCCTCGACGACGGGGCCGAGGGGGTCCGGCGCACGCTCGGAGCCCTGGACAGGGCGGGCATCCGGCACGCCGGCTCCGCCCGCACCGCCGCCGAGGCCGCCCGGCCCACGATCCTGCCCGCCGGACCGGGGAAGGGTGCGGCCAAGGTCGCCCACCTCGCGTACACCTACGGCACCAACGACATCCCGGTGCCCGCCGACCGGCCCTGGACGGTCAACGTGACCGACGAGCGCAGCATCGTCGAGGAGGCCAGGGCGGCCCGGCGGGCCGGCGCCGACGTCGTCGTGCTCTCCGCCCACTGGGGCACCGAATGGCAGGACGAGCCCGACGCGAAGCAGGTGGAGCTGGCCCGGCGGCTCACCGCGTCCGCCGACGGGGGCCGCCCCGACCTTGATCTGATCATCGGCACGCACGCCCATGTGCCGCAGGCCTACGAGAAGGTCAACGGGACCTGGGTGGTCTACGGCATGGGCGACCAGATCGCCGGCGCGATGATCAACTACGAGGGTGTCCAGGACCCGCGAGGCAACCAGAGCTCGATGGGCCGCTTCACCTTCGCGCCGCCCGCGAAACCCGGCGAGCGCTGGATTGTGAAGAAGGCGGAGTTCGTCCCGCAGTGGTACGACACCGTCACCGGACGCGCCATCAACCTCAACGCCTCCCTCGACGGCGGGGCCGAGCACCTCCGTGAGGTCCGCGACCGCATCCGCGCCGTGGTCCTCGGCCGGGGAGCGGAGGACGACGGGCTCCTCATGGGCAAGTGAACGCCTTTACGGCACCACGGTGACCGGCCAGAGCCCCGCCTTCACCAGCCGCACCGCGACCGAACCGATGAAGCGGTGCCCGGCCGACTCCGACGTCCCGACCACCACCGCGTCCGCCTTGAGCTCGTCGGCCGCCGTCACCAGCCCGTTGTAGGGGTCGCCCCGGAAGGTGTGGAACTCCCAGCGCAGGTTCCCCGCGTCGCTGAAGCGCTCGGCCGCCGCGCGGATCTCGGAGACCAGGTCCTCCGCGACCTCACCCGTGGTGTCGCCCACCGGCACGCCCAGCGCCGCGCCCGCCGTCATGACCGGCTGGACGTACACCAGGGCCAGCATGGCGTTCTGCCGACGGGCCAGTCCGGCGGCGTAGGCCGCCGCGCGCATCGATGAATCGGAGCCGTCGAGCCCCGCGACGATCACCTTGGGGCCGTCCGTACCGCGTTCGAACCGATGAGGCTGCTGCTCTGTCACGGTTCCGAGGCTATCGGCTCGCCCTGGTGGGGCGGGTCCGGGCCACCGGCCGGCCCGGACGGAGATGGATAAACTGCGTCGATCGGGTACAAAACGGGCGGAGTTCGGTGTCGGCGGCCGGAGCGGACGTCGGGCCGTGCGAGCAGTTGGCCATGAGAAGTGATCACACCGGACCCGAGCGCCGCACCCTGCTGAGGGTCGCCCTCGGCCTCGGAACCGCCACCGCCGTGCACCTGATCGCCGCCGATCCGGCGTCGACGCCCAGCCGCCCCGCGCGCGCCGCGGACCT
>NZ_NTGZ01000508.1 GCF_002551245.1 Streptomyces sp. rh34
GTGGCGGACGGGGCCGGCCCGCCCGTCCGGCGGTCCGGGCCGGGGCCGAGGTGCAGGCTCACGTTCGGGGGCTCCGGGGCTCCGGTCCGAGCGATCGGGGGCGTGACGTTACCGGCGTCCGGCGGGGCGGAGTCCCGGCCGCCTCGGCCGGACAGCGGCGGCGGCGCGGGCTCATCGTCCGAAGGAGACGGAGACGGAGACGTAGGCGCAGGCGCAGGCGCAGACGGCAGCTCGCCGTCCGGCGGCGGGGTCCTGTCGACGACAGGGCCGAAGAGCGGGGGCGGGGAGCCCCTGCCCGCGCGACCGACCAGCGGCGGCGGGGGCTCGGCGTTCGCTTCCAGCACCGGCGCGGGCTTCGCTTCCAGCACCGGCGCGGGCTTCGCGTCCGGCACCGGTGCGGGCGCGGGTTTCACGGCCGGCGCAGGCGCGGGCTCGGCGTCCGGTCGCGGCGGAAGCTCCTGCTCCGGCGGCGGGGTCCTGTCGACGACAGGGCCGAAGAGCGGGGGCGGGCTCCCCTTGCCCAGTGGGGCGAAGAGGGACGGCGGGAGCTGGTCGTCCAGGGAGTGGGGGGTGGGGGTGGAGGTGGTCCGGGGGGTCTGGTCGTCGTTGGGGGTCACCGGTTACCGATTCCTTTCCGTCACGTCCGTCAGGCGAAGAGCCGGCGCCAGGTCTCCGGCCCCGGGTAACCATCGGCCGCACCGCCGCGCCAGCCCTGGGCCCGCTGGAACGCCTCGACGTTGCGGCGGTCGGCCTCGGTCCAGCGCGGGTCGGGGCCCGACACGTAGTGCTTGCCGTATCCCTTCTTCACCAACTGTTCGCCGAGCCGGTCGACATGGCTGTTGTACTGACCCGGCTTGAAATAGCCGCGTCCGGGGAACGCGACGGCTGTATTCGGGCTGCCGCCCGCGCCGGCGGCCGGAATGCTCCGTCCGCCGCCGGTGGCCAGCAGGCGCCAGGTGTCCGGGCCCGGGATACCGTCCGCCTCCTTGCCCTGCCAGCCCTGCGCCCGCTGGAACGCCTGGGTCGCACGCCGGTCCGCCGTGCCCCACACGGGCCCGGGGCCGACCGCGTAGAAGCGCTTGCCGCCCCGCTGGACCAGCATCCGGCCGAGCTCGGTGACGTACTGGTTGTCGGCGCCGGGGCCGAACCGATTGGCCCCGGGGAAGGCGGTGGAGGATCCGGAGCCGGGCGATCCACCCGTGACCCCTTTGTACCGGTACGCCACATAACGGTCTGAGTTGTTCCAGTACGCCAGGGGCGTCGACTGCTTCCGCGTCCGCGGGCGCGCCTGCTCGTAGGCGACGTAGCGGGTGCGCGCGGAGTCGGCCCAGCCGCCGAAGATCGTGACGTGCGAGCCCTCGGAGGGGTCGGCCGGGTTGTGGAAGAGGAGGATGTCGCCGGGCTGGAGGTCGGCGCGGGCGATCCGGGTCCCGTAGGCGGCGAGGCTGCCGGTCCACTCGTTGCTGCCGAGGTTCCAGGCCATCGACACGTAGCCGGAGCAGTCCTGGCGGTAGCCGTCCGACCAGTACGCCTGCATGCTGTACGGGACCTTCGCGCTCACCCACCTCTTGGCCCGGTCGATGATGTCGGCCCGGGTCGTCTTCGGCGCGGCCGATCCGGCGGACGGCGGACCCGAGGCGCCGGCGCCCCGGAGCGGCCCCTTCTCACCCTGCGGGGTGGCCGGTTCGGGGCCGGATCCCCCGTCGGCGTGCGGGGCCCAGGGGGCATGACCAGCGGCCGCGGCCGCACCCGCGGCTCCGCAGGAGAGGAC
>NZ_NTGZ01000051.1 GCF_002551245.1 Streptomyces sp. rh34
GCCCGAGGGCTTCGACCGCCGGCGGCTGCGGGTGCAGAGCCGGGCGCTGGCCGCCAAGCGCGCCGACGTCGTGGCCAAGGTCGCGCCGGAGCTGCCGGAGATCCTCGGAGAGGGCTATCGCGCCGCGTTCCTCGCGTACGCGGGCAGCCGCCCGATGTCCGGCGGGTACCGGCGCGACGCCCTGGACTTCGCGGAGCATGTGCTCATCGCGGGCGGTCCCGCCGATCCGGTGGCGCGGCGCCGGCTGACGTACTGGTGGCAGGACCGGTCGGGAGCCCGGCCCCCTCGTCGTGCCACCCGGCTGGTCCGGGCGGCCCGTGCCGTCCTCGTGGGGAAGGGAACGCCGTGAACGTGCTCGCTCTGGCGGCGACCCTCGCGGTCGTCGTCTCCTCGGTCCTGCTCGTCGTCAAGGCGGTGGCCGTCCGGGCCCACCGCCCGCCGGCCCACGTCGGCCTCACGCTCCACCACCTGTACGAGGCGGCGTTCCTCAACGGCGGCCCGGCCAGGGTGGCGGACACCGCGCTGACCTCCCTCCAGTCGAACGGCCGGATCCTCATCGGCGGTCCCGGCATCGTCTCCGTGCGGTGGGCCGAACCCCACGACCCGGTGGAGCACGCGGTGCTCCAGGAGCTGTCCGCGGCGCCCAGTGGCGCCCTGCACGTGGTGCGGGAAGCGGTGATGCGGCACCCGGCGGTCCAGGAGATCGGCGACGGGCTCGCGGCACGCGGACTGCTCGTGCCGCCCCACCGGACCCGCCCGGTGCGGCGGTGGGCGCTGGTCCAGAGCTCGGTGTGCCTGGGCGCCCTGCCCCTGAGCCTGCTCCTCACGTTCGTCCAGTACGCCGTGCACGACGGTTCCACGGACTTCCCTGTGCCGTTCATCGTGAAGATGCTGCCCGCGGTCCTGATCGGCGGCTTGTGCGGGCTGGTGGTCGCCGCCTCGGTCCGCTCCCGGATCACCCGGGCCGGCCGCCACGCCGCCGGCGCCTTCCGGACCGCGTACGCCTCCGTGATGACCCCGGCCCATGTCATGGCCACCGTGGGGCCGCGCGGCCTGGCGGACCCCGGGCTCCAGGCGCAACTGGCCGCGGCCGCACGGATGTCCGCACCACGCCACCGGCGCGCCCCGGCGGGGGCGGCCGGGAGCGGGGCCGCGGACGCCGCCGTGCTGACGACCGTCTGGTGCGCCGCCTCCACACCCGGCGGCTCCGGTTGCGGCGGGTCCAGCGGGGGCGGCTCCGGCTGTTCCTCGGGATCCGGCTGCGGGGGCGGTGGCGGATCGAGCTGCGGGGGCGGTTCCAGCTCGGGAGGCTCCAGTTGCGGCGGCGGCTCGGGCGGGTCGAGCTGCGGCGGGGGCGGCGGCTCCTGAACCGGGCCCGGGGCCCCGGCATCTGACCACCCATCGGGGTCATGGTTCCGGACATGCCCGGGCGGTGCTGGACATCACGTCCCGCCCGCCCGACCATCCCTCTCCGCATCCGCAGAGAGGCACCGCGCGTGAGAACTGCTGCGCTGTACACGTCGATCGGCTCCCTGGTCCTGTCCGCCCTGGCCGCCGCCCCCGCGGGCGCATGGGAGGGCCGGGGCTCCGCCGAGTCCCGGGGCACGGCGATCGCCGCCGCCCGGGCCACGGCCGCCGGGATCGATTTCGTCTCCTGCCCGGAGAAGGAGATGCTGCCGGACTCCCTGAAGTGCGGCACGGTGAAGGTGCCCCTCGATTACGCCGAACCGGACGGGAAACAGCTCGAACTGACCGTCAGTCGCACCGGGGCCACCGGCCCGGCCGACGGGCGGCAGGGTGCCTTCGTCTACAACCCGGGCGGCCCCGGCGCGTCCAGCATCACCTTCCCGATGGCCGGCGAGCTGCCGGAGTGGAAGGAGATCGCCGAGGCGTACGACCTGGTCGGCTACGCCCCGCGCGGAGTGAACGGCTCCTCCGCCCCGCTGACCTGCCAGGACCCGGCGGCGTACACGAAGGGCCCGACCGACGCGCCGACCCACCCGACGCGGGAGTACAAGGAGCGGCGGGTCGCCCGTGCGAAGGCGTACGCGGAGGGCTGCGCACAGCACGCGGGTGCGACGCTGCGGCACTACACGTCGCTGAACAACGCCCGTGACCTGGACGTCCTGCGGGCCGCGCTCGGCGAGAAGCGGCTGACGTTCATGGGGGCGTCCTACGGGACGTACTTCGGCGCGCTGTACGCGACGCTGTTCCCCTCCCACGTACGGCGCATGGTCTTCGACTCGGTGGTCGACCCGGACCCGGAGCAGATCTGGTACCGCTCGAACATGGGCCAGTCGCTGGCCTTCGAGGCGCGGTGGGAGGACTTCCGCCGCTGGGTGGCCAAGCACGACGACGTCTATCACCTGGGGGACACACCCGAGTCGGTGCAGCGCCACTACGACGAGGTGCGCGCCGAGCTGGCGGTGGAGCCCGCGGGCGGCACGGTGGGGCCGGGGCAGCTGCACTCGGCGTTCCTGGGGGCCGGTTACTACGACGACTACTGGGCGATGCGGGCGACGGCGCTCTCCGAGTACGTCCGGGGCAACCCGGAGCCGCTGGTCGCGCAGGCCTCCCCGCGTGCGGTGGCGGCGAAGGACAACGAGAACGCGCAGGCGGTGTACACGGCCGTCGAGTGCAACGACGCGCCCTGGCCCGAGGACTTCGAGGTGTGGGACCGCGACCACTCCGACCTGGCGCGCGTCGCGCCGTTCGAGACCTGGGACAACGCCTTCACGAACCTGCCGTGCGCCTTCTGGCCCGCGCCCCGGCAGCGGCCGCTGGAGGTCGGGACGCGGTGGGGCGAGCTGCCGCCGGTGCTGATCCTGGCGGCGGAGCGGGACGCGGCGACCCCGTACAAGGGGGCGCTGGAGCTGCGGAAGCGGCTGCCCGGGTCGTCGCTGGTGACCGAGCGGGACGCCGGGACGCACGGCATCGGCGGGGCCGGGAACACCTGCGTCGACGACCATCTGCGCCGGTATCTGCTGACCGGTGAGGTACCGGGGCGGGGTGCGGACTGCGCCGCGCACCCGGAGCCGAACCCGGTGTCGCTGGACTGATCCTTGGCGGGAGGTACGGAGCGGGGGCCGCCGCACCATCACGGTGCGACGGCCCCCGAAGCCGAACCCGGTGTCGCTGGAACGGCGGACGGCACGATCGGTGCCCGGTGCCCGTCGTTCTGATCTTCCGGGTTGGGGTGGTGCGGGACTCGCTGGTTATGCGAGCCCGGCCACCAGGTCTGCGACGCTCTTCCTGCGGCCCGTGTAGAACGGGACCTCCTCGCGCACGTGGAGACGTGCCTCGGAGGCGCGCAGGTGACGCATCAGGTCGACGATGCGGTACAGCTCGTCCGCCTCGAAGGCCAGGACCCACTCGTAGTCGCCCAGCGAGAACGAGGCGACGGTGTTGGCGCGGACGTCCGGGTAGCCCCGGGCCATCTTGCCGTGGTCCGCGAGCATGCGGCGGCGGTCCTCGTCGGGCAGCAGGTACCAGTCGTAGGACCGGACGAAGGGGTAGACGCTGATGTAGTCGCGCGGCGTCTCGTCGGCGAGGAACGCCGGGACGTGGGACTTGTTGAACTCGGCCGGACGGTGCAGCGCCATGTTCGACCAGACCGGGTCGAGGGCTCGGCCGAGCTTGGTGCGCCTGAAGAGGTTGTACGCCTCCTGGAGCTCGTCCGAGGTCTCGGCGTGCCACCAGATCATGAGGTCGGCGTCGGCCCGCAGTCCGGACACGTCGTAGGTGCCGCGGACGGTGATGTCCTTGGCCGCGAGCTGGTCGAACAGCTCCTGGACCTCGTCGGCGTATCCCGCGCGGTCCAGCGGGAGCACGTCGCGCAGTTTGAAGACCGACCACAGGGTGTAGCGGATGACCTCGTTGAGGTCCTTGGCCTTCTTGCCGGCGTTCGGACTCTTGCTTGATGTCACAGTCTCAGGAGCACTCATACGGCTATTGTCCCGCCTCGCTCCCCGTGCCCCGAACCAGGGTCGACGTGGCGATGATCTCTCCCGTGATCTCCCTCGCGATCTCGTCGGCCGCCCGGCGCGCGCTCGCGATGCAGGCGGGGATGCCGACCCCGTCGTAGACCGCGCCGCAGACCCGCAGGGCGGGGAGCTTGGCGACCTCGTCGCGGATCCGGGCGACCCGGGCGAGGTGGCCGACCGGGTACTGCGGCAGGCCGCCGATCCAGCGGGTCACCTCGGAGTCCACGGGCCGGGCGGTGAGCCCGGTGGCCGCGGCGAGGTCGCGCAGGGAGACGGCGACGAGTTCCGCGTCCTCGCGGTGCAGATGGTCCTCCTCGCCGTACCGGCCGACGGAGGTACGGAGCACGAACAGGTCGGGGGCGCTGTCCGCGACCCACTGCCATTTGTTGCTGGAGAACGTGGACGCCTTGATCGTGTGGCCGTCGACCGGCGGTACGAGAAAGCCGGAACGGCCGCGCAGGGCCTCGTACCGTTCGATGTCGGCCCGCCGGAAGGCCAGGGTGACCAGGGCCATCGAGGCGTACTCGACGCCGGACAGCTCGGCGGACGCGGCCGGGGACTCGGCGGCCAGCAGCGTGCCGGCGGACCAGGCGGGGGTGGCCAGGACGATGCCGTCGGCGGCGATCGTCCGGGTGTCGGTGCGGACGGCCCAGCCCGATCCCGTACGGGTCAGGCCGAGGACGGGGGTCCGGTCGAGGATCTCACCCCCGCCGGCCCGGACGGCGTCGGCGACGGCGGTCGGGAGGGTGCCGATGCCGCCCTCGATGCCCTGGAAGACGGGCCCGGTCCGCTGCCGGGCGGCGGCCCGCTCCTGGATGCGGCGTACGCCCTCCAGCAGCGGCCCGCCCTCCTGCACCGCCTCGAAGAGCCGGGGGACGGCGGCGCGCATCGAGATCCGGTAGGCGTCACCGGCGTAGACCCCGCCGAGGAGGGGTTCCACCAGCCGGTCCACGACCTCGCGGCCCAGCCGGTCGGCGACGTACGCGCCGACCGCCACGTCGTCGCCGACGGCGGTCGGGGTGAGGTCACGCTCCTCGGCGATCCTCGCCAGTCCCTCGGGGGACAGCACCGCACCGAGCACGGCCGGATCACCGGGGACGCCCATGACGTGCCCCTTGGGCATGGGACGCAGCGCGTCGCGCGTCCACAGCGAGGCGGTGGCGGTGGCGGGTGGCTGGAGTCGGTCGGCGAGGCCCACCTCGCGGGCCAGGGTGACCGCCTCGGGGCGCCGGGCGAGCATCGACTCGGCCCCCAGGTCGACCTGGACGCCCGCGACCTCGCCGGTCATGAGCTTTCCGCCGAGCCGGTCCGTCGCCTCCAGGAGGGTGACCCGCAGTCCGGTGGCGACCAGGTGATGGGCGGCCGCCAGACCGGCGATGCCACCGCCGATGACGACGACGTGGCCCGGGGGCGTTTCCGCACGCTGTTGAGAACGCTGCATGGGTCCACTCTCTCAAACCCGTGCCGCGTCCTGACCGTGACCACTTCGAAACCGCCATCCGGCAACCGCTCCCGGAGCGGCCGCGTCGAATCGTCGCCATCAACGACCGTCCTGGGGGGACCAGTTATGGAATGGAACAGCAGAACCGATCGATCCCTCGCCCGCGGGCGGGCGGTGCTCGTGGCCGGGGTGCTCGGCCTCCTGCTCGCCGTCGGCGGCTGCGGGGCGACGGGCGACGCGTCGGACAGCGGCGCGAAGGCGGCGGACGGCCAGAACGCCCCCGAGGGGCGCGCCGACGAACGGGCCGGGGCGGGAGCCGCGGACGCGGACGGAGCCGCGTCGTCGGACGGGAAGCAGGCGGACGGGAAGCCGTCCGGGTCGAAGGCGGCGCCGAAGCCGGGGGCGGCGGCGACGCATGTCATCCGCACGGCCGCGCTGTCCGTCGAGGTGAGGAGCGTCCCGAAGGCCGTCGCCGCCGCGCGCGCCGCGGCGGAGGGCGCGGGCGGGCTGGTGGCGACGGAGAGGACCGAGCGGCTCGACGACACCTACGAGACCTCGCACCTGGTGGTGCGGGTGCCGCAGGACCGGTTCCAGGAGGTACTGCGGGAGCTGGCCGGTTCCGGGAAGCTGCTGTCGCGCACCTCGAACGCTAAGGACGTCACCGACCAGGTGGTCGACGTGGACAGCCGGATCGCCACGCAGCGCGCGAGCGTGGCGCGGGTGCGGGAGTTGATGGACCGGGCCGAGAGGATCAGCGATGTGGTGGCTCTGGAAGGCGAGCTGAGCAGCCGTCAGTCCGATCTGGAGTCGCTGCTCGCCCAGCAGTCGAGCCTGAAGGACCGCACCTCGCTGGCGACGATCACCCTGGACCTGACGCCGCCGGACGCCCCGGACGACGACGGACGGGAGGAGGAGACCGGGTTCCTGGACGCGTTGGGCGGCGGCTGGGACGCGTTCGTGACGATGCTGCGGTGGATCGCGGTGGCGTTCGGGGCCGCGTTCCCGTTCCTGGTCACCGGGGCCCTGGCACTGCTCGTGTGGCGGGTGCTGCGTGCCCGGCGGGCGGCCCGCGAGGTCCCGGCGGTGACCCCGGCGGAGGCGGAGGGCGCCCCGGCCCCCTGACCGCCGTAGCGTGGGGCTCCTGAATCGGCGAAAGGGACCCGGCATGGCAGCGGAGCGACTGGTGGTCATCGGTGGTGACGCGGCGGGCATGTCCGCCGCGTCACAGGCCCGCAGGCTGAAGGGGTCGGACGCGCTGGAGATCGTGGCCTTCGAGCGCGGCCACTTCACCTCGTACTCCGCGTGCGGGATCCCGTACTGGGTGAGCGGTGACGTCGAGGCGCGCGACGACCTGATCGCCCGCACCGCCGAGGAGCACCGGGAGCGGGACATCGATCTGCGGATGCGGACCGAGGTGACGGAACTCGACGTGCCCGGGCGGCGGGTGAAGGCGCTGGACCGGGAGAGCGGGGAGACGTACTGGACGGGCTACGACAAACTCGTGATCGCCACCGGGGCCCGCCCGGTACGCCCGGCGCTGCCCGGTATGGACGCGCCGGGGGTGCACGGGGTGCAGACCCTGGACGACGGGCAGGCGCTGCTGGACTCGCTGGACGCCCTGGGTTCCGACGGGGGGCGGCGGGCGGTCGTGGTGGGCGCGGGCTACATCGGCGTCGAGATGGCCGAGGCGATGCTCAAGCGGGGCTTCGAGGTGACCGTCCTCAACCGGGGCGAGCAGCCGATGGCGACGCTCGACCCGGACATGGGGCGGCTCGTCCACGAGGCGATGGACGGGCTGGGCATCACCACGGTCAACGGGGCGGCCGTGACGAAGATCCGCACCGGTCCCGACGGCCGGGTGAACGGGGTGGCGACGGACGCGGGGACGTATCCGGCGGACGTGGTGGTCCTCGGCATCGGCGTGGAGCCGGAGACGGCGCTGGCGCGCGGGGCGGGGCTGCCGGTGGGCCCGCACGGCGGGCTGCTGACCGATCTGGCGATGCGGGTGGTGGGGCACGAGAACATTTGGGCGGGCGGCGACTGCGTGGAGGTCCTGGACCTGGTGGCGGGCCGCACCCGGCACATCGCGCTGGGCACGCACGCCAACAAGCACGGCCAGGTGATCGGTTCCAACGTCGGGGGCGGCTACGGCACGTTCCCGGGCGTGGTCGGTACGGCGGTGAGCAAGGTCTGCGACCTGGAGATCGCCCGGACCGGGCTGCGGGAGAAGGACGCCCGTGCGGTCGGGCTGCGCTACGTCACGGCGACCATCGAGTCGACGCAGCGGGCGGGCTACTACCCGGGGGCGCAGGCGATGACGGTGAAGATGATCGCGGAGCACCGTACGGGCCGGCTGCTCGGGGTGCAGATCGTCGGCCGTGAGGGGTCGGCGAAGCGGGTGGACGTGGCGGCGGTGGCGCTGACGGCCGGGATGACGGTGGAGCAGATGACGGCGCTCGACCTGGGCTACGCCCCGCCGTTCTCGCCGGTCTGGGACCCGGTGCTGGTGGCCGCCCGCAAGACGGTGACGGCGGTGCGGGGCGCGAGCGGCTGACGGGGGCCCCGGGGCCGGCCGGCTTCACGGGCCGGCCCCGGGCGTCCTTCCGGTCTCAGCGCGCGGTCCGCGTGTGCACGTACTCCACGAGCCGGGTGAGCGCGTCCGGGTCCATGGTCGGCATGACGCCGTGGCCCAGGTTGAAGATGTGGCCCTCCAGTCCGGCGGCGGCGTCCAGCACCTCGCGGGTCTTCTCCTCGACGGCCGGGGTCGGCGCGAACAGCACCGCCGGGTCGAGGTTGCCCTGGAGGGCCTTGCCGGGGCCGACGCGACGGGCGGCCTCGTCCAGCGGGACCCGCCAGTCGACGCCGACGACGTCCGCGCCGGCCTCACCCATCAGGCCGAGGAGTTCGCCGGTGCCGACGCCGAAGTGGATGCGGGGGACGCCGTAGGGGGCGACGGCGTCGAAGACCTTCGCGGAGGCGGGCAGCACCGCGCGGCGGTAGTCGGCGGGGGCCAGCGCGCCGACCCAGGAGTCGAAGAGCTGGACGGCGGACGCGCCGGCCTCGATCTGCACCTTGAGGAAGGCGCCGGTGATCTCGGCGAGCCGGTCGACGAGGTCGGCCCAGAGCTGCGGGTCGCCGTACATCATGGCCTTGGTGCGCTCGTGGTTGCGCGAGGGGCCGCCCTCGACGAGGTAGCTGGCCAGGGTGAAGGGGGCCCCGGCGAAGCCGATGAGCGGCGTGGCGCCCAGCTCGGCGGTGAGCATCCCGATGGCCTCGGTGACGTACGGGACGTCCTCGGGGGTGAGGTCGCGCAGCCGGGCCAGGTCGGCGCGGGTGCGGATCGGCTCGGCGATGACGGGGCCGACGCCGGGCTTGATGTCGAGGTCGATGCCGATGGCCTTCAGGGGCACGACGATGTCGCTGAAGTAGATCGCGGCGTCGACCTTGTGGCGGCGTACGGGCTGCAGGGTGATCTCGGCGACCAGCTCCGGCATCATGCAGGAGTCGAGCATCGCGATGCCCTCGCGGACCTTCAGGTACTCGGGCAGCGAGCGCCCCGCCTGGCGCATGAACCAGACCGGCGTGTGCGGGACGGGTTCGCGGCGGCAGGCCCTGAGGAACGCCGAGTCGTGGGTGGCGTGGCGGACCGCGTCGAGGCTGGCGGAGGTCGTCGTCTGCTGGCCCGAAGGGCTGTCGTTGGCACTCACGCACAGAATCTTCGCACGCGCACCGAAGGAGCCCGGCCCCGCACGGGTGTCTCTCCCTGCGCGAGGCCCGGCTTCCGCCTACTCTTCCCCGCATGGCTCCGGCTCAGGGACAATTTTCCGATCATTCCGATGGCGTTGAAAGCAAGGACCGCGCGGAGGGTCCTTCGGTGCCGCCCGCGTTCCTGGCGGCGGTCGACGCGCTGCGCTCCGCGCGCCTGCGCCCGGAGCTGGAGGTGGAGGTGACCAGGCCGCCGCAGCGCCTCGCTCCGCACGCGTACGCGCTGGAGGCGGCGGTGGTGGACGGCGAGGACGATCTCGCGGACGGCAGGCTGGTCCTGCTGCACGATCCGGCGGGACACGACGCCTGGCAGGGCGCGTTCCGGCTGGTGACGCTGGTACGGGCGGAGCTGGAGCCGGAGATGGCGGCGGACCCGCTGCTCCCGGAGGTGTGCTGGTCCTGGCTGACGGGTGCGCTGGACGCGCGGGGCCTGTCGTACGGAGAGGCCGGGGGGACGGTGACACGCGCCGGATCGCACTACTTCGGTGCGCTGTCCACGCGCCGTCCGGCGACGCAGATCGAGATCCGGGCCTCGTGGACGCCGAGGGAGTCGCGCGGCGGGGTGCCGGACACGGCGTCGCACCTGATGGCCTGGGGCGATCTGCTGTGCCAGATCGCGGGACTGCCGCCGTCGGATCCGGCGGACGCGGCGGTGGTGACGTTGCCGCAGCGGCGCGGCCCGCAGGTTTAGTAACACTCCGTCACCCGTTTCGCACAAGCACCGGCTCTCTTTTCGTACAATCGATCGCGCGTCCTATTTGCCCGAATTGTTACTCACCAAATCGCGATCTTCCCCTAAAGGAGGACGGGTCCGCTGCCGAAGAGGTCAATGACCCTTCAAGCACGGTTCGCCCCCCGGCTGCACCCCCGAGCCGGCCCGTCCCGCCACTCCCCCAGGAGGCCTGGTGTCCGTTCTCCTCGAGCAGCCCGCAAGCCTGGTCGCCTACCGCCCGAACAAGCCGACGGCCATGGTCGTCGTGGCCGACCCGCGCGTCCGTTCCACCGTCACCCGCCATCTGTGGGCCCTCGGAGTACGTGACGTCATCGAAGCGTCGTCCATCGCGGAGGCACGCCCCCGCGTCGGCAACCCGCGCGACATCTGCATTGCCGACGTCCACCTGCCCGACGGTTCCGGGCTGACCCTGCTGTCCGAGACCCGCGCCGCCGGCTGGCCCAACGGTCTCGCCCTCTCCGCCGCCGACGACATCGGCGCCGTTCGCAACGCCCTCGCGGGCGGCGTGAAGGGCTACGTCGTCACCGGCACCCGAACCAACATCGGTCACCCCACCCGCCCCGGCGTCGCCCCCATCGGCGCCAACGCCGCCCGTATGCACCGCAGGCCTCCCGGTTCCCCGAGCCACCCGGGCGGCTACCGCGAACTGTCCGGACGTGAGGTGGAGGTGCTCCGCCTGGTCGCCGAGGGCCAGTCCAACAAGGCCATCGGCGTCTCGATGGGCCTCTCCGCCCTGACCGTCAAGTCCCACCTCGCCCGCATCGCCCGCAAGCTCGGCACCGGAGACCGCGCCGGAATGGTCGCGGTCGCCCTGCGGACGGGCATCATCCACTGACCGCACCCCGCCGGGACGTGCACCGATGCGTCTCCGGCTGGAATACGCGCATGGCAGCCCGTCGACGGAACGTTCCGTCGACGGGCTCCGCGCATACACAGATACCCTTGACACGTGACCGACGCCCAAGAGACCGCAGCAGACACTTCACTGCGAACCACCGGGGGCGCTCCCCCGGACGACGTCGCCCCGGCGCCGATCCCCTTGCTCGAACCGCGCGAGGGCGTTCCCCCGGTGGTGACGTCCGACGACGCCCTCGCCAAAGTGATCGCGGCCTTCGCCGCGGGCACCGGCCCGGTGGCCGTCGACGCCGAGCGCGCCTCGGGGTACCGCTACGGCCAGCGCGCCTACCTCGTACAGCTGCGCCGCGAGGGCGCGGGCAGCGCCTTGGTCGACCCGGTCGGCTGCCCCGACCTCTCCGGCCTCGGCTCCGCGTTGTCCGGCACGGAGTGGATCCTGCACGCGGCGACCCAGGACCTGCCGTGCCTGCGGGACATAGGCATGACCCCCACCTCCCTGTTCGACACCGAGCTGGCCGGACGGCTCGCGGGATTCCCGCGCGTCGGCCTCGGCGCGATGGTGGAGAACGTGCTCGGATACGCCCTGGAGAAGGGCCACTCCGCCGTCGACTGGTCCACCCGCCCGCTGCCCGAGCCCTGGCTGCGCTACGCCGCGCTCGACGTGGAGCTCCTGATCGACCTGCGCGACGCGCTGGAGGAGGAGCTGGAGCACCAGGGCAAGCTGGAGTGGGCCCGGGAGGAGTTCGACGCCATCGCCTCCGCGCCGCCCGCACCGCCCCGCAAGGACCCCTGGCGCCGCACGTCGGGCATGCACAAGGTGCGCCGCCGCCGTCAGATGGCCGTCGTCCGGGAGCTGTGGACCACCCGTGACCAGGTCGCCCAGCGTCGCGACGTCTCCCCGGGCAAGGTGCTCGGCGACGCCGCGATCGTCGAGGCCGCGCTCGCGCTGCCGGTCGATGTGCAGGCCCTGACCGCGCTGCCGGGATTCGGCCACCGCATGGGACGCCGTCAGCTGGAGCAGTGGCAGGCG
Source organism: Streptomyces sp. rh34 (assembly GCF_002551245.1). Classification (GTDB taxonomy): domain Bacteria; phylum Actinomycetota; class Actinomycetes; order Streptomycetales; family Streptomycetaceae; genus Streptomyces. The sequence continues at coordinate 11,808 of NZ_NTGZ01000051.1, forward strand.
GCCGTGGAGCGGGCCAGGGCGCTGCCCGAGTCGGAGCTGCCGCAGCCCGGTCAGCAGCCGGCCGGACCGCCTCCCCCGCGTTCCTGGGCCGACAAGGACCCGGCCGCCGCCGCCCGGCTCTCGGCCGCCCGTACGGGCGTCTCCGAGCTGGCCGAGCGCCTCCACATGCCCCAGGAGAACCTGATCACCCCGGACACCGTGCGCCGGATCTGCTGGGAGCCGCCGAAGACCCCGACCCCGGGCGCCGTCGAGGACGCCCTCGCCGGGTACGGGGCGCGGAACTGGCAGATCCAGCAGGTCGCTCCGCTCCTGGTACGGGCGCTGGACGCCTCCTGATTCCGTTACCCAGCGGACACCCTCGGTCACCGACCGGGGGTTTTCCGCGTTCCGGGCCCTGTCCACGGTCCGAACCGATGGTCGAAATCACGCCAGGTTCAGGACCCTTCCCTCCGGCGTCCGGCGGCTTCGACGGCCGCCACGGGGAGCCGGGACGGTGTGACCTTCGACGCTCCGGCCGCGAGGGGTGGGCAGTATGGTTACCCGCAAGTAGCATGAGGGCTGGCGGTGCGCCCCCGTGGCGTGCCCCGCAGCAGTGCCATCCCGCACCCTGGAGGAGAGCCACCGTGCCTCGTACCATCCGGGACGTCGTCTTCGTCGACGGCGTCCGCACCCCGTTCGGCAAAGCGGGCCCGAAGGGCATCTACCACGAGACCCGCGCCGACGACCTCGTCGTGAAGGCCATCCGGGAGCTGCTGCGCCGCAACCCGGACCTGGACCCCAAGAAGATCGACGAGGTCGCCATCGCCGCGACCACGCAGATCGGGGACCAGGGCCTCACGCTGGGCCGTACCGCCGGAATCCTGGCCGGTCTGCCGCAGTCCGTCCCGGGCTACTCGATCGACCGCATGTGCGCGGGCGCGCTGACCGCCGTCACCTCGACGGCCGGGTCCATCGCGTTCGGCGCGTACGACGTCGTCGTGGCCGGTGGCGTCGAGCACATGGGCCGCCACCCGATGGGCGAGGGCGTCGACCCGAACCCGCGCTTCGTGTCGGAGAAGCTGGTCGACGAGTCCGCCCTGTTCATGGGCATGACGGCGGAGAACCTGCACGACCGCTACCCCACGATCACCAAGGAGCGCGCCGACGCCTACGCGGTGCGTTCGCAGGAGAAGGCCGCCAAGGCGTACGCCAACGGCACGATCCAGCAGGACCTGGTGCCGGTCTCGGTGCGCCGCACCAACGCCGAAGCCGGTGAGACGGGCTGGGGCCTGGTCACCGCCGACGAGCCGATGCGTCCCAGCACCACCATGGAGTCCCTCGCGGGCCTCAAGACCCCCTTCCGCGCCCACGGCCGCGTGACGGCCGGTAACGCCGCGGGTCTCAACGACGGCGCCACCGCCTCGCTGCTCGCCGCCGAGGACGTCGCCCGCGAGCTGGGCCTCCCGGTCAAGATGCGCCTGGTCTCCTACGCCTTCGCGGGCGTCGAGCCGGAGGTCATGGGCTACGGTCCGATCCCGGCGACCGAGAAGGCGCTGGCCCAGGCCGGTCTGACCATCGACGACATCGGTCTCTTCGAGATCAACGAGGCCTTCGCCGTGCAGGTGCTCGCCTTCCTGGAGCACTACGGCATCGCCGACGACGACGCCCGCGTCAACCAGTACGGCGGCGCGATCGCCTACGGCCACCCGCTGGCCTCCTCCGGTGTCCGGCTCATGACGCAGCTGGCCCGGCAGTTCGAGGAGCAGCCCGAGGTCCGCTACGGCCTGACGACCATGTGCGTCGGCTTCGGCATGGGCGCCACGGTCGTCTGGGAGAACCCGCACTTCAACGCTGACGGAGGCAACAAGTGAGCTCCACCACTGAGCTTCTGAAGGGTGCGGCCGAGCTGTTCCCCGGCGAGGTCGTCACCCAGGCGCACGTACGTCACCTCGACCTTCCGGCCGGCGCCGGACGGTTCGCGCTCATCACGCTGGACAACGGCCTGGACCACACCAAGCCGACCACCTTCGGACCGCAGTCGCTGGCGAACCTGAACGCCGCGATCGACCAGGTCGAGAAGGAGGCCGCCGAGGGCACCATCACCGGCATCGGCCTCACCGGCAAGCCGTTCATCTTCGCGGTCGGCGCGGACCTCAAGGGCGTCGAGCTGCTCGGCCGTCACGAGGACGCGCTGGCCATCGGCAAGGGCGGCCACGACGTCTTCCGCCGTCTCTCCGGCCTCGCGGTCCCCACCTTCGCGTACTACAACGGCGCGGCCATGGGCGGCGGTGTCGAGGTCGGTCTGCACTGCACCTACCGCACCGTCTCGAAGGCGCTCCCGGCGTTCTCGCTGCCCGAGGTCTTCCTCGGTCTGGTCCCCGGCTGGGGCGGCTGCGCGCTGCTCCCGAACCTGATCGGCGCGGACCGCGCGGTCTCGGTGATCATCGAGAACTCGCTGAACCAGAACCGTCAGCTCAAGGGCAAGCAGGTCTTCGAACTCGGCATCGCGGACGCGATCTTCGAGGGCGCGGACTTCCTGGAGCAGTCGCTGATCTGGACCGCGAACGTGCTGGGGGGCTCGGTCACGGTCGAGCGTGCCGAGGTCGACCGCGGTGACGCCTGGGACCAGGCCGTCGCGCGTGGCCGGGCCATCGCCGACTCCAAGGTGCACGGCGCGGCCCCGGCCGCGTACCGCGCGCTGGACATCATCGCTGCGGCCAAGGACGGCGACCTGTCCGCAGGCTTCGACGCCGAGGACCAGGCGCTGGCGGACCTGATCATGGGCGGCGAGCTGCGCAGCGGCATCTACGCCTTCAACCTGGTCCAGAAGCGCGCCAAGCGCCCGGCCGGCGCCCCGGACAAGAACCTGGCCCGCCCGGTCACCAAGGTCGGCGTCGTGGGCGCGGGCCTGATGGCCTCGCAGCTGGCGCTGCTGTTCCTGCGCCGCCTGGAGGTCCCGGTCGTCCTCACGGACATCGACCAGGCGCGCGTCGACAAGGGTGTGGGCTACGTCCACGCCGAGATCGAGAAGCTGCTCGGCAAGGGCCGCATCAACCAGGACAAGGCCAACCGCCTCAAGGGCCTGGTCTCGGGTGTCCTCGACAAGGCCGAGGGCTTCGCGGACGCGGACTTCATCATCGAGGCCGTCTTCGAGGAGATCGGCGTCAAGCAGCAGGTGTTCGCGGAGGTCGAGGCGGTCGCCCCGGCGCACGCGATCCTCGCCACCAACACCTCCTCGCTGTCGGTGACCGAGATGGCGTCGAAGCTGAAGAACCCCGAGCGGGTCGTCGGCTTCCACTTCTTCAACCCGGTCGCGATCCTCCCGCTGCTGGAGATCGTCCGCGGCGAGCAGACCGACGACGCCTCCCTGGCGACGGCGTTCGGCGTGGCCCGCAAGCTGAAGAAGACCGCGGTCCTGGTGAAGGACGCCCCGGCGTTCGTCGTCAACCGCATCCTCACCCGCTTCATGGGCGAGATCCAGAACGTCATCGACGAGGGCACCCCGGTCGAGGTCGCGGAGAAGGCCGTCGAGCCGCTCGGCCTGCCGATGTCCCCGCTGGTGCTCCTGGAGCTGGTCGGCCCGGCCATCGGCCTGCACGTCTCCGAGACCCTGAACCGCGCCTTCCCGGAGCGCTTCACGGTCTCCGAGAACCTCGCGGCGGTCGTGAAGGCGGGCAAGCGCGGCTTCTACGTGTACGACTCCGGTGCTCCGGTCCTCGACCCCGAGGTCGCGGCGCTCCTCAAGCAGGGCGACACCGTCCTCACCGAGGAGCAGACCCGCGACCGCGTGCTCGACGCCGTGGCGCAGGAGATCGGCCTGATGCTGGACGAGGGCGTCGTCGCCGAGGCCCAGGACATCGACCTGTGCCTGATCACCGGCGCGGGCTGGCCCTTCCACCTGGGCGGCATCACGCCGTACCTGGACCGTGAGGGCGTCTCCCAGCGGGTGAACGGCAAGCCGTTCCTGGAGCGGGGCGTGGCGAGCGTGCCGGCCTAGGAGGCACGAGGACGCACGAGGACGCACCAGGGGCCGTACGGCGAGCTGTTCGCCGTACGGCCCCTTGCTCGTGACCGGCCGGTGAGACGCTCCTGACCTGCTGTGACACCATGAGGGCTCCGTGTCCGCCGTCCGAGGAGTCCCATGCGCGTCACCGTTCGCGGCGCTGCCCTGACGGGCGCCGTACTCCTGACCGCGCTGGTCGCGGTGGGGGGGTGGGTGATGTCCGCGGGAGGCTCGAACAGGCCGTCGGAGGGCCCGCCGAAGACCTTGCGGGTCATCACCTGGAACATCTGCGGAGAGGCGGGCGGGGAGCGCGGCCAGTCCGGCTACTGCCCCCTGCGGGACCGTCCGGAGAAGAAGGCCGAGAAGATCGCCGCCCTGGCGCGGGATCGCGACGCGAACGTGATCACCCTGCAGGAGGTCTGCGGGGGTGCGCCGGGCAGTCATATGGCCCTGCTCCGGTCGGCGTTGGGGCCGGGCTGGTCCTTCCGGCATGCCGAGGGCGCCCGGCCGGACGGCGAGACGCGGTGCCGTGACGGTCTGTCGGGCGACCTGGGCGTGGCGGTGGCCGTCCGCGGCGAGATCGACCGAGCACGGTCGAAGAACGCCCTGCCCCCGGACCCGGAGGGCGTGAGCGGGCAGACCCTGCCGGTGCTGTGCGTACGGGTGAGGGGCTGGGCGTACACCCCCTGCACCACGCACATCCTGCCCGGTGAGGAGCCGCGCGTCCGGGAACAGATCGCGGCGGTACGGGCCTTCGTGCGCCGGGAGGACCGGCCCGCCGTCCTCACCGGCGATTTCAACCGGAACGCCGCCGCACCCCAGTTGGGCCCGCTCGTCTCGTCGTACGCGGTGTGCCCGGGGGCGGACGGGACCGGCGAGGGCGACGAGGGCGCGGCGACCTATCACGCGTGGGACCCGGAGAAGCGGGCCCACGCCTTCCACGAGCTCGACCACGTCTTCTTCGACAGCCCGCCGGGCGTGGCGGATCCGCTCGTCGACTGCGGCGTCGGCGAGGGCCTCATGGACACCACGCCCAACGAACCCGGTGGCCCGGAGCCGAACGGTTACTCCGATCACGCCCCGGTCTACGCCGACCTCCGTACGGGCGCCTGACGGGCCCGTACGGGCAGCTCAGCCGATCGCCGTCCAGGGGCCGAAGCCGCCCCGGCCGGGCGCGAGTTGCGTCGCCACGTGGAGTCGCCCGTCGTTGCCGAGGGCAGCCACCACGGCCCGGCCGGCCGAGTCGAAGGAGGTCGCCGGGGTGCCCACCACCGTGCCGCCCAGCGCGGCGGTCGAAAGCTCCTGCCACGGCGAGTCGTCCGGGTGGAAGCGGTAGGCCAGCCCGCCCAGGTCGCTCCGGGTCACCAGGAGCGTGCCGGTCTCCGGCGAGGTGCTCGCGGCGGCCGCCACCGGGCCGAAGCCGCCCCGGCCGCCGATCGGTGCGGCGGGCTTCGCCCAGCGGCCGCCGGGCGTGTCCTCCTCCTCCGGGCTGCACGAGGGCGGTCGGCGGGCCGGCGGGCACGCTCAGCTTGAACCGCGGGGCGCGCGAGGGGAGCGAGTCGATGGTGTCCTGGCTCCAGTGGAAGACCCCCTCGCGGCTGGAGGCGAACAGCTCGACGGATCCGTCGCGCGCCGTGAGCGCGGACAGCCCCTCCTGCACGTCGAACCCCCGCAGGTCGGTCCACTCGCCCCAGGTCCCGTCGGCCGCCCGGACCCGCGAGTGGACGCCCTGCCCGGCATTGCGCACGAACAGGTGCAGGCGTCCCTTGCCGTCCCGGGTCACGACCGGCGCTCCCAGGTGACGGTCCCGGCGGGGGTCGGCCGCCGAGGGGTTGCCGAGGGTCCCCCATTCGCCGAACGGACCGTCGGGGACGGCCTGTTCGAGCGCGACGATCTCCCGTCCGTGCGCGTCGTCGTGGGCGAGGTAGGAGAGCCGTTCGGCGAAGATCTGCCACCGGCCGTCCGGGGTCAGCGACACGGCGAGTCCGGGCGCGAGCGGAGCGCCGCCCAGCAGGAAGGGGCCGCGCCACTGGTCCCCGCCGGGCTGGGCCTGCACCCAGACCGCCGCCTGCTGGTCGATCACGGCGAAGGCCGTCAGCCGCCCCCGCGCGTCGGGGCGCAGCCAGTCGCCGGTCCCCGGGTAGCGCGGGGTGGTGCTCTGGACCCAGCCGGGGCCTCGCGAGTTGAGACCGACCGCGTAGTCGCCGCTGCCGGCCGGGTCGCCGCAGTCGTACCCGTCGGCGGCACCGTAGATGTTGAGGAAGAACTCCTTCAGCGAGACGGCCTGGGGGCTGAGGTTGTGCGGCCACCGCTCGTTGTAGTAACCGCGGAAGGCCTCGACGGCGAAATGTCTGCCCTCGGCGGGACCGCGGTACTGGCTGATCGCGGTCCAGCTGAACAGCGCGGCGGCCGTGTGGTCGCAGTGGTCGCTGAGATCCCCGTAGTCGTGGCGCTGGGGGAAGTTCTCGTCGTGGACGAGCCGGTCGGGGTCGGGGTCCATGGTGCGGATCACCGTGGGCCGGACGATCTCCATCAGGTTGACGAGGGTCGCCACGACACCCGGGCGCGTGTACCAGAAGACGTCGCCCACCAGCCCGCCGCGGGGCACCAGCGTCGGCACCCGCTCGGCCTCTCCGCGCCACAGCACGTGCAGGCTCCGGGAGGGCCCCTCGGGCGTGCCGTGCTGGCGGATGTTGAGGAAGAACAGCGTGACCCACGGGGCGGCGGCCAGGGAGTAGACCTCCGCGAGGCCGCCGTCCGCGGTCTGCCAGGTGCCACTCGTCCAGGCGGCGGTGCGGTCGCCCAGCACCATCGCGGCGTACGCGGCCCTGAGTCCGTTCTGCCGGGCCCTGCCGTAGGCCTCCCGGTCCGCGACGACGGGTTCGGTCGACCAGGGGCGGGGGTTCTCGCCCTGGGCGTCCCCGCTGGTCAGGTAGACCGTGGTGGTCCTGACACCCGCCTTCATCGCCTGGAAGGCGGTGGGGTTCATGAAGTACAGGTCGTCGTCGGGGTGCGCGACGATCTGGAGGATGGATGAGGTGCTGTCCATGCTGCGTCTCTCTCGCGGTGGGGCCTGGCCGGTCACAGCGGCCACCCGGGCAGGTAGCCGGCGCGGTGTCGCTGGTTGCGCTCCGAACCGGTCTCGAACTGGCTGGCGATGGGGAAGTAGCTCGGGAGGAAGGCCGTGAGGATCGCGTCCTGCTCCTCCTCCGGGACGTCCCCGTCGTGGAAGTCGTTGAGGCAGAACACGTCGTGCGGCCGGGCGGTCAGAATGCGGTTGAGGCGCGGCTTGTGGTCGCTCAGGCCGACGTTGACGAATCCGCAGGAGATGCTGCCGGGGACGCTGCGCAGGGTGTGGAACCCGTAGTAGTGGTGCAGCGACGACGCCACCGAGAGGTCACTGTGGCTGCGCAGCTGGTTGGCGGCCGTGGTCGCCATGGCCTCCTGGTAGTAGCCCTCCATCTCCTCCAGCACGCTGCGGCGCAGCGGATGCGGGGCGTGCAGGAAGGAGTGGGCCAGCACCTGGCCGAAGGTCGCCTCGATGAGCGCCCGGTTGTTCTTGGCGGCGGCGATGTTGAACTCGTCGGCGTAGCTGGCCGGGGCCATCGGCACGGCGGTGGGCGACATGAAGTGCTTCGCCTGGCCGTTGCTGTGGAAGAACATGCCCGGCTGGAGCGTCCGGCCGACGAACACGTCGTCGTTGAAGTAGAGGAAGTGCTCGGCCAGCCCGTCGATGTGGTGCAGCTGGCTTTCGATGGCATGGGAGTTGTACGTCGGCAGCGCGCCGCGCCGTTCGAAGATCTCGCGGTGGTCGACCACCCTCACCCGGGGGTGGGAGGTGTCCAGCCAGGAGGGCACCTGCTGGTCCGTCACCAGGTAGATGTTCCGGATCCAGGGCGCGTACATGTCGATGGAGCGCAGCGAGTAGCGCAGTTCGTCGCGGTCCCGGAACCGGGCCGCGCTGGTGGCCGCGTCCTCGGTCTGCATGCCCATCCCGGCGAGGACGGCGTTCTTCCGGTCCAGCCAGTGCACGTCGGATCCGTCGACCCAGGTGTACACGGCGTCCACGGGGAAGTTGACGTCGCCGTGGAGGGGCCGGGTGAAGGGGGTGATCGACGGGTAGTCGCGGCCGGCCAGGGGCAGCGGGCTGCGGACCATCGACTGCTTGGGCAGGCGCGTCCCGACGGAGGTACGGGCCGGGGAGACGAAGAACGCCGGATCCTCGGGGTCCTCGTCCCAGAACGAGATGGTGCAGCCGTACACCGCGCCGAGACGCAGGGTACGGGAACGGGACACCGCGCTCTGGTAGACACGGACGCCGGAACCGGGCGTGTCGAGGTACTGCTCCACCATCCCGGCGAGGACGGTGGCGACCGAGTTCTGGTTCTCGTTGAGCACCGACACGTAGACCGCCTGGTCGGCGTAGGCGCCGGCCAGGGCCTTCAGTACGGCCTGACGGTAGGTGGCGTGCACGGCGACGGTGTGCCGGACCAGGGAGTCGCGCACCACGAAGTAGGGGACGCCGGCGCTCTCCAGGGCGTTGGCCGCGAGGGCGAGGTTGGCCTGGACGATGTCCCAGGGGGACTCCCACTCCAGGGGTCTGCACAGCTGCCCGCCGTCGCGGACCAGCCCGCGGACACTCTTGAGGAGGCGGCGCTCCAGCGCCTGTGCCGCGCCGCTGCGCACGGTGCCGGCCGGGGCCGGGGAGGCGGCGGGCACGCCGCCGTCGGCCCCGCTGACCAGCTCGTGCATGGCCTGCCGTTCGGCCTTGGCGATGTCACGGCGGCCGCTGTCCCGCTCGGCGAGGAGTTCCGAGAAGATGTGTTCCCACCGGGCGGTCACGACGGCCGGGGCGAAGCGTTCGACGGCCCCCAGGGCGGCGGCGCCCATCCGGTGGCGCAGCGACGTGTCCTCGATGAGCCGCAGCAGGCAGGAGGTGAGCGCGTCGATGTCACCGGTCGGCACGAGCAGCCCGGAGTGGCCGTCCATGACGACTTCGCGGGGCCCGTTGGGCGAGTCGTAGGAGACGACGGGGACACCGGCGGCCTGGGCCTCGGCCAGCACGAGGCCGAAGGCCTCGTTGCGCGAGGTCAGCAGGGCGATGCTGGCCTTGGCCCACTCCTCGGCGAGGTGCGGCGAGTTGCCGTTGAGCTGGACACTGTCGTGCAGGCCGAGGGAGTCGATCTGGCGGCGCAGGGCGCCGCTGAGCGGCCCGTCCCCGAAGATCCGCAGGGTCCACGAGGGGTGGCGCGGGGCGATCGCCGCCCAGGCCGTTACGGCGTGGTCGATCTGCTTCTCGCCGACGAGGCGTCCGGCGATGACGACGGTCCGCGTCTCCAGGGTGGACTTCGGACGATAGCCGCTGGGAAGGGCGTTCGGCACGACCTCCAGCCGGGGCGCACCGGCGCCCAGCGTCTCGGCGAACCACTCACGGGTCCGCTCGCTCAGGACGCCGAGCGCGTCGAGTCTCGCCGAGTGCCGCAGGAGCGGTTCACCGCTCGTCCCGCGCAGTTCGGAGACCCGGTGCTCCTGGTGCACGGTGACCACGCGGGACGGCGCCAGGTGCACGGCGAGCGCCATGAGGGCCGGGGTGGTGGTGATCAGCACGTCGGTGTCGCTGTCCTGAAGCGCCAACCCGAGCTCCAGGTCGGAGAGCCTGTTGAACGCGGCCTCCCAGGCACGGTCCACCACCCGGCTGGGCTGTGCGGACAACTGCGCCCACACGGCGTCGTCCACACCGGTGGGTCGCAGGGGGCGCTGCACCGGACCGGTGAGGTCGACGAGGTAGTCGACACGGACCCGCTCGTCCGGCGAGAAGAACTGCGCCGGTTTGGACTTGAAGACGCTCAGGACCCGGACGTCGTGCCGGACGGCGAGTTCCGAGGCCTGGTTGAAAACAGCCCGTTCGGTCCCTCCCACGGCGTCGGCGGTGGTGAGCAGGAAGGTGATCTTCATAGGGTCTTTCAGCCGATTTCTGGCATCGGGGTGCAGGTGATGCGGAGGTTGCCCGCGGAGGTGTAGCGGGGCTGGACGAGGAGCGGCGGGTGGCCGGGAGGAGCGATCACGGTGGTGCGCATGGCGAAGACCCGCAGGGGGTTGCGTACGTCGTGCAGGCGGCGGCCGAGCCTGAGCCCGGAGCCGGACGCGTCGCTCACCACCACGTCCCAGTGCTCGGGCCTGTTGCGCCGGGGCGCCATGCTCTCAAGCGGGACCTCGACCCGGGTGATCCCGTCCTCCCCCACCGTCACCGGCTGCTGGAGCCGGCGGCCCGAGGCGAGGAACTCCGCCCGGGGTTCGTCGATCCGGGCGCCGAGGACCCGGAAGTCGACGGCGATGCCCGCGTGGGTGATGTGCACCTTGACCACTTCCGCGCCGGGCCTGGCGTCCGAGGTGACGACGCGCGCGTTCCCGGTGACCGAACGGCCGATCCGGTGGCGCTGCCCGGTCACGCCGGACGCCGTCATCGGCTTGGTGGGGCCCTCGTAGGGGACGGGCAGCTCCACCAGCAGCAGCGGCAGTTGCCGGGTCCGTCGGCCGTTGGCCAGCCGCAGACGCAGCGGTCTGCGCCCGGCGCCGACCGGGGCGCCGCCCACCTCGGCCCCCAGGAGCACGACCGCGTCCATCAGCAGCCCGCCGTCGGGGCCCTCGTAGACCCGGGCGGGGCTCTCGTGACGCTGCCGGCCGCTGCCCAGTACGAGTTGCGCGCTGTCGGGGAGCCGGGCCGAGCCCGGCAGTTCGGCGTGCAGGTTGACGGTGTGGCCGTCGAGCACGGCGGCGTACCGCAGGCGCGCCGTGCGGCCGGAGCGCAGCGGCAGGAAGACCCGCAGAATCAGGCGGGAGCGCAGGGCCGCGGCGCGGACCTCCAGCCGGCGCCGGGCGGCGCCCAGTTGTGCGCGTCGCTGCGTCATCCGGAGCTCCGTCCCAGTTCGTGGGTGCGGCGCGTGGGCGCGCCGTGCGACCCCTGCAGCTCAAAGGGGCTCGGCACGGGGAAGTAGGTGTCGAGGAACCGCCGCACCATGCGCTCCTGGGCATCGGGGTCCTCGGGAACCACGGTGTCGTTGATGCAGAAGGTGTCGAAGTTCCGCTGGACGACGAGGCGGTTGAGCCGCCCCTGGGCCTTCTCCTCGCCGATGTCGATGTAGACGTACCTGAGGTCCGCGAGCGTCGCCCGGGCCAGGTGGTAGGCGTAGTAGTGGTGCAGCGAGGAGGCGATGGGGATGTCGTGCGGCGAGCGGAAGCGCGCGTGCTGGGTGACCCAGTGTGCCCGCGCGTAGATGTGCTCGATCTCCGTGAGGACGGTGCGTCGGAGCGCGTGCGGCGTGTGCTTCATCTTCTGGGAGATGACCGTGCCGAACTGCTGGGCGATCAGGCCGCGGCTGTTCTTGCCCGCCGCGTTGACCGGGAGGTCCTCGGGGGCCACGTTCCCGGACGGGATCAGCGCCTTGGACAGGAAGAACTTGGTCAGGCCATTGGGGTGGAAGAAGTGTCCGGGCTGTACGGGCCGCCCGAAGAACACGTCGTCGTTGAGGTAGAGGAAATGGTCGGAGAGGCCGGGTATGTGGTGGAGCTGGCTCTCGATGGCGTGCGAGTTGTAGGTCGGCAGGGCCGCCGGGTCGGAGAAGATCTCCCGGTGGTCGACCACGGTGAGGCCGGGGACGTCCGTGTCGAGCCAGCCCGGGGTCTGCCCGGCGGTGACCAGGAAGATGTTGCGTACCCAGGGCGCGTACTGGTGGATGGAGCGCAGGGAGTAGCGGAGTTCGTCGCGGCTCGTGTAGCGGGCGCCGTTGTCGGCCTGCTCGTGCAGTTGGTCGCTGTCCGCGGTCAGGGACCGCCGTACGGCGTCCTTCTCGGCGCGCCATACGGTGTCGGAGTCGTCGACCCAGGTGTAGACGACGTCGATCGGGAAGGCGTGGTCGGTCGGCAGCCGGGCCGTGAAGTCCGCGACGGTCCGGGTGTGCCCCGTGTGGTACGGGCCGGGCACCGGGCTGAACAGTTTCTGCTCGGCCGTGCGGAACTCCGTCTCGACCGGGATCTGGGTGACGACGGTGTTGGGACGCGGCGCGCACAGTTCGCCCTCGCGCTCGTCCCAGAACTCCAGGTCGCAGCCGGACTCGGGGCCGAAGACGAGATGGCCGGTGGGGTCGCAGACGTTCCAGGACAGCCGGAGCACGGGGTGCGAGCGCAGCCGCCGCCATGTTTGGGCGGACGCGCCCGACCGGGCCTGGCCGCCGTTCTCCTGGGCGACGTAGCCGGGGTTGCGGCCGAAGGCGAGTTGCAGCACCTCTTCGACGTCGGCGCGCAGCCGGGCCGGCACCGCGACGCACGGAAGGTTCTGGGAGGTCCCGCGGACGGCGAAGTGATCGATCTCCGCCTCCTCCAGCACGGCGACGAGCATGTGGAGGTTCCTGGCGCGCGCGGCCCATTCGGTGGCGCCGCGCACCACCACGGCCCGCGCGTGCTTGCCCTGGATCCGCACGACGCGCAGCGAGGCGTCGGGGCTGTGCCGCGCGGGATTGCTCCGCCCGCCCAGCGCCCGGACCACCACGGCGGAGCGGGCCGAGTCGAAGCTCGCGAGCAGGTGCATGACCATGTTGCGCCACGGGGCGGGGACACGGCGGACGAGTCGCCGACGCGCCCGCACCGGCACCAAAGATCTATATGTCGATACCAGCGCACTGGTCTCAGGATTGTTGACGCTCACAAAATTAGCCCGCCCCGTTGAACAGGAGCCGAAGCCCCGCCTCACTCTTTCGCCCCACCGAAAGTTCCGTCACGCGGGACGCTGTCAGTGACAGAAGACAGGCCGCCGTCCGATGTTCACATCAGCGCCACTCTTTGTCCACCTGTGATCACTCGTTCTTCACGTTTGTGATGAAGCTGACAAGAGCTGGATCGCGACAGGGCAGGGGGGCTCAGACGGGAGAGGACGGCGCCATCGCCAGCCCCGGCTCCGGAGCCTGGCGCGCGATGCGCAACGCCCCGTCCTCGCCGAACAGCGCGAGCACCACGCGCCCTTCGGCGTCACAGGCCAGGGCAGGCGGCCGGGCGCTCCGCTCGGTCGTGCCCGACCACCAGACGCCGCCCCCCTCGTTCTCCGTGCCGCAGGCGGCGAGCAGGACCTCGCCCTGCGGGGTCCGGTGGGCCAGCACCGTGCAGTCGTAGCCGTCGAGCCAGACACGCAGCGCGGCTATCCGGCCCTCGGCCGGCCCGCCGCCCAACGGGATGACCCAGGTACCCGGACGGTGGGCGAACAGGGCGCCGGTCGCGGCATCGGCCCAGTAGTACGTGAACCGGTCGGGCGCGGTCTCCAGCGCCGACGCGCTGCCGGGGGTCACCGAGATCTGCAGGTCCAGGCAGCGGTCCAGGCCGCCGTCCGGCTGCCCCTGCTGCCAGCGCATGGCCGCGCCGTCGCCCGGCGCGAGGTATTCGACCCGGCCGGACGCGGTGGCGACGGCGACCGCACCGTCGTACGCGTCGCTCCCCTGGAGGTCGCGCCAGGGCTCCCACGCGCCCTTCGCGTCCTCGCGCCGCATCGACACCCCGCCTCCGGCGTTGGCGACGAAGACGTGGACGCGCCCGGAGCCGCTCACGGCCGCAGCCGGAACGCCGATGCGCCCCGCGCCGGCCGCGTCCTTGTGCGGGTTCCCCACCGGCTTCCACTCGGTCACCGGGCGGCCCGTCTGGTACTGGACGGCGTGCACCACTCCCGTGGCCCGGCCCTCCGCCGAGACCCGCCGGCCGATGAAGCGCACGAAGCCGTCGGCTCCCCGCACCACCGAGAGGTGCGACAGCCGCGGGGTCTCGATGACCTCGGGACCGGCCCACTCGTCCCCCGCGGCGGCCCTCTGCGTCCAGCGCAGCAGCCCCTTCTCGGAGCGCGCGAACACGGTGAGCCGCCGGTCCTTGCCCAGGACGATCCAGGGACCCTCCACGACCGGCGCGCGAAGACTGGTGGCGGGCGCGTCCGCCACCCGGATGCCCCCGTCGCCCACGGGGCGACTCCTCCGCTCGGTGCGCCCGGACCTCACTCCCATACCCGTGCCCTTCTCCCCGTTACTCGGCCCGCAGGTCACCGCCGAACAGACCTTCGGGTCAGAATTTTGTCACACACTTCACAGGGGCTTCACTTCCCGGCCGGGTCGGCGCCACTTCGCCGCAGAACCGGCACCGAGCGTCCCCCAGCGGGAGGGGAGGGAGAGCCGGGCTCTCCCTCCCCTCCTGCTGGGGGATCAGGTGTTCTATAGTGCTCGGTCAGTCATACATTCACGGACCGGTCACACCCCCCACCCGAGTCCCCCGCACTCCGCCCCGCCCGGGGCCATGAGATTTGAGGACTCGCGCAGGATGAGCCACGACGCCACGGCACCGGACACCCACGACGGCTCCGGCGCCGCACACCGGAGCCGGCCCGCACGGGGCCGCAGGAGCCAGCGCAAACGCCGCCGCGGACTCAAGATCACGCTCGGTGTCCTGCTCGTCCTGCTGCTCGCCGGGGGCGGCACCGTCTACTGGCTCTACAGCCAGCTCGACGGGAACATCAAGGCCGTCGACATCAACAAGGCGCTCGGCGAGGACCGCCCGGAGAAGCTGCCCACCAGCGGGCAGAACCTGCTGGTCCTCGGCTCGGACTCGCGCGCCGGGGCGGAGAACGAGGAGCTGGGCGGCGGCGGGGCCGTCAGCGGCGCCCGCTCCGACACCGCGATGGTGGTGCACATACCCGAGGGCCGGTCGAAGGCCGTCGCCGTCTCCATCCCGCGCGACACCCTGGTGACCCGGCCCGAGTGCGTCGGGGAAAACGGATCCACGGTGTCCGCCAAGGAACGCGTCATGTTCAACTCCGTCTACGCGCAGGTCGGTCCGGCCTGTGTGGTGAAGACGGTGGAGAAGATGTCCGGCGTCCGCATCGACCACTACCTGGAGATCAACTTCGCCGGGTTCAAGGACCTGGTCGACGCCATCGGCGGGGTCACCGTCGACGTGCCGCAGGACATCGACGACAAGGCCTCCGGGCTGAGTCTCACCGCGGGCCCGCAGAAGCTGAACGGCACCGAGTCCCTGGCGTACGTCCGGACCCGGCACGGTATCGGCGACGGCAGCGACCTCGGCCGCATCGGGCTCCAGCAGCAGTTCCTGATGGCCCTGCTGAGCGAGGTCAAGTCGCAGGACCTGCTGGGCAGTCCGGCGAGCTCGTACAAGATCGCCAAGTCGGCCACCAAGTCGCTCACCACCGACTCGGGGCTCGCCTCGCTCACCTCGCTGGCGGAGTTCGCCCGCTCGATGAACGGCGTCGACCCGGCCTCGATGGAGACGATCATGCTGCCGGTGGCGTACGACAAGATCGACGAGAACCGGGTGATCGCGGCCCAGCCGCAGGCGGGTCAGCTGTGGAAGGCGATCCGCGAGGACACCACGATCCCCGAGGAAGCGAAGAAGTCCCCCGCGACCGGGGGCTGACGCACTGTCCCGCCGCGCCGCTCGTGACACCCTGCCGGGATGAGCGAGGACGATGCGGTGCTGGTGATCGTGGACGCCGCCAACGTGGTCGGTTCCGTACCCGACGGGTGGTGGCGGGACCGGCGCGGGGCCGCGGTACGGCTGCGGGACTCGTTGGTCCCGTACGCGACGGCCGGGCTGCCCGGCGCGCCCGGCCCCGTCGAACTGGTGCTCGTCGTGGAAGGGGCGGCCAGAGGCGTCGCGTCCGTGACCGGGGTGCGGGTCGCGTCGGCCCCCGGCAGCGGCGACGACCTGATCGCCGAGCTGGTGGCCGGGGCCGCCCCGGACCGGGACCGCGTCGTCGTCACCGCCGACCGCGGACTGCGGCAGCGGGTCGAGGCGTACGGGGCCCGCTGCGTGGGCCCCCGTACGGTACGGCCGCTGCCGGCGCCCGGGGACGAGGGGCCTCAGGGCGTGTCCGGTGCTGATCCGCCGGACACGCCCTGACGGCCCGACTTGGCCATGCGGCTGTGGGAGCGCCCGTACGCGAAGTAGATGATCACCCCGAGCGCCATCCAGACAGCGAAGCGGACCCAGGTCTCCACGGGCAGATTCAGCATCAGCCAGACCGAGGCCGCCACCGAGGCGATCGGCAGCACCGGCACCCACGGGGTACGGAACGCGCGGGGCAGGTTCGGCTGGGTGCGGCGCAGGACCAGGACGCCCAGGGCGACGATGACGAACGCGAAGAGCGTGCCGATGTTCACCAGGGTGGCCAGCTCCTCGATGCTCGTGAACCCGGCGATGACCGCGATCAGCACGCCGAGCAGGATCGTCGGGCGGTAGGGCGTGCGGAAGCGCGGGTGCGTCCGGGAGAAGAAGCGCGGGAGCAGACCGTCGCGGCTCATCGCGAAGAAGACCCGGGTCTGGCCGAGCAGCAGGATCATGCAGACCGTGGTGAGACCGACCGCCGCGCCGAAGCTGATCAGACCGGCGTAGAAGGGATGCCCGGTGGCCTTGAAGGCGTCGGCGAGCGGGGCGCTGACGGAGAGTTCGCTGTAGTGCTGCATGCCGGTGACCACGATCGAGACCGCCACGTAGAGCACTGTGCAGATGACGAGCGAGCCGAGGATGCCGCGCGGCATGTCGCGCTGGGGCAGCCTGGTCTCCTCGGCGGCGGTGGCCACCACGTCGAAGCCGAGGAACGCGAAGAAGACGATGGAGGCGGCCGTGAAGATGCCCATGATGCCGAAGTTGGTGGGTTCGTAGCCGAAGATCAGCTGCACGAGCGGGGCGTCCCAGCCCGAACCTGCGGGCTGCTGCTCGGCCGGGGGGACGAAGGGCTTGTAGTTCTCGGCCTTGATGAAGAAGAGGCCCGCGATGATCACCATGAGGACGACGCCGACCTTGATCGCCACCACGACCGAGGTGACCCGGGCGGACAGCTTCATGCCGACGACTAGGATGACGGTCAGTACCAGTACCAGGGAGAAGGCCAGGAGGTCGAAGCCGAACCCTTCCGCCACGTCCGGTCCCGAGAGCATGTCGGGCATCGCCCGGTCGACGTTCTCCAACAGTGAGCGGACGTAGCCGGACCAGCCGACCGCGACCACCGCGGTGCCCAGCGCGAACTCCAGCACCAGGTCCCAGCCGATGATCCAGGCCACCAGCTCGCCCAGGGACGTGTACGCGAAGGTGTACGCGGAGCCGGCCACCGGGACGGTGGAGGCGAACTCGGCGTAGCAGAGCGCGGCCAGCGCGCACACAACGCCCGCCGCGACGAACGCGAGGGCGGTCGCGGGTCCCGCCGTCTCCTTGGCGACCTTGCCCGTGAGGACGAAGATGCCGGTACCGATGATGACGCCCACGCCGAAGACCG
Source organism: Streptomyces sp. rh34 (assembly GCF_002551245.1). Classification (GTDB taxonomy): domain Bacteria; phylum Actinomycetota; class Actinomycetes; order Streptomycetales; family Streptomycetaceae; genus Streptomyces. The sequence goes on from NZ_NTGZ01000051.1 coordinate 29,102, forward strand.
TGAGGTCCACGGCGGAGAGGGACTTCCTGAGCGCGTGCTCGGGTTCCTCGGTGTCACGGATCGACTGCTCGACGGACTTGGTGCGGAAGATGCCCTTCCCGCGGGGTGGTGTGACCTGCGCGCTCACCTGCGTTACCTCCACGCGTTCGATGTGAGCGCCATGATGGGGACCAGGCCGCGCATGATCGCGCCATCCGGTCCGTTTCACGCGAACGGGCCGGGAGAACCACCCGTACAGGGGCGGTTCTCCCGGCCCGTCGGCCGTACGGAGAGGTGTTCGCGGGTCAGTCGCGGGCGGGCTCGACCGCGCGGCTCTCGAAGCGGCCGTCGAGCTTGGCGACCAGGCCGGTGACCTGCCGGGCGATGTCCGGCGCGGTCAGTCCGATCTCGGCCATGACCTCGCCGCGCGAGGCGTGGTCGAGGAAGACCGGCGGGATACCGAAGTCGCGCAGCGGTACGTCGACCCCGGCGTCGCGCAGGGCCTGGGCGACGGCGGAGCCGACGCCTCCGGCGCGGCTGTTGTCCTCGACCGTGACGACGACGCGGTGGCGCTCGGCGAGCGGGGCGAGCGCCTCGTCGACGGGCTTGACCCAGCGGGGGTCGACGACGGTGCTGGAGATGCCCTGGGCGTCGAGCAGGTCGGCGATCTCCAGGCACATCGGGGCGAGCGCGCCGACGGAGACGATCAGGACGTCCGGCTGGGCGGCCTTCGGCTCGCGCAGGATGTCCATGCCGCCGGCCCTGCCGACCGCCTTGACGGCGGGGCCGACCGCGCCCTTGGAGAAGCGGACCACGGTGGGCGCGTCGTCGACGGCGACGGCCTCGCGCAGCTGGGCGCGGACCTGGTCGGCGTCGCGCGGGGCGGCGATCCGGAGCGTGGGCACGCACTGGAGGATCGACATGTCCCACATGCCGTTGTGCGAGGCGCCGTCCGTGCCGGTGATGCCGGCCCGGTCCAGGACGAAGGTCACGCCGCACTTGTGGAGGGCGACGTCCATCAGGACCTGGTCGAAGGCGCGGTTGAGGAAGGTGGCGTAGACCGCGAAGACCGGGTGGAGTCCGCCGGTGGCGAGGCCGGCCGCGGAGGCGGCGCCGTGCTGTTCGGCGATGCCGACGTCGTAGATCCGGTCCGGGAAGGCGGCCTCGAACTTGCCGAGGCCGACGGGCTGGAGCATGGCGGCCGTGATCGCGACGATGTCCTCGCGCTCCTCGCCGAGCTTGACCATCTCCTCGCCGAAGACGGAGGTCCAGTCGAGGCCGGAGGTGGAGATCGGCAGGCCGGTGTCCGGGTGGATCTTGCCGACCGCGTGGAAGCGGTCGGCCTCGTCCTGGAGGGCGGGGGTGTAGCCGCGGCCCTTCTCGGTGAGGCAGTGCACGATGACCGGACCGCCGAAGCGCTTGGCGCGCTGGAGCGCGGATTCCAGGGCCTCGATGTCGTGGCCGTCGATCGGGCCGACGTACTTCAGGCCGAGGTCCTCGAACATGCCCTGCGGGGCGATGAAGTCCTTGAGGCCCTTCTTGGCGCCGTGCAGGGTCTCGTACAGCGGACGGCCGACGACGGGCGTGCGCTCCAGGATGTCCTTGCCGCGGGCCAGGAACCGTTCGTAACCGTCGGTCGTACGGAGGGTGGCGAGGTGGTTGGCCAGGCCGCCGATGGTCGGGGCGTAGGAGCGCTCGTTGTCGTTGACGACGATGACGAGGGGGCGGTCCTTGGCGGCGGCGATGTTGTTCAGCGCCTCCCAGGCCATGCCGCCGGTGAGCGCGCCGTCGCCGATGACCGCGACGACGTGGTCGTCCTTCTTCAGGACCTCGTTGGCCTTGGCCAGGCCGTCGGCCCAGCCGAGGACCCCGGAGGCGTGGCTGTTCTCGATGACGTCGTGGTCGGACTCGGCGCGGGAGGGGTAGCCGGAGAGGCCGCCCTTGCTCTTGAGCCGGGAGAAGTCCTGGCGGCCGGTGAGCAGCTTGTGCACGTAGCTCTGGTGTCCGGTGTCCCAGAGCACCTTGTCCCGGGGCGACTCGAAAACCCGGTGCAGGGCGATGGTGAGCTCGACGACGCCGAGGTTGGGGCCGAGGTGTCCGCCGGTCTTGGACACCGCGTCCACGAGGAAGGTGCGGATCTCGTCCGCGAGCTGGTCCAGCTCGCCGAGGCTGAGCCGGTCCAGGTCGCGCGGTCCCTTGATGCGGGTCAGCAGATCCACCCGTGCCTCCTTGCGTTTGAGCTGATCGAGCGTGCCGATCCGATGAGTCTAATGTTCCGTTCGCGGCGGCGGGCATCGGGCGGCCCTGTTCGCTTACGGAATACCCGACACGCGCAGGTGCCCGGCACCCCTGGGGGCACCGGGCACCTGCGCGGTTGTGCGGTCAGGCGCGGCCCGCGGTCTTCTGGGTCTTACGGGTGACGGAGTCGATGACGACCGTGGCGAGAAGCACGGCGCCGGTGACCATGTACTGGATCGGCGTGGCGATGCCTTCCAGCGACAGTCCGTACTGGATGGAGACGATCACCATGACACCGAGCAGCGCGTTCCAGGTGCGGCCGCGGCCCCCGAAGAGGCTGGTGCCGCCGATGACGGCCGCCGCGATGACGTTCATGAGAAGGTCGCCGGTGCCGGAGCCCTGGTTGGCCGCCGCGATCTTGGAAGCCCAGAACAGGCCGCCGATCGCCGCGAAGGTCCCCGCGATGGAGAAGACGGAGATCCGGATCGCGGTGACGTTGATACCGGCCCGCCGGGAGGCCTCTACGCTACCGCCGAGCGCGAAGATCTTCCGGCCGTAGGCCGTGCGGCGGAGCAGGAAGTCCGTGCCGACCAGGACGATCAGGAAGAGGACCAGGGCGAGCGGCAGGCCGCGGTACTGGTTGAACATGTACGCGGCGGCGAAGCCGAACACGGCGATGACCGCGGTGCGCACGAGGATGTCGGCGAGCGGGCGCGCCGGGATGCCGGCCGCCTCGCGGCGGCGGGCGTCCAGGAAGGCCGCGGCGAAGTAGCCGACGACCGCGATGGCGGCGAGCCCGTAGGCGGCGGCGACGTCGGTGAAGTAGTACGTGGTCAGCTTGCCGACCACCCCGTCGCCGTCGAGGTTGATCGTGCCGGAGTCGCCGAGCAGCTGGAGCATGAAGCCGAGCCAGAACAGCAGGCCGGCCAGGGTGACGGCGAAGGCGGGCGCCCCGACCCGGGCGAAGAAGAAGCCGTGGATCGCGCCCATCACCGCGCCGCTGACGATGGCGACCAGGATCGCCAGCCATTCGTTCATGCCCTGGGTGACGCTGAGCACCGCGACGATGGCGCCGGAGACACCGGAGACGGAGCCGACCGAGAGGTCGATCTCGCCGAGCAGCAGGACGAAGATGATGCCCACGGCCATCATGCCGGTGGCGACCATCGTGGTGGCGATGTCGCTGATGTTCTTCGCGGAGAGGAACTCGGAGTTCATGCTCTGGAAGACGACGGCGATGATCGCGAGGCCGACGATCACCGGGATCGAGCCCAGGTCGCCGCCGCTGATCTTGCGCTTGAACTCGGTGACGTAGCCGCTGAGTCCCTGCTCGCGGACGAGCAGGCGGGGGTCGATCACCGTGGCGGCGCCGTCGGCCGCGTCCGGGTTGCCGACCGGCGGCGCGTCGGCCGTGGTGCCGGCCTTGTCCAGCGAGGTGGCGGACTTGTCGGTGGTCACTTGGAAACCTCCGCGTTGCGCGCCGCACGTCGGGTCACGGCGTTGTCCGTGGCGCCGGTGATGGCGGAGATGATCTCTTCCTGGGAGGTGGTCTTCACATCGAAGACACCGTTGTTCCGGCCCAGCCGGAGCACGGCGACCTTGTCGGCGACGGCCTTCACATCGGCCATGTTGTGGCTGATGAGGATGACCGCGTGGCCGCGCTCGCGCAGTCGCTCGACGAGGTCGAGGACCTGGGCGGTCTGCTCGACGCCGAGGGCCGCGGTCGGCTCGTCGAGGATGACGAGCCGGGGCTCGCCGAGCATCGACCGGGCGATGGCCACGGTCTGGCGCTGGCCGCCGGAGAGCGAGGCGATCGGGATGCGGACGCTCGGGATACGGATGGAGAGCGTGGACAGCAGCTCGCGGGAGCGGCGCTCCATCTCGACCTCGTCCAGGATGCCGAACCTGCGCAGCTCCCGGCCGAGGTAGAGGTTGCCGACGACGTCGATGTTGTCGCACAGCGCGAGGTCTTGGTAGACGGTCGCGACGCCGAGGTTCTGGGCGTCGTGCGGCTTGTCGATCCGCACGGCCCTGCCCTCCCACTCGATGACGCCGTCATCGATGGGGTGCACTCCGGCGATCGTCTTGACCAGCGTTGATTTACCGGCGCCGTTGTCGCCCACCAGGGCGACCACCTCGCCGGCGTGGACCTCAAGCTCTACATCGGTGAGTACCTGGACGGCACCGAAGCGCTTGGAGACCCCTCGCAACGCCAACACGGGCGTAGCGGACACATGAACCATCTCCTTCGCCGCCTGACCGGCGGGGATGCCGCGCCCGGGGGAAGGCGCGGCGGTGTCGAGCACAGAGAAAAAGCGGGGTGAAGTGTTCCGTCCGACGCCCCGCCCGGTAGCGGGACGGTTGGTGTGCGGGGCGCCGGACAGGCTTCGTGGCCGCGCGTGCCGGCCGGGGTGCGGCGGGCGCGTGCGCGGGCGGTGGGGCC
>NZ_NTGZ01000509.1 GCF_002551245.1 Streptomyces sp. rh34
GTCCTGGGCCGAGCGGTGGCGGAGGACGGCGACGGCCGGCGCCGCCTGTGGCTGAAGGCCACCCTGCTGCACCCGAGCGCCGCGACGGCCGACCTGATTCCGCTGCTCGACCTCGTCACGGCGGCGGCGGACCGTGCTGTGAGCGAAGGCCCGTCGGCCGAACGTACCGATGCCCCGGCCGCGGAAAGGCTGTCGCCATGATGCTGACGATGCGCTCGACCCGCCCGGGACGACCCCCAGCCGCCCCAGCGACCCCCGCCGGAGGAACCCGATGACGCCCGGACCGCGCACGCCGCCCCTCGATCTGCTGGGGGTGGGGGCAGGGCCCTTCAACCTCTCGCTCGCCGCGCTCGCCGACGGCGTCCCCGGGCTGCGCACCGTCTTCCACGAGCAGCGCGCCGCCTTCCACTGGCACCCCGGGCTGCTCATCGAGGGTGCGACGCTCCAAGTGCCGTTCCTGGCCGACCTGGTGAGCCTCGTCGAGCCCACCAGCCCCTGGTCCTACCTCAATTACCTCAAGGTCCGCCGCAGGCTGTTCCCGTTCTATTTCGCCGAACAGATCCACATCCACCGCTCCGAGTTCGACAGCTATCTGCGCTGGGTGAGTACCGAACTCCCCGCCACCCGTTTCGGCCACCGGGTCGACACGGTGGCCTGGGACCCCGGACAGGACGCGTTCGCCGTGGAGTTCACCCGGCTGGGTCCCGACGGGGAGGCGCTCACGACCGGGCTCGCCCACGCCCGCAACCTCGCCCTCGGCGTCGGCACAGCACCCCATGTCCCTGAACCGCTGCGGGAGTTGGCCCAGGACCCGGCCGCCGTCGTGCTGCACTCCGCGGACTACCTCTCCCAGCGGAACCGGCTGCTGGCCGCACGCCACATCACCGTCGTCGGCTCGGGACAGTCGGGCGCCGAAGTCCTGCTGGACCTGCTGCGGTCCCGGCCGGAGGGAGCGGAGGGGCTGACCTGGCTGGCCCGTACGCCGGCGTTCGCGCCCATGGAGTACAGCAAGATCGGCCTGGAACAGTTCACCCCCGACTACACCCGCTACTTCCACGGACTTCCGCAGGCCACCCGGGACCGGCTCCTGCCCCGCCAGTGGCAGTTGTACAAGGGGGTCAGCGGGGACACGCTCGGGGACATCCACGACGAGCTGTACCGGCGCAGCCTCGGCGGAAGCTGGCCCGACGTCACCCTCACCCCCGGCATCGAGGTCACCAGTGCCGCAGCCACCGAGGCGGGGCGCATCGAGCTGGGCGTCGAGCACGGTCAGCAGGAGGCGCGGGGCCGGCTCGTCACGGACGCCGTCGTTCTCGCCACCGGATACCGGGAGCGCCCCGTCGACCTGCTGCTCGCCGCTCTCGACCCGTACATCGTCCGCGACGAGCTCGGGCGTCCTCAGGTCGACGCGGCCCAACGGCTCGTTCTCGCACCGGAGATCGCCGGGTCCGTCTTCGTGCAGAACGCCGAACGGCACACGCACGGCGTCGGCGCGCCGGACCTGGGGCTGGCCGCCTGGCGTTCCGCCGTCATCGTCAACGCGCTGACGGGCAAGGAGTTCTACCCGCTGCCCGAGCGGACGGCCTTCACCACGTTCGGTCTCGGCGCGCGGGACCGTGACGACCGGGACGCCGTGTCACGTCCGGCCGGAGAACGACGGTGACGACGGTACCGGAACGGCCGCGGGCCGCGCGGTGGGGTTCACCGTGCGGCCCGGGGCGGGGGTGTTCGCCGGGGGTCAGCCCTTGCGGGTGTTGATCTCCTCGGTGA
>NZ_NTGZ01000510.1 GCF_002551245.1 Streptomyces sp. rh34
AGATGTGTATAAGAGACAGCCCCGACACCGCGCGAACGGCGGCCTCAGCGGCCGTCCGCCGCCGGGGCGAACGGCCCGTCCAGAGCCGCCCACTGCAGCAGCAGGATGGTCTTGCCGTCGGCGATGCGCCCGTCGCGGGTCATGGCGAGCGCTTCGCCGAAGGGCAGCTCCAGGACTTCGATGTCCTCGCCGTCCTCCTCCAGCCCGCCGCCGGGCCCGGTCCGGTCGGCCGGGGTGTAGGGGGCGGCGAAGAAGTGAAGACGTTCGGTGACGGAACCGGGGCTCATATAGGCCGCGAGGACTCGGGTGAGCGGGCCGAGCGTGACGCCGAGCTCCTCGGCGCTCTCGCGTCGGACGGCGGACGGCGGGTCGTCGGCGTCGAGCAGCCCCGCGGCCGCTTCGACGAGCATGCCGTCGGGGTGGTCGTTGACATAGGCGGGGTAGCGGAACTGCCGGGTGAGCAGGACGACGCCGCGCGCGGTGTCGTAGGGCAGGACGACGGCGCCGTCGCCCCGGTCGTACGTCTCACGCTGCTGGGTCTCCCAGCGGCCGTCGCGGCGACGGCGGTCGAAGGTGGTGCGCCGCAGGACGTGCCAGCCCTGGGAGGTGAGTTCGACGTCCCGGATCACGACGTCGCGATTGCGGTCCAGGCCGCGTCCGGCCCGGTCGAGGCCCGTGCGTCCACGGTGGTCGGGGGTGTCGATGCCGGGTCGGCCGGTCACACGGCCACCCGCGGAGTACGGCGAGGAATCTCGGTCGGTCATGGACGGCTACACTACAGGCAGAAACGTGCAAGAACAGGAGACACTGTGCATGCTGGCTGCTGAACGGCGCGACCACCTGCTCGGCCTGCTCGCCCGCGAGGGCAAGATCGTCGCCAAGGACGTCGCCGCCGGCCTGGCGATCTCCGAGGACAGCGTGCGGCGCGATCTGCGCGACCTCGCCTCCGAGGGCCTGTGCCAGCGGGTCTACGGCGGTGCTCTGCCCGTTTCGCCCGCGGTGGTCGGCCACGCGGCACGACTGACCGTCGCCCCGGACGGCAAGCGGAAGGTCGCGGCGGTGGCCGCCGGTCTGGTGCGGCCGGGCAGTTCGGTGATCCTCGACGGCGGCACCACCGCCCTCGCCGTCGCCCGCGCGCTCCCGCAGGACCTCGCCTGCACCGTGATCACCCACAGCCCGACGGTCGTCGCGGCGCTGCTCGACCATCAGCGGGCGGAGCTCTTCCTGCTCGGCGGACGGATCTTCAAGCACTCGGCGGTCGCCTGCGGTGCCGCCGCCGTCGAAGCGGCCCAGAACGTCTCCGCCGACCTCTGCCTGCTCGGCGTCACCGGCGTGCACCCCGACGCCGGGCTGACCACCGCGGACGCCGAGGAAGCGGCCATGAAGCGCGCCCTGTCGGCACGAGCCGCGGAGACCTACGTCCTGGCCTCCGCGGAGAAGATCGGCACAGCCTCCCGGTTCCGCGTCCTGCCCTGGGAGAAGGTCGGCGGACTGATCACCGACGCCGACGCCCACGACCCGGTCGTCGGGCAGCTCACGGCACTCGGTGTGGAGATCCTGACGGCCGCCGACCGGTGACCGCACCGCGCCTTCCCGCCCAGCCGGGCCCGGCGCCGGTGGGGCGTCCCGGCCGCCCGGTCAGCCCGCCGTCGTCGCGTCGCCCCAGCCCAGGGGA